>CAJXMD010000014.1 GCA_913056165.1 uncultured Halieaceae bacterium
TCGAGACGAGGTCGTCACCGCGACGCGGCTGGCGAAAGAGCAGGGGGTGACCATCGTGGCTATCTCTGACCGCGCGACTTCGCCTATTATCCGCCTCGCCGATCATGCTTTTCAGGTCACCGATGACACACCGCAGTTCTTTCCATCTTCCGTCGCGACCATCGCGCTCCTTGAAACGCTGCTCTCTTTCGTGATCGCGCGAGCCGACGACAAGATTATCGAGCGGGTGGAGGCCTTCCACAGCCGCCGCCATGCGCTGGGAATTTACAGCGATGAGTGAGCCGCTGCGCTCACTCGACGCCCGGTACTACACCGACCCCGCGATCTTTGCGATCGAAAAACAGCACCTGCTGGCGAGTACCTGGCAGTTCGCGGGGCATGTCTCACAGCTCGAAAAACCGGGCGACTTCTTCACCTTCAGCGTGGCGGGGGAGAATCTCTTTTGCATCAAGGGCAAGGACGATGCGATCCGCGCTTTTTACAACGTATGCCAGCATCGCGCCCACGAGTTAGTCACGGACAGCGGCAATGCACCGCTCTTGGTGTGCCCCTATCACGCGTGGACCTATGACCTGAAAGGCCAGCTCAAGGGCGGGCCGAATATCCACAGCACCCCCGGGTTTGAACGCGAATCGATTTGCCTGACCTCGGTGCGGCTCGAGGATTTTCACGGCTTTTTATTCGTGAACCTCGACGATGATGCCGCGCCGATGGACAGCTGGTTCCCCGGCGTGCGCGACGAGCTCGCGCAGTACGTGCCCCACATCAGCACGCTCACACCGACCGAGTATGTCGAGATTTATGAGCACACCAACTGGAAGATCTCGGTGGAGAACTACTCTGAGTGCTACCACTGCTCGCGCAATCACCCGACCTTTGCCTCGGGGGTCATCAAGCCCGAGACCTATGACATTCAGCCGCAGGGATATTGTCTGAGGCACACCACAGAGTGTCAGGATGACCTCTCTGACATGACATACCCCATTGATCTTGACTCCAATGCTTTCGCGGGTAAGTACTCGAGCTGGTTCCTGTGGCCGCTGTTTTCATTTCAGGTCTACCCGGGCAACGTACTCAATACCTATCACTGGCGAATCGGGGAGCGGGTCGACGAAGTCATGCTCTACCGCGGCTGGTACGCACATGACGAGGCAAGCAAAGCGGTCGCTGAGCAGTTAGCGATACAGGACCGCGACACCACTGTGGCTGAGGATATTTTGCTGGTGGAGTCGATCCAGCGCGGCATGAACTCCCGCGGTTACACCCCCGGGCCGTTGGTACTCGACCCCGAGGGGGGTGTGAACTCCGAGCACTCGATTCGTGCACTGCAAACCTGGACCCGGGAGGCGGTTGATGCCCACCTTTGAGCCCCAGTCTTACTATCAGAACTACGTTGACGGACAGTTTGTCGATGGCGGTGCCGACCGGATTGTGGTGGATAACCCGGGCACCGGTGCGCCACTCGCCGAGCAGGCCTCCGCCAATGCCGCGGATATCGATGCCGCGGTGGCAGCCGCGCGGCGCTGCCACGAGAGCGGCGTGCTCTCGGCGATGCGCCCCGTGGAGCGGGGCCGCATGGTACGGGCGATCGGCGATTACTTGTTAGCGAATATCGATGACATCGCGCAGCTCCTGACGCTGGAGGCGGGCAAGCCGCTGTGGGAGTCGGTGGTCGAGATCGAGGGCGCTGCCCGGTACTTCGAGTACTACGGCAACCAGGCCGAGACGCTGGAAGGGCGCTCGATTCCCCTTGGCAAGGATTACTACGATTTCACCACCTATGAGCCCCGCGGTGTCTCGGCGCAAATCATCCCGTGGAACTATCCCCTTGAGATGACCGCGCGAGGCATGGCCGCAGCGCTCGCCACCGGCAACACGGTGGTCATTAAATCGCCCGAGCTCGACCCGTTAACGCATCTTTACATCGCCCGTGCCGCCGAGGCGGCGGGCTTCCCGCCCGGTGCAGTGAATATTCTTTGCGGCGTCGGTAGTGAGGCGGGCGCGGCGCTCTCGGCGCACCCGGATATCGATCAAGTCGTCTTTACGGGCTCGGTCCCCACCGGGGTCGCGATTGCCACCGCCGCTGCACAAAACGTGGTGCCCTGTGTGTTGGAGTTAGGCGGTAAGTCGGCTGCGATTGTTTGCGCCGATGCCGATCTGGATAACCTGATCGACAGCGTGCGCTGGGGCATTTACTTCAATGCAGGCCAGGTCTGCTCGGCGATGTCGCGACTCATCGTGCACGAATCCATTGCCGGTGAAGTGCGCGAGCGCATCGTCGCCTTGGCGGAGTCGCTCTCGGTGGGGCCGGGCATCGATCGACCCGAGTTTGGTGCCAATATGGGCGCGATGATCTCCAAAGGGCAGCGGGACCGTGCGGCCGGCATGGTGGCACGCGCCCGCGAGGCCGGCGCTGACATCGCCACGGGCGGCGTCGCGCCGGATGAGGCAGGGTTTTTCCTCGCGCCCACTGTCATTGCCGGTGTGACGCGAGATATGGAGATCGCTCGCTCCGAAGTATTCGGCCCGGTGCTCTCCATGCTCACCTATAAAGAGGAATCCGAGGCCATCGCTATCGCCAACGACAGTGATTATGGCCTCGTCGGTGGTGTCTTTACTCGGGACATCGATGGTGCGATGCGAGTTGCTCAGCGGATTCGCACGGGTCAGGTGTTTGTGAACGAATGGTACGCCGGAGGCGTTGAGACACCCTTTGGCGGTTACAAGAAGTCGGGCTACGGCCGTGAGAAGGGCCGCGAAGCACTCATGAACTATGTTCAAACCAAGAACATCGGCATAAGGATTGGCTAAATGGATAACGACCTGTTTGAGAAAGGCCTCGACATGCGCAAAGGCACCTTGGGCGCCGAGTACGTTGAGAAGAATCTGGCTGCGGCCGATGACTTCACCCGCCCGTTTCAAGAGGCGATGACCGCCTGGTGCTGGGGTTTTGGGTGGTCAGATGATGTGATCGACCCCAAGACGCGTTCGATGATGAATCTCACCATGATCGGCGCGCTCGGCAAAATGCATGAGTGGGAGATCCACTGCAAAGGCGCGATTGGCAACGGCGTCACCAAGGATGAGCTTCGCGCCATCATCCATGTGATCGGTATTTATTGCGGCGTTCCTCAGGCCCTCGAATGTTTCCGCGCAGCGCGCAGCGCCATGGCCGAAGCGGGAATGGAGTAACAGAACTCTGGGGGCTGGGGCGGCCACTTTCTATTTTGAAGCAGCCGCCCGGTGTCACTATCAGGTGCGGTAAAACTAGAAGTCCATAGTGAGCGCAAGGCGAGCATTGAATGGCGCACCCACCGTCGCTTGGTGAGTGCTGTGTGAGCTCGGGAAGTACTCTGTATCACCAAGATTTTCCACGTTGAGCTGTACCCGAAGCTTGTCGGACCACTCGTAATATAATGCTGCATCGACGCGGGTATAGCTCGGCAAGCGTGCTGTATTGCTGTTGTTGATGAAACTCTCATCTTGATAGGTGAGCCCGAGTCCAGCGCCCAGTTTTGGCGTGAACTGCACAAAGTTCCAAATAGAGAACATATTTTCAGGAAGCTCTCTCGGCCGCAGCCCTGTTGATCCGGCGCGATTCATCTGCTCCCCATCGAGGTAGCTGTAAGCAGCCGACATATACCAAGTCTCGGTCAACTGACCTTCTAGTTGCAGTTCAAAACCATCAGTCTGGGACTTGATCACATCGAGAGTCGCCGGATCGTTGTCCGCGACTTGCGGTGACTCCTGCTCTATCTCAAAGACAGCGGCGGTAAAACTTAACCCGGGGGAGATATCCCATTTAAAGCCGAGTTCGGTATTGGCAAAGGTGTCTGCATCAAGCTCCCCTTTGCTGCCGTTGATGTTGGCAAATTGCTCACCGCTCCTGGGCAAAAATGACTCGCTGTAACTGGCATACAGGGACATATTCTCCATCGGCTTTAAGACCAAGCCCAGCCGAGGCGACACCTGCTCATCTCGCTTTGATCGTGAATCACTCGCAGGAACATCAAAGACATCAATTTCAAATTGATCGAATCGCGCCCCCAAAACAACATCCAGATAGTTCGTGATCGCCATCTCGTCTTGAAGATAGACCGATGCAACCTCAATGTTGACTCGCGTATCGTCATTGAGATCCACGGTGAAGTCATTGACCGTCTGAGCGCCCAAGGCATTGATACCGACACCGCCTACGATATCCATTGGCCTTGTCACGATAAAGGTCTCTCTATCACTGGACGTCTCAGACCAATGCGAGTTCCAGCGATCCTGATCTGACGACGTATCGACGTATTCGGCACCCAGCAGGAAACGATGACTCATCATCGCGAAGGATGCCTCTTTAATTAGGTTGGCAGACAGAATTAAATTTTCACGCTGGGTTGTATCGACATAGCCATCTAGGGTGACAACATCGGGAGAGTTGGCCTCCACGTAGGACGCGGCGTAGAAATTCTGATAGAACTTGTCGTAGTCACCGTAGAACGCGGTCACTTTAGCTTTCGCTGTGTCCGAGAAACGATGCTGCAGACTTGCTAAAAAAATGTGCGCCTCAAGTTCAGTCACATTGACATCGGGATCGCCAAAAACAACGCGATCAAACCGCTGAACGGGAAGGCCATCGGCGCCAGTTGGGATACCGCGATCAATGAATCTCCCGTGATCTACATATTCATATGACAGGTCGAGCCTGGTTGCCTTGGACAGCGATACTTGTAAGGTTGGGTTGACCCCTGTCCGCTCACCATCAAAATAATCTCGGTGGTTATCCAAGCCCTCAGCCATGGCGTTGAGCCTGAACGCCATGTTGTCGGTCAGGCCCACATTAAGATCGCCCTGCAATCCACCCGCACCAAAGGAATCCGCGTAAGCGGTGACCTGAGAGAAGGTGCTTCCTATCTCAGCCTTCTTGGTGACCCGGTTGAGGATACCGCCAGTACCTCCGCGGCCAAACAGCAGGGCGTTGGGTCCACGCAATACCTCTAACTGTGCCAAATTGTAGAGCGGACGGTAGTACTGCACGTCATCACGCACGCCATCAATAAAGAAGTCAGCCGAGGACCGAACACCCCGGAACACCACAGCGTCCCTGTGACCCTCGCCTTGAGACATACTCACGCCGGGTAAGTACTCGATGATGTCGGACACGCTGGTGAAACCACGTCTCAGGATTTCTTCTGAGCTCACAATGCTGAGGCTCTGGGGAACATCGAGAATCGGCGTTGGCGTCTTCAGCGCATTGATTTCGCTGGATTGGAGGTAATTGCCCCTAACAATAGTCTCTTCAAGGGGCAGCTGTTCCGTCGTGTCAGCGTATAGCGGTGTTCCCGCAATAATTATGAGCGTCGCTAAAACCACTGAGAGTGCGCGCCCTACAACCTGATTCATTATGTTCGCCAATTACTACGTCAATGAGAATCATTATCATTATTATTAGTAGTAAAGACAAGCCCCATAGAGATTAATTTCCGTGGCTTTTTCACGTTTTGATTCCCCGCCCTATTAAAGGCTGGATACTCAGGGGCTTAGCGCTAGTCGGTATAAGAAGACGTCCTAACCGCCTCCCTGAGGTGACGTCGCCGTTCGCGACTATGCGCCTCTAGATGACCGAGCGCCTACATAACAGAGGTATCAGGTATAGCCAGCCCAGAACCGGCAGAGGCAATACCCACAGAACACACCACCACCCTGATTTACCCACGTCGTGCAGTCGCCTAACCGTCACCGCTAATGAGGGGATAGCCATCACGGGTCGGTACATGAGCACCAGCACACCCACCTCGGGGTCAACCATCCCCATGGGTATGTAACGGCCCAGCGGGAGGTCGCGGATGTCCACTGTTGCGCTGACGAGATAATGATCGACCACAGCGACGATGATGTACAACCCAACAAACAACAGCATGAAATACCAAAAATGAGATCGCGAAGACTTGCCTTTGAAATCAAAGCAGCGTTTGAAGCCGTCGACAGATGCAGAAACCAAAGCTCTCATGTCGCTAAGCGTATCAGACTAGATGCCAACTTTTCGTCACAAGACGCCTCGAGTTATTATTCCCGGCAGAGTAGTTATCACTTTCAGGTCCCCCGCTAACGTGCGCGCCGTCATTATCCTAATTACCCTTCTATCCTCGGCTGCGAGCCTCGCCGCAGGCGCCAGCGCCGAGACTGACGAATCAATTGAAGAAGTCCTGATTTACGGTCGGGGGACCGGACAAGTTGGTCTCTCTACTAGCGCGTCTCATGGGTTTGTTGGCTTCGAAGATATAGATCAACCACCCTTACTCAGAGTGGGTGAGCTTGTTGAAACCGTACCTGGCATGGTCGCCACCCAACATTCAGGGACAGGCAAGGCCAACCAATACTTTCTTCGCGGCTTTAATCTGGACCATGGGACAGATTTCTCTGCTCACCTTAATGGCATGCCACTGAATATGAGGACTCATGGGCACGGGCAAGGCTACCTGGATCTGAACCCAATCATCCCCGAGCTTGTCGAGACAATTGAGTATCAGAAAGGCCCATACGCTATAAGAAAAGGAGACTTTTCATCGGCCGGTAGCGTTGACTTTAGTTATCGTCACGCACTGGATTCACCCGCTATTAAAGTCAGCACCGGCAGCTATGGATTCCGCAGGGCACTCTTGACCCTTGGTAACAGGAATACAGTTGCGGCTTTCGATACCACAAGATACAGCGGCCCTTGGGACATCGATGAAGAACTTAAGCAGACGAAGGGGCACGTTGGATGGTCTATCCCAACGGGTGATCTCACCACGCAATTCCATCTCGACTACTACCGCTCGAGTTGGCAAGCGAGTGATCAGATACCAAAGCGCGCTGTGAGCCAGGGGGTGATTACCCCACGCGGCTTCATCGATCCCGATCTCGGCGGCTCAAGCAGTCGCTACAGCCTCAATATGACAGCAATTGGCGATCAGTTTGAAGGCCGCCTTTACGGGGTAGCATCTGACTTCGAATTATTTAGCAACTTCACCTACCTGCTTGAAAATCAGGATCTTGGTGATGAGTTCGAGCAAGTTGATCAGCGATCTATCTGGGGGGGAAGTCTCGAGGGTGCGCATGATATCAGCAGCGCAATATCGATCAGCGCCGGGGGTGAGTTCCGGCATGACGATATAAGACAGCTCGGGTTGTATAGCACATCATCTAGGCATCGATGGGCTACAACCAGAGACGATGAAGTAAAGCAAACCTCCGTAGGAGGTTTCGCTGAACTGAACTGGCAGGTGAATGACCGTTTGCGGACCAATGCCGGACTGCGAGCAGACTACTTTTCGACTGACGTGAGGGCAGCAAGCGTAGAGAACAGCGGCAGAGCATCAGATCTTTTAATCAGTCCAAAGCTCAACTTGGCCTACCTCGTATCAGAAATGGTGGAGCTATACGTCAATGTCGGCCGAGGAATGCACTCGAATGACGCTCGGGGCACGGTCGTATCCATCGACCCGAATACCGGAAGCCCAGCCGATAGCGTGCCACTACTCGTCCCCTCCACAGGATTGGAGCTGGGGGTGCGATATGAACTAGAAGACCGCCTCAAGCTAGCCCTGACAGCATTTTCAATTGAACTGGATTCGGAGTTGGTCTTCGTTGGAGATGGTGGCTCAACAGAACCCAACGACGGCTCACGAAGACGTGGCTTTGAGGCAGCCTTTTTCTTCCAGGCGAGTCGGACATTACAGCTTGATGCCGCATACACCCGAACTAAAGCCTCTTTTGCCGGGGTGCTCGACAGTGTAGACGGAATACCGGGCGCAATAGAAACAACGCTCTCTTCAGGCATCAGTGCACGTTGGAGTGACAGCGTTACCACTAGTTTTAGAGTGCGCTACCTAGGTGGCGCTCCATTGATAGAAGACAGATCGGTGACCAGCGATTCTTCATTACTTGCTAATGCCGCAGTTTCGCTAAAGCTTGAACGGACTGAAATAAAGTTAGAAATGCTAAACGTGTTTGACAGTGGTGACGCCGATATCAGCTATTTCTACGCCTCTCGACTACCGGGAGAACCGGCCTCGGGTATCACGGACGTTCACTACCATCCTCTCGAACCAAGAAACGTCCGACTGTCTATTCAATATCGCCTCTAAACACTTTGCTGTGCAGCGATCGCTTTTCTATCCATTGAGTTAACGAAAAAACCTTTTATCGTTATCATCTCCCCGGGCCAAGAGTTGATAGCCGAGGGAGTATCACGATGACAAACCCGATTGCCGCAATCATTGCCCAACAGGGGTGGTGCGTTGCTGATGGAGCGACCGGCTCGAACTTTTTTAGCCGAGGCCTTGAAGCCGGTTATCCACCGGATCTCTGGTGCGTAGAGAGGCCGGAGGAGGTGCTCTGGCTCCATGATGCCTTTCTGACTGCCGGTGCAGATATCATTTTGACCAATAGTTTTGGGGCGAACGCACCGCGGTTGAAGCTACATCAAGCCGAAAATCGCGTCACTGAGCTCAATAGAGCTGCCGCGACTCTGGCACGCAAGGCCACACAACAACATTTTGAAGAAACCGGACGCCGCACGGTGGTAGCCGGCTCAATGGGACCCACCGGTGAACTGTTCGAGCCGATGGGTGCACTGAATCATCAAGACACTGTTGCCATCTTCACGGAGCAAGCGATGGCGCTAGCCGAAGGAGGCGCGGACGTTATTTGGATCGAGACCATGTCTTCGCTCGAAGAGGTTGCTGCAGCAGCCGAAGCGGCGCGAACAACCGGCTTACCAGTCTGTGCCACTCTTACCTTTGATACGGCTAAGCGATCCATGATGGGTATCACACCCGCTGACTTTGCTCACTTCGCCGTGTCTATCGGTCTCGACATGGCGGGCTCGAACTGTGGCGTTGGACCCGCCGAACTGATGGACTCAACCCAGGAAATACTGGCTACCGGTATCGATATCCCGATAGTCGCCAAGGGCAATTGTGGCATCCCTAAGTATGTAAACGGCGCCGTTACCTTCGAAGGCGGTCCTGAGCTCATGGCGCGATACGCTGTCTTCGCCAGAGATGCCGGGGCAACCGTCATTGGCGGTTGCTGTGGCACTACCCCTGAGCACGTGGCAGCCATGGTGGCGGCACTGAAAGCGAATGAGCGAGGAGATTTGAATCCCGACGCCATGCTCGCAGCACTGGGTAAGCCGTGGAAAAGTCTCTCCGAAAACGGTAACTCAGGCACCGGCACGCGTAAGCGCGGCCGGCGCAAGAGAGACTAAGAGCTCTGGGGCTCTCCTGTCATCACCGCTCAGAACTCGAGACGAACTCGTAATCCAAGATTACGGCCAGGCAGTGGCACCTGATCCTTCACAAACGACGCGTGATTGCGGGCCACCTCATCGGTCAGATTCCTGGCAAATGCTGTCAACGTCAAGCGCGTTGAATCGTTGAAACCATAGGACCAGGATGCATCCGCATTCACTAATGTGAAGCCGTCAGTGGTCGACTCACCGGGAGCCACGTTGGTTTGTCGTTCCACATCCTTTACCAGCAGCTTGGCGGAGAAATCCTCAAGTATGTAACGCGCTGTGAACATGTTTCTCGCGGGCACGATGCGCGGCACGTCGCCGCCAGCGGTAAATTCCGCATCCACCTCATCACGACCCAGCGTGAGTTCGAGCTCACCGCGGGGGAGTTCAAAACGCTTACCGATCTCTATCTCATACCCGGTGAATTCCGCATCCTGTTGACGATACTCCGATAAGATCAGACCTCCATGATCAATGTGCCCTTCTTCGTGATGCTCACCTTCATGGTCGTCATCCATGTGAGCCTCATGCTCTTCATCAAGCTCATCACGGAGGTAGATATAATTATCGACCCGGTTGTAGTAAACGGAGGCAGAACCAAACCACCCGTGTACATCGAAATTAAAGGCCAAATCAATGTTGTTTGAGCGCTCGGTATCGAGATTGACGTCACCTATCTCGTATCGGCTGCTGGCCAAATGCTCCCCGTTCATAAACAGCTCGACCGCCGAAGGGGTCTTGCTCACACTGGCCAGTCCAAGCGACAGCGAGGCGTGCTGGTTGAGATCTCGTCGCAACGTTGCTGCGGCACTAAACACTTCATCACTGAAGGATGCTGGATCAAACACGACCTCGTCTTCATGGTGATCATCGTGGTCCCCCTCATGCTCCTCTTCGTGCTCACCCTCATGCTCGTCCTCACCTTCGTGGCCCTCTTCGTGGTGCATCTCTGCTACGAATCCATCGCGATCGACAAGATCGTAACGAAGGCCAAAATCAAGCGTGGCAAAACCCAGATCGTCAGAGCTGAAAAAGCCAAGGGTTGTCTCGGTGGAGTCAACCGGCGCCATGAACGCCTCTTCTCCAACGATGGAAATTTCTTCCTCGGCGTAGTTGAGTACAACCCGGCGAATTCGCTCACCCGCGCTAAGGTCTAACGATACGGATACCTCAGTAGCTTCATTGCTAAATACGGTGGGACCCTCAGCATGATCGTGGCCCTCATGGCCTTCTTCCTCTTCACCTTCAGCGTGCTGTTCAATGAGCTCGTAGTCTGTATTCTTCACTGCAAAATCGATGGAGTTCAGCAAAGGAAGCCCGGTGTTGAGTGAGCCGGTCAGCGCAATGATTTCTGACTGAGTCTCAGAAAAAATACGCTCCTCGCCGTGTTCTTCATGATGATCATCCTCATGCTCACCCTCGTGCTCTTCTTCATGCTCGCCCTCATGTTCACCCTCATGATCGTCTCCATGTTCCTCATGGGCGGCCTCTGAGTGAAAGGGGATTCCATAGGTGCTGCTTAAGTCGCTGTAGGAGAGACCAACATATCCCCAGTCGCCAGTGGTAGAAACACCAAACCGATGGGACGTTGTCGACACGTCAGAGTTGGCGAGCTTGTCCATGTCTCCATGACCTTCCTCATGCCCCTCTTCATGCTCTCCCTCGTGCTCTTCCTCATGCTCCTCATCGTGATGATCGTCGTGCATATCAAGCACAGCACCGGTGGGAATCTCGTAATTCCCCATGTCAGTATCTTGAAAGCTATAGGTGAGATTTAAGGCACCCACTTTTCCTCGCAATGACAAATCAACGACTTCACCATCGTTAACAGACTGGGCTTCCGCGCCCACAGAACCACTGAATCCATCCAGATCAGTCTTTGGAATGGTGTTGTCCACGACATTGACGATTCCTCCAACAGAGCCATTGGAGTACAACAGAGCCGAGGGACCGCGAACAATTTCCACCTGCTGAACGTCATTAAGACTGACATCCACCGCATGATCGGGTCCAAGGGCTGATACATCGCGGATGACCGTACCGTTATTGAGCACCTTGACCCGGTTACCGCTCATCCCTCGGATGATAGGCTGCCCTACCGCCCCACCAAAATCCGCGGAAGAAACTCCGAGCAGTCCATCGACATGCTCCCCAAGGGATTGCACGCCAGCTTCCGTGATTTGTTTGCCATCCAATACGTGAATGGGACGGGTGGCGGACGATTCGTTGATGCCGACAAAGGATGCCGTTACCACGATCTCTTCTAATAAGGTTTCTTCATTGCCAAGTACCGTGAGCGGTGTCACCGCTACAGTAACGAGAGCTAGAGCTGCTGCATGCCGCATGCTCGCCTCCTAAAAATAAGGTTTCAGTGAACTTAAGGTTATTAAGAGTCAGCTGAGAGGCGGGGCACGAGCTCTGAAGGAAGAAGTTGGTGCAACGGGGACCGCAGCGACAAGAGAGTTTGTCTCGGCGGTGTGAAGGTTTTCGACGGGGTGAACAACAACGCTTGAAGTGGCCGCGGATTGCTCGACAGAGCAATGGTGACACTCAACGTGGTTTTGGGTAAATCCACCAAGGGGATCATGCTCGACCGCATGAGCAGTATTGCCGACGACAAACAGCATCGCCGCGCAAAGCACCAATCGAGCATATTGTTTATAGCCGCGAAGCGTCATCGTCAGACTGAACCCTTAGAATCAGTCACCGTAGTGGGGCCAGAATAGACCAGTCACGGCCGCCACCGCAACATCACCGGTTCAGTCGTAAGACAACTCTGTCGCCTTCCCCGAGAAGACGCGGTGCACGTAAAGGGTGTAGCCCAGAATGGCGGGCAGCGTCACGATTGCTCCCCAAAAAATGAATTGCAGTGACTCAGTGGCCGCGGCTGCATCCCACAGAGTCATGCGCCCAATCACGATGTCGGGATAGATGCTGTAGGCGAGGCCAATCGCGGCCATCAGGCAAATCACCATAAGCGCCACAAAGATAAACCAGCCGTAGCCGGCGTGCAGCACGCGCGGCCGGCGCAGCATCCAGTCCATGCCCAAAATGGCCAAACCGCAGCTCATGGGGATAGGTAGCAGACCGATAGCGTCAGGCAGCTTGAACCAGCGATCAGCGATATCCTGACTCACCAAAGGCGTGGCGATAGACACCAAAAGCAGCGCAAAGGCCATAGGAGGTAGCGCCAGTCGGCACCAATGGGCGGCTTTGTCGAAGAGCTCGTCTTCGGTCTTGATCAGCAACCACGCGCCACCGAGCATGATGTAAAGGGCGGGCAATGTAAGGGAAATCAGCACAGAGAAGGCAAGGCTGACCGGATCGCCGGTGAGTCCAGTGATGTAAGCACCGAGCATCCAGCCCTGCGCCATGGACGCCATGAGCGATCCAAGCGCGAAAAGTTTATTCCACATAGGCTGTCGGTGATCGGCAGATTTCACCCGGAAGTCAAAGGCAGCACCACGCAAAATAAGCCCGACCAACATAATGGTGACGGGGATATAAAGAGCAGTGAGAATAATGCCATGGGCTTTCGGGAACGCAATCAGCAGCACACCTACGCCCATCACGATCCAGGTTTCGTTGGCATCCCAGAAAGGACCGATGGAGGCAATCATCACGTCCTTCTCAGCATCCGTGCCGAAGGGCAGCAACATGCCAACCCCCAAATCAAAACCATCGAGAATCACATACAGCAGCAGCGATAAGCCCATCGCTGATACGAAGAAAAGCGGCAGCGCTTCACTCACGCAGCGGTCCCCACCAACGGCGTACCCAGCGGGTTCGAGTCTTCTTCAAGTGACTTCGCCGGCTTCACCGCCATAATCCGCAGCGCCTTCATGTAGGCAATCATCAGCGCCAGATACAGACCCACATAGCCAAACAGCGTGCCCGCGAGCGTTGCGGACGGATGCTGTGCAACCACCTCTGTCGTGGACACCAGACCCTGCACAATCCATGGCTGACGACCGATCTCGGTCACATACCATCCTGCAACGCTGGCCACCCAGCCGGAGAAGGTCATGAGCGATACCGAGCGCAGCGCCAAGCTGCTCAACTTGTCGCGACGAAATAGCTGCCACGCGCCCCACCACGACACCAAGAGCATCAGGGTGCCGACACCGGTCATCACGCGGAAGGACCAGAACACCGGCGCAACCGGAGGGTGGGCCTCAAAATCATTGAGGCCTTTGACCTCCCCCTCAAGATCGTGGGTCAAAATCAAGCTCGCCGCATACGGGATCTTGATTGCGAAGTGAGTTTCGCGCGCATCTTCATCGGGGAGGCCAATGAGGGTAAAACCAGCGCCTTGCTCGGTCTCCCAGACCGCTTCCATTGCCGCCACTTTGGCGGGCTGATGTTCGAGGGTATTAAGACCATGAAGGTCGCCCGCTATTATCTGCAGCGGGATGACAATAGCCGCAGTGTAGATACCCGACTTGAGCACCATTTTGGTCGCCGGGCCATCCACGCCTTTTCGGATTCGGTAAGCACACACGCCAGCCACCAGGAAGGCCGAGGTCAAGAGACTTGCCAGCATCATGTGGGTAAAGCGATACGGGAACGAGGGATTAAAAATAATCGCCGCCCAGCTCTCTGCGAAGAATTGACCCTCGCTGATTTCATAGCCCGCGGGGGTATGCATCCATGAGTTCAGGGCGAGAATCCAGAAGGCCGACAGCGAGGTACCGAACGCCACAAGAAAAGTTGAAATTAAATGGGTGCGATTGGAGACGCGCTGCTTACCGAAAAGCATGATCCCGAGGAAGGATGCCTCAAGAAAGAACGCGGTGAGCACCTCGTAACCAAGTAGAGGGCCCGCGATGTTACCCGTCCGTTCCATAAAGCCCGGCCAGTTGGTGCCGAACTGGAAACTCATGGTAATGCCCGATACCACGCCCAATGCGAAGGTCAGCGCGTAGACTTTGACCCAAAAATTATAGGCGTGCTCCCAGTACATATCCTGGGTTTGGGTGAAGCGAACCCGAAAGAACAGCAAAAACCAGCCCAAACCGATCGTAATGGTCGGAAACAGGATATGAAAAGTGATGTTTGCAGCAAACTGAATGCGCGAGAGTACGAAAGGATCGAGTTCCATGGGGTGCCTCTTTCAACGGATTCGGATTATATGGAACTTCCCCCCTCACAACGACCATTGGGCATGGTTTTTTGTCATACAGGATATTCTTTGTGTTTATTACAGCACCTTTTCGCATAACCCTAAGTTTTTAAACTTTAGACACCACAGCCTTCAATTTTTTAAAGCTCATTCGCTCCGGCGTTCTATTCTACGGAAATACCCTGCCGGTGACCCCCAATTGCGGGACTGTGGTCCTTGATGATGTTTAACCCCCCCCCTCCGCCTGAGTCGTCAAAAAGTGCCGTTGCACTGGTGGGGTACATGCGAGCACCTAGCCGCAAAGACACTTCCATATTCAACAGAACAAACCTTTCGGCGGCAGTTAGGTGTTGGAAGCTGTATAGTCAAGCCAGCACGGCGCCGATCCTTGACTCAATAGATAAATCGCTGAAAAACTCTAGGATCTCAACTCTATCTGTACAGGAACATTGTCAAAACCCGCATGAATCAAGACGTTAAAACTCAATTTGCAGCGCGTGAGGATACCAAAATCGCGTATCGGGTTTATGGATCTGGAGCAAAAGATCTAATAATCGTGCCAGGAATAATTTCCCATGTTGAATACGCGCATGAGTTGCCGGGTTACAACGATTTTATTCAGCAGCTTACACCCCACTTCCGCATAATAGTTTTTGACAAAAGAGGTAACGGTTTATCGCAAAAACTCGCAGATTCCGCTCCAACTCTTGAGGAGCGCATGGATGATATAAGGTTGGTTTTAGATGCCGTTGGCTCCGAGAGAGCTACAGTGATGGGGGTATCTGAAGGTGGCTCTCTCAGCGCCCTGTTCGCCGCCATGTATCCGGAAAGAACAGAAAAGCTTATTTTATTCGGCGCTTTTGCCCACACACCTGGACTTGAGAAACTAAAGCGACTTCCCAATTTTATTACAGGACTGCTAAAAAAGTTCATGGTCTGGAAGGCTGTGAAAAATGTCGAAAAAACATGGGGGAACGGGGAGTTCGTGCGCAAGGTACTTCCGTCCCGGATGCTAATAAACAACGAGCTGCGCCAAAAATTCAAGCACTTCGAGCTGGCATCTACCAATGCATCCAACATGGCAAAGATGATGTCACTGCTTGCAGAGATGGACGTTAGCGCTTTCCTCCGGGATGTAAGGTGTCCCACTCTGGTGATGCACTCCCACGATGACCGACTGATCCCATTCCAATATGGTCACGCGCTCCATGAAGGCATTGCAGACTCTGAGCTTATAGAGTTGTCTGACGCAGGTCACACTTACTTTATGTCAAGAGATCCTCGAATTGCTGATGAGATTATTTCTTTTGCAGCTATGGGACACTCTGCTTCTAACGAGTCTGGCCATGAAGGGCGGGTCCTTGCCACCGTAATGTTTAACGACATAGTCAGCTCTACCCGCCTTCAAGCCGATCTGGGCGACGAGGTATGGCGAATGAAGATTCGAAGCTTTGAGGCCATGTGCAAAAAAGAGATTAGTAATGCTGATGGTATTTTTATAAAAGGTCTTGGTGATGGTGTTCTAGCAGTATTTTCTGGTCCCGCTCGAGCTATTCGTTGCGCGATTGCCATAAAGGAGCAAGCCAAGGACCTAGACATTAGGCTTCGCACAGGTCTCCATGTAGGCGAGATTGAAAAGGACCAGTCCGATATTAGCGGAATCAATGTAAATTTAGCGTCCCGCATTCAGGGAGTTGCGTCGGCCGATCAGGTCGTTGTTTCAGACGTGTTGAAGAGTTTAGCTTTTGGGTCTGGTCTCGAATTTAGCGAGCTTGGAGATTTTGAGCTAAAAGACTTTGACGGAAAGTGGCGACTGTCGGAAGCTAACGCAATAGCGGAATGATGTGGCCAAGGATGCACTTCTACTGCCAGAAGATTGATACTCCAATGGCCCTCTATATCTGTCAGCCAGGGTACATAAAGATACAGCGTTATCGCTAATGCGGTCACAATCAAGTTTTGTTATTGTTCATGACGTTCGCTCCCTCCGGCTACTGTCTTGATGAGGTGCTTCATGCAAGATCTAAGTACAGAGTTCACTGAGGAACCGCTTGTCACAGAAACCATAGAGTGGCTCGACTCAGCGCTGGATGACACCCTCTTTTATCATTCCCCCGAACACACTAAAGACGTGCTTCGACAATCTATCGAATTGGCGAGGGAGGATGGTCTAAATCAGCGAGATATGTTGTTGCTTGCAGTGGCTGCCGCTTTCCATGATGCGGGATTCATACAGCAGCGTCCTAAGAATGAGCCAATTGGCGCGAGCATGGCGGCTAAAGCTATGGCTGAATCAGGGCGGTTCAGCAAGGCTGAGCAAGAATTGGTTCAGCAGATGATTCTAGATACGCAATTGGTTTTGGAAGGGCCTGCCCAAATCTCAAATTCAAGGCTTTCGCCATGGTTGCTAGACGCCGACCTTGCTAATCTCGGCAGAGAGGATTTCTGGCTCCAAACAGAACTTTTAGCCAAGGAGCTCAATGTAGAAATGGAAGACATGATGCCCATGACAAAAGCTCTTATGGCACGCCATGACTGGCAAAGTCCTGCAGGAAAGAAACTATTTGCGAGCAAGAAGGCAGAGAATCTTTTGGCTTTAGAGGCCAAGCTAGGTGAAGAAAATTCGTAATTTTGAAGGCCCCAGAAAGGACCTCAGTTTAAAGCATAGGTAAAACATGAGTGGCATTGAGAGAAAACCGTCCCAAGCAAACCCGAAATTAAATGAAGTTACGATCGCTGCTGGTACTATTTTATTTTCAGAGGGCGACCGAGCCGATGCGATGTATATCGTACAGGCAGGCGAGATCGATATCGCCATCAACAAAGGTGCGCACACTCTAGCGACTCTGGAAAAGGGCGCTAGCTTTGGAGAGCAAGCTGTGGTCGGTACCAAGTACCGAATGGCGACAGCAACTGCTAGAACGCAAGCAGTATGCTTGGAGATTCCAGCTGACTGGCTGGGTCGTCAACTCAGTACAGCACCACCACTTCTTAAAACAGTGTTTTCTGCACTTACCCTACAGTTACTCCAAAGAAATTACATCGCCTCACTCTTAAATAGCGGAGAAGGTGACGGCCATTTTGTGATTGATCCAGGAAGCCCCGCAGAGCACGCTTGGGACACCTTTACGAAAGGAACAACCTTAAATTCGATTTACTGCTCCGACGGAAGTGCTATACAAAATCAGCTTCTCGCTGGCAGGGCTCTGATCATCAGCTCTGGCAAGCTGGCAGTGCGACGTGGATCAGCTAATTGCGTTATGGGCGAGGGTGCTGTGGTGGGATTGGCAGAGGTGTTGGCGGGAGTGCCTTTTGATGATGCGGTCGACGTGCTGTCCTCTGTTAATGCATGGGCCGTAGATGGCGATTCAGCTTATACGCTCATTTCAAAACTCAACAAGGGCCTGTTCGGTGTTGTAAAGGGCTTTGTTGGGCGCGTGCTGGGAGATGGCAAATCGTTAGGACGACTAGCAAATCCGCCTCAGTGATGAGTTAACGAGAAAGAAATTGCGGCACTGAGCCAATACCCTCACCGAGACAACCAAAAAGGGAACCCAATGGAAACGGATATTTTTGGCCAAGAAACCAAAATCTTAGCCGCGGCCAAGCAGCTCGTCGAAGATGGGCAGACATCGCCGGAAACATACACCGAGCTTCTAAATCACTACGGCAAGCTTCTTAGAACGACAAAGAGAATTATTAAACTCAGCGATAAGAACGAGCAGAGACTGAATCAATTGAAGGAAGAGGCGCAGGAAACAAACAAGCAGCTCGAAGGCATGTCAACGCAACTTTCAAAATTTCTCTCTCCGCAGCTTTACAGTTCTATCTTCTCAGGTTCCCGGGCAGGCACCCGCGTTACGAGACGAAAGAAGCTTACAGTCTTCTTTTCAGATTTATGCGGTTTTACAAATTTTGTCGAGAGCATGGAGTCGGAAGACGTAACAAGTCTCCTTAACCTGTATCTAGAAACAATGACAACAATAGCGCTGGACTATGGGGCTACCATCGATAAATACATTGGAGATGGAATCATGCTCTTTTTTGGAGATCCAGAGACCAAAGGGCTGAAAGAAGACGCTACAAGTTGTGTGAAAATGGCTCTAGATATGCTCAAAGAGCTCGATGACTTGTCTGACAAATGGGTTGACTACGGAATGAAAGAGCCTCTGCAAATGCGTATCGGCATAGATACTGGTTTTGCGACAGTTGGCAATTTTGGTAGTGAATCACGGCTGGATTATACAGCCATCGGATCCGCTGTGAATCGTGCATCAAGATTGGAAACAGCCGCCGATCACGGATCAATTTTCATATCTGAAGACACTTATAACTTAGTTAGAGAATCTATAGACGCGATCGAGTTGGAACCCATTCACCTTAAAGGGATTGGCGAGTTCAAGGCACGCAAGGTTGTAGGCACCATCGATTCCGCATCGATATCCGTGAATCTTGGAAAAAGAAACCTGTCTCTTGTGTTGGATCGTCTATCAGAAACAGAGCTTGAAATGACGAAAAAAAGTTTACAGCAAGCCTTGCGGGAACTGGACAGCTTTTCTAAGCCATGACGATAAAATTTTGCCTCAACTGACCCAAGCTCTGTAAACAAAAAGTGCTCCATTTTCCGACTCGATAAAGTCGAACTCGAACTTCTTTACTCGCCTCGCCATTTCTATGAAGCCCAAGCCAGCACCAGATGAATCTTCAGGTGGACCATCTCGCAGCCTTTGCTTATACAGGCTTCGCAACTCTTTCTGGTCCTTCACAGTAAGTTCTATCAGGCTGGCTTCCAAGCCATCTTTTTTTTCTGGATCTACGATATTTACAGCCTCAATAAGGAACCCGTCTTCAGCTATGCTTATTGCTACCGTGCCAATGCTATCTCCAGTCACTTGAGTTTTTTGATAAGAGTACCTAATGATATTCTGAGCCTGCTCAATAAATACACCAAAGACTCTCTTCGCAACGGCCTCTTCGGTCTCCTTGTCTGACAACTGATGTCTAACCGGATTTGAAATAGTTGTTAAAAGATCTTCGGTTAGTGGGCCTGAATAGCAGAAAAGTGTACGTCTACCCTGCATAAAGGTGTGCAGGGCGACAGTATCTTTAGTTTCTATATTTGTCAGCATAGTTCAAATTTCCGAATCTAGGTTTGCACACAATGCCGCTACTTCAGTCTTCTTCTTCCGACTCGACTACCACTAGCTTATAAGAGCAGGCAGTCATGTCTTCCTCAAAATCTTCTCCTGCCTCTTGCATTGTGTCATCCTCGGCACGGTAACGCCAATCAACAGATATGGCCTTCCCCCCAGACGCGCTCTCCTCCAGAAACTCAAAAAAGTCGAACAAAAATTTCGCAGATGAGCTATTGAAGTAATAGAGTTCAATCTCCACCTTGAATTCCTGTTCATCGCCGCTTAAACAATTTTCCAACTCCTGTAAAACAGGATCTGACCACTCTGAGATATTTTCTGGATAGCACTCTCCTCGTATCAAGCAGGATGTAGAGGTTAACTCTACGAGAGGCGTCCGCTGACTAGCTTCGAAAATCATGTTGTTTCTCCAACAGCTTTGACAACGCTCGGTTCGGGTTCATCGTGTATTAGTGAAAATGCTAAGAGTGTGAGGTCGTCGCGGAAGGGTGCCCCACCTCGGTAAATGTTAACGCTACTCATAATATTGTCGACAATGCTTGCTGGCGTCTTGTCTGATGATTCCCTAAGAATCTTCAAAACTCGCCTCCGCCCAAAAGCAATAGGTTTTTCTGCAGGGCTCATAACGTCGGTGATACCGTCGGTCAGCATCACAAAAGCACCGCGGGGAGATGCTATTTCATGAGTGGTAAAGTTAAAGTCAGAAGACATCCGCGTGGACCCGACGGATTTACGATTTCCACTGATTTCAGTGGCATCTACGCCGTCCACATTGAACAATGACGACTTCGCACCAGCAAATTCAAGCTTGCGCTCCTTCCGGTAGTAAATACACACACCACCATCAAATCCCTCCTCACTAGTGTTCTTTTTATCTGAGCGGGCCAAGGTCTCTTTCAGTAACTCATTGACTTGTGAAAGATAAGCGCCAGCACTTTGATAACGGTCAACATCAATAGCCTTATCTAGGTGACTTCTCGCGATGATTGATAAAAACGCCCCTGGAACCCCGTGCCCGGTGCAATCCACCACGGCTATGTAGACTCGATCCGGATAATCTTTAATAAAGTAGATGTCACCACCCACTAAATCCCTCGGACGCCACTCGACGTTTATGTTGAAATCTCCAGGCATCGTCTTTGGGAGTAACGCGTTTTGGAGCTTGGCTGCATATCGGATGGAACTATTAATCTCGTCTTTGGCGGCGACAAGCTCATGAGTTCTGGCATCAATAAGTGTCGTGACTTCATCAGACATCCTAGAGAAAGCCTTGGACATTACCTCTATTGACGCGCGTTCCTTATCCTCGTCGCTACCAGAGGACACGAGCTCCTGCATCGATTCGATTTCTTCTTTCAGCATTTCACGAGCTTGCCCCTCTAACTGGTCAGCTAAGAGGGCCATTTTTTCGAACATTATCCTGTCTCGCTCATCTCTCCTTTTGGCCCGCTCGACCCTATGGGACTCGGCCTCAAGCCTGTGACTTCGATAATCTTCAATAGTCCTTTGAAGCCTACTTACTTCGTCATTATTAGAAGAAAAAAGTCCTGAGGTTGCGGAAGCAGCTGAAAGATCGCCTTGGCCCATCCTCTCAAGTAGATGAATTGCATCAATAATCCGTCTGAAAGAAGAAGTGGTCATTAGGAAAACGAGCCCTACAATCACTAAAGAAACCAGCGCAAAAGCAAGAAATGCTTTAGTTTCCTCTTGCTTTAAAGTCGCCAAAAGATCTGCCTGATCGTCAAAAATCAAAATTCGCAGATCGCTGCCTCGGATGTCTTTACTAAAGGGAATAGAAGAAATCCGGGCTCCCTGCTCCTCTGCAATAAAGCTATAGGAAAATGTGCCGGTTTTCGCTGCATAATCTGTGCCAGCCTTAATCAATGTATTGAGCTCGGGCGGGCGCTCTTCATCGTAGTAATCATGGACCGTTAGCGCTCTCTCACCCATCAAAATGGCTGTTGATATCTCAAAATTTTCAGAAAACTGTTCCAAGCCATCTATTACATTTCGTCCGACTACGACCAGCCCGATGATGGCGTCGTTTTCATCGATTAGCGCAAAGGCAAGCGTGTCGTTAATGGAAACAGGTTTGCCACCACTGAGATCGTTAATTTGTGTGACACGCCGGACAGACCCATCTTCAAGACTATCCACAAACGAGCCAAACTTAAGGAAATAATCCGGCTGAGCAGACTCTTCACACGGATCCACGCCCACAAGATACAGGCTGGACTCGCAATACAATTGCAGTCCCCTTCGATCATAGGCAATCGCAAACGTGAGTAGTTCTTCCATGATTGCATCTGAAAAAACGCGGCCAAAGAGCTCCTCAGCAACCTCAATGTTTTTGTTTGTGATTGCGGCGAAAAGTGGATTAGGGCCAGTAGAACCGTCAAATCCGTTTAAAGATGGATCCCAGTAGCTGGCGTTTTTCTCAGAGCCATCCATAGGGTCATACGCCAGCAAATTGCTGACGAATTGCGTATCTAAGTTGCTAAACCAAGCAGAGGAATGCGCAGTCAAACTCTCGTCAGAGCTATAACGCTTATGCGCTGTATTCATTTGTGATGATGAGTATATATTTGCCAAAAAAAGGCACGCGATGCCCGCCAATATCACCGAAAGTATTTTGCTTTTGATCGTCATATTTTGTGTCCGCCTGCTACTGGAGCGCGAAGGTAACTCTGACCTTTATGTCTTGCGTTGATACGCTGGCTCCATCTTCTTCCGGGACAGCAAATTTCATATTTCCGACGAACTTCATTGCTGCTTTGTCAAACATCAGACGCGGCTTACTCTCTACCACTCTAAGATCCAAAATTTCACCACTGGGTGACAGGTCAAATCCTATCAACACATAACCCTCGACTCCCAAACGCTGTGCGCGTCGAGGGTATTCAAGAGCAGGGGACTTGATGATCTCGATATCTACCTCATTTCCGGAGGCAGTAGTGCCCTTTACTGACGCTCCGATAGCAGAGGTAGCGCCTAGCAAGCCTATGAAAAATATCGCTGGCAACACATTGATTTTATTTGGCTTTGTTAATTCCATCTTTTCCCCCGAATCTGATTTATTTTTCAACCACAATCTCAGTATCAATGTATTGTCTCTGAGTGCGGCGGACGCCGTAATAACGGACTCCGCTGAGTAAACGCCTGTTTAAAATATCGGATGTGAAGGGGATCTCCCTTGGTGGTGATTCATTAGCCAAAGTCATTTGCTTGTTTCCCGGCAGGAGAGCCTTCAAATACCCCCTAGACGTTACGTCTCCAATAGAAATTTTTCAAGATTTGTCTACGCTTACGGTGCAGAAATTCTAAGCGTCAGATCGATAGCTGGGCAGTCTTAGTATCTAATGTCAAACAAATGCCTCAAACTGGTGCGTTTTGTCCCATTACGTGCCCTTATCCAAAACTTGACGCCACCCGGAATACGAGCCATTCGTGCACTTTTGGGGGTCGTATTGTGGGAGCACTCAGGCGGCCGGAAGGTTTAATTCTAGAACCTTTAAGCTCAACCAAGGCTTTTTTGTCTCAAGCTTAGCCGACACCAAAATTGGTATTCGATCACCATAACAGTGAGGTTCGTATTGCAGTTTTTATAGAGATTTTATGGCTGAGGCGGTGTAGAGTAAGAACCAAGCGTCGGCACAATGGCCGAGTTAAGGTGGCAAGTCATTGAAGGGAGGAAGCGATGTCTGATAGTACTGGGAATCCAACATCTCGTGAGGCTGGCATCTTTGAGACTACCCACGAATTGACAGTCAAAAGTTTAGAGCAGTCGATAGTTGACGCTGAAGCAAGATACAAACTCGGAAATGCAGCTTCAGACCCGAGTCCCAGCCTCAACTGGGCGGTCACTAATCAAGCGCTCCCCGGCGCCGATGGTGCGCCACCAAGTCTTGATCAATTATTGCTTGAGGAAGTTGTACTTTGGCTCAGTGTTGGTGAGGAACGTCTTGAAATCATTCCTGGCAGCGACCATGCCAACATAAAGGCATCTGCCCTTATAAACGCGCTGCAAGAAATGAAGTCGATGGTAGAGGGGTTTTCAACCGATCGGTCCTCTGAACTTGCCACTCAGTTCCATCAAATAGCAATAGCGCAAGCGAAACCCAAAACGCCGCCGAAAGAGAATGGCAAGACGAGCTGGGAGTACGACGCCAACACCGACCGATACATAGCTGTGTAGCTTGAGCGGTATGGAGTTCCAAAAGCGTGGTTCGGTCTCTAGCAGCCGCGCTTTAATTTCATTGAAAGAGAGGGCGATATGGTGGGGTTCGATTCTATAGTTGACGCAGTTTCAGCGCTTTATGTTTTTGGTAGCCTTATAATCGCTGGGATATTAATGAGAATTCGGGCCGATCAGCTGAGACTACTTTGGGAGCTGTCACTTCCGCTCGGCTTGATCGGGTTTCTCGTTGGCGTAGTCAGCATGCTCGCAGCGGTCTCCGATCCTGCTCAGATCGCTCCGGCCTTGGCAATCGCCGTATTAACTGTTGTGTATGCAAGCGCCGTTCGATTACTCCTCACGGACACCCGGTTCCTCCCACTCGACTTCTCTCTGCCTGTAACCGCAAAAGTTTTAGGTTCCGCAGTCTTCTTGATCGCCATTTCTTGGGCGATGAATCGTGCCTCCCAAGGGGACATCGCAATCTATTGGCACGCGCAAGCTGCGTTCCTTTTAAGCGGGGTTGCTCTTCTGGTCTTTTTAATCAATCGTGCGTTGGGCCAAAACTATGCAACCGGATGGTCAGCAAAATTACTAGCCATAGGTTGGTTGGGATTTTCTATCGGGGTGGTGGAGGGCCTGACTCACCTCGATAATCCAATGTTACTGGGCCCGGCCATAGCATTTGGCTTTTTAAGTTTGTTTTACGCACTAGTTGCCATTGTCTTGGGCCTAGTGTGGTCGCCTTCGCAAATGACGGAGCGGGACGGCTCTTTGTCTCTTGGGCTCGCTCCTGCCGGTTCGATAGTCGCGTCAATCATGGTTGTGCTGGGGGCGCTTGTGATTGTGCTCCCCTGAAAATCAGCCACCCGGGTTCTCAGGGCAGAAATGCTAACCCACTAGATCAAACCTCAACCTACCGACCCACAAACTCCAGAACTCCCTGAGATCTTTGGAGGTCTACCGACGGCAACGTCCTGCCGGTCATGACTCCATCTGACAAAACCGTAAGCGACGCTTGTCTGAAAATGAGGGTTTAAGCCAAGAAAGCCCACCTTGGTATATTTTTTGCATCTTCGACCTAGGTGGGAAGCATTGAGGAAATTACCCTTGATCTCTTTAGGAAGCCTCGCAGATGCATCGATGCGCGCGCTGGGTGCTATAGCGAAATCTGAAAGATCAGTTAATCAGGCTGCTGAGCGTCTGGCGACTGGCGAAAAAATCAATCGCGCAGCGGATGATGCAGCGGGTATGGCAATGGCTGCTCGCATGCAGTCACAAATTGTTGGTTTGCAAAAAGGCATACAAAATGGTCTAGACGGTATCAATCTAGTTCGCACTGCAGATTCAGTGCTGGGAGATTTAATTAGCATTAACCACCGCATGCGCGAGCTTTATCTCCAGCAAGCCAACGGTACTCAGGGCTCATCTGAGGTTGCGATCTTGCAAAACGAAATTGATGCACTCCGAGTGTCCATGACGGAGCTAGCGCAGCAAAGTGAATTTAATTCAGAGCCGCTCTTCATGGAGTCAAGGACAGTACCATTCACTGTAGGAGCCAACATTGACAATCAGATTTCGGTTGAACTGCCCAAGTTAGTAGAAACCATAGAGACCATAAAGTCTTTCGAGAACGGTGACTTCGAGGCAGATACGCCAGGCTCCTCGACGATTACTGGCTGGGACATTATGGAGCAGGCAATCATTTTTGGTACGGATTCTATCGCTGGCCACGTCACGCCAACGAACGATGTGGCAAATGGTACAGATCAAAATAACCCCAGCGCTCCAGGAAGTATGGAAGTCACGACCACTACCGCGCAGAAAAGTGAGGGATCGCAATCCGTTCGGCTGACCAGCTCAGGAATTACGACTAATACCGGATATGACACGGTCAGGGGCCCTGTGCTGGTGAGCAAAGACCAGCTAAATATGAAGATAGGTGACACCGTCTCATTTGATTGGCGAGCACAGGGTGGTGAAGACAGTTACGACGTATACGCTTATCTATTGGATGTAAATACCGGCGAAACTGTGGAAATTCTTGACGATACGGGCACGACCACTAACTGGAAGTCAGAAAGCTTTACTATTACGAAAGATGGGACTTACAAGTTCGTTTTTGTTAGCGGCACGTATGATGCTACCGGGGGTCAAGCTGCTGGAGCTCAGCTTTTTGTCGACAATATCGTCGCATCAACAACAATTACGACATACGATTTCTCGCTTCCTACTGATACTCTCTCTGCTGTGGATCAGACAATCAACACCTTACTTGGACATCGAGCGGAATTCGGAGCGGTGGTTAATCGAATAACACATGCTGTTGATTCTCTAACCCTTACAGGTATAAATCTCGAATCAAGTCATAGCGTCCTTACAGACACGAATTATGCGAAGGAAAGTAGTAAGTTAGCCTCAGCATCGATCCTCAATCAAGCCGCAACTGGCGTTCTCCAACAGTCAAACGAGAATTCCAAACGCATTCTGTCCAGCGTAATAAAATCTGTGGATGGTTGAACAAGCATCATTCTTGAACGATGCCCCCGTGAAATAAATTTATTCTTCAAAAATTAGCAATGCCTCTTCCGCGCCTCTCAACTCGAGATCTCAGCTAGTTTTCACGCTCTTTCATCGCCGTCTGATGCAGATGCGCCGCACACTCCAGTATGTCAGCCGCACGCCGGCATTCCTTGACACGCAAAGCGAGCTGAGCATCTAAGCTAAACGAGGGGGCTGTACGCAACACCCACTTCAGCCAATAAAGAGGCGGCGCCAGATGAGGCAACCGCT
Organism: uncultured Halieaceae bacterium; assembly: GCA_913056165.1. Lineage (GTDB taxonomy): Bacteria > Pseudomonadota > Gammaproteobacteria > Pseudomonadales > Halieaceae > Luminiphilus. Next base: position 26,514 of record CAJXMD010000014.1, read on the forward strand.
CGGCCGATTCCGTAACAGTCTCCAAAGCCTCTTCAAATCCGGTACACAGCACTTCAACTTCCTCGGGTGCATGAGCTTGCTCGGGACGTAATAGGTTTAGGGCTTGTGCAGCGATAATGGCCATCTCCCTCAACGCTTTTGAGGCGGCTAGACAGTCCGCCTCAACCCGACAGGAAGGCTGCTGGATCTCCATCACTTTATTGCTCATCAATACTTGACTGAAAGCCTCACGGTAGTGAAGGGTAAAGTGCAGGTGTTCAGCACCGCGTCCTTGGAGTAATTCGTAACTCAAGCCTCCCAGAGGATCTTGTGAACAGAGCCTAGTTCGCCATACATCTTCAGCCCCTGCACTCGCCAGAGCAGGAATTCCGAGTACGCGGCATACCTGGGTAAAGACTGTCTCTAACGTGATTGACTCCATAGATGCGTCCATAGGTGCTTGTACAACAATGTGGCCCTCACCCCATGGAGCTGTTTCTGAAAACCAGGCAGTAGCGCCGTATAGGCCAACGCAGGGAGTGTTCACCGCACTCCCGAGATGAATGGCGCCGGTATCATTGCTCACGAGGAGCTCGCACCTATCAAGGAGCGCTGTCATGTCTGGAATTGAAGTCTGCCCGCAAAAGTTTTTAATCGGAATGTCGAGATGAGTTGCCACCTCATTACAGATTTCCATGTCAGATGGCGCACCCACCAGGATTGGGCTGAAGTCCAGCTCCCATAACCTTTTTGCAAGCTCCGCATAAGCTTGCGATGGCCAGCGTCGACTCGGTTTGCTTGCACCGGGGTTCAACGCTACAAGTTTTCCCTGAGGAACTTCAAAGGGTAGTTTTTTTGATCTATAAACGTATGGCCGACTTGAGGATGCTACCGGTCCCGCCGGGCCTGACCCACGATAAAGGTCCACAATGTTGAATAAATTGTGCTGCCTAAAGTCCGGCATAGCCAGTAGGTAAGCATGCCATGCTCCCTGCCAAAACCAATTCCCCTCAGCAGTAAGTACTCCTCCTTCAAGGTAGTGAGCCGATAACTGACCCGCAAGCCAACAGCCAAACGCGCCATGAGTAAGGTTTATCAAACAATCCAATGAGGGCAAACCGAGCTCGACAAGAAATGATCTTGCATCAGGTTGCTCTTCATCACGCCGTTTATTGATCGCGTGGTTTAATTTGGCAACTACTCTCTGCGCTACATAATGATATTGGTCTACAGCCTCAAAACCCTGAAGAACCTCCCTATTCTCTTCAAGCAACAAGAGGTGTATTTCATGGTGTGGATTGGCTCGTCGAAATTCTCTGAGAAGTGGCGTGGTTTGAACAAGATCCCCTAGTCGCTCAAGCTGGATGAACAATGCGGTCTTCATAGGGTTGACTTCAAGATACCCAGAGCCTGTTTGGCAATAGCCGCAGGAGAAATTTCCATGCATTCATAATTGCGACGCTCCGGGCATTCAGATTCCTGATAACAGTACTGGCAGTCGGTCTGCTCCGGCGGATAAAACTCAGCATCAAGCAATGAGGGAGACATAGGTCCTGGCAGAACCAAAGAGGGGCACCCTGCCAATCTGGCTAGCCACTGAGAAGATGTTGGCACCGTAATGAGAAGTGAGCTGGCGCAAAGTTTATTAAGCGTTGCCCTGATGGGGACAGACCCATCAAACTGGCTCCAACAATGGACGCCGTGGATTGTAAGTTGATTTACAAGGCTTTCAGCGTAGCCGTAGTTTTTATAGAGCGCTCGTCCTCTCATGGAAAGCGCAATAATAGGTCTGCCCTCAGCCTCAGCAACGAGCTCAGGGTCTGGGGTACAAGGTAAGCTTATATCTATGGAACCATCAAAACCGCAACATTTCTGCAAATAAAATGCTGGATAACCCATGCCCGGAAATTTTTGCCACCAGGGCACGGTCCACTGATACATATTCCGAAAGGAACTTTCCATGTACTGTGCTGGTTTTTCAAAAAAACTTTGGGATAGAACCCCATCAGCCGCTTTCCTGAGAACATCCTCAACCGGTCTATTGATATAGTTTCCTTCGACCGTAAACCCCACATCCCTCAATGCCCTGGCCAGAAAACAAGGCATAAACCAGGTATCCAAGTTGGCAATCAAATCAAATTGTTCCGCAGAAATCAGTTGTCCTATGCGCATGAATTCACGGGTAGCTGGTAGCAGATCTTCTGGCCACTGCCCCTTTGTGATAGACATAACTTGATCTACACCGGGATGAAGCTCCATGATTTCTCCGCCAGCCTCATAAGTGAGAACACAAATATGAGCATTCGGATATTTCTTTCTATACAGGGTCGCGGCAGGCACCAAGATAGATGCAACATCACCAAGCCCCATCATTCGGATAATCAAAATCTTCATAGGATCACTAACATAACAAGGCCTGCACACTAAGAAATCTGTTTCGGATCATGCGCAGATTTTTCCCGCCCCCCCGGATGAAGTAACTTTCCCGGCGCTCATTGACGTTTAGGCGTGGGCAGTTACGGCCTCTAAGATATAAACAAATACACCATGGCGCCAGTTCTCGTCGTCACTACTAATTAAGTTCATCCTGCTTGTAAAAAAGATCTACACCAACTGATTGAGACGGCATGAACACGTAGCCTCGCAAGCACCATGTGGTCAACAAAATGGTTCCGCTAAAAATATCTTCCGGTCCATCTGGATACCTCCTTTAATGAAAAAGGCGCTCATGCCTGAAGCTCGTAGCTAATGAATAAATCATGAGCAAGAGAGAAGCCTTATCGTCCCATTGAACGGCCTCCTTCTCTTACTCAGTAAGATTATTTTCCAGTAGGGCGAAGAGGTCTTTTACTAAACAGCGTCCCGCAGCTTTCCCTCGGGTATCGAACTGCCAAAGCGTGCCATCCAAATCAGGATTAGCGAAATAGACAATGCCATGTCGAACCGGATCCTCTCCTCGCTGGCTCACTACACGATGCACAACAGCGCGAACGGTGTGCTCACCATGAGCGGTCACAAAATGCAGGGCCTCGCCGAAGTTGATGACCAGATGATCCGGTAAAACCGGCACATCATGAAATACCCCGTCTATCTCGACCTGCAGACCTGGAGCACTGGCATCGAGCACGGTCACGAAACCGTAGTCGGTATGGGAACGCAGCCCCCAGTCCGGAGCACGGGTATCGTAATGAACAAAGTTCAGAAAAGCCGTGCCCTCCCCCGTAGCGTAGCCACCAGAGGCACGACCCCAAAGCGCCTCGGGAATGCCTGATCGACGTAAAACCTCGCCAATAATGGCAATACCAATGGCATCAAGCTGCCGACCGAAATGGGCGATGTCCGAGGGGTAGTATTGATCCCAACGATGGCGACGGAGTGCGAGCTTGGTTTGCTGGTTGTTCTCAAGGGCAATGAAACCCTCAAGCTCACCGTAGTTTGGTATTTTGCGATAGGGACTTTCCGGTGTCAGCAGTCCGTGACCAAATACCCGGGCACCCTCCACATCGAGGCCCTCTGGGGTCTTTAGATAAAAGACGCCCAGGTCCCAAGCTCGGTCGAGGTCCTCTAACGCCTGAAAAGCGAGGCGCGACTCACGGGATAGGCGAGCAATTGGGAAAAGGCCCTCAGGTGATGCCACGGGTTGAGTCAAAGTCACCAACTCCAGAAACTTAGGTTCTTTTAGTCAGTATAGCCCTATCGCTTACATAACTCGGCAGGACCCGCGGGATGATTCGTTCGGAAAGAACACACTCGTACATTATTACCCCGATCTTGGGAAAACAGGTTCTCTTTGCAATCATCGAGATGCAAGTCCCTGCGAAGACAACTGGCAGAATGGCGAGCCCATGGCACCTGAATGATGCTATCTTTTCACGGTGGTGACCACACACAGCATGACGTGAAAAATCCAATCAAGGACCCAATCTATGGAATGCGGCGTTAGCACCTACTCCTTTTTCGAACGTCTCATGGAGTGCGGCCTGTATGGCTTTAGCCCAACACAGGTGCTGATGTTGGGGATTCTTATAGTGGCGGGTGCTGCCTACGCTATTTGGGAACAACGAAAGCAAACCCGTGAAGAGCGAGACGAAATCTCAGAGGATATGTGATTCTCTCAATCACTGAACGGGCAATGACTCGTCACTGCATGGTCAATACACTCGCCGTAAGGTCCTCTAAAGAACCGCAGGCGTCAGCCATATCATTCAAATATCGCTGCCATTCCTCATCTGACTCCTGCCAAGCTCCGGCCTGCTCCATGGACTCGGCGGATGGGTGGACATCCACCGAGACCACAGCACCATCCGCGTGAATAGCGGGTGCAGCTGAATAGGGGAACGGCGATGCAGTGCGTTCATAGGTAATCATATCTTTAAGAAGCGACAGCCCACGCTCGGCGTTTGCGCATGGCCAGTGGTACACAATCATCATCTGGCCAGGTTGCGCTGCTAGCGCGACTGCCTCCGCTTTTTCATGGTGCCCCCCTATCGCTAGTGAAGGCAGTAAGGCCGCAATCAACAGGGTTATGGCTTTGGACAGTGTCATCGAATCTCTCCGTCGATAAAAGGGCTAAGAACCCTGACCAACCAGCCTCAACTGATAAGGGGATTGGGCAAGATATAGTGATCAATCAGCATCAGCGGAAAGATCAGCAGTAAATAAACAATGGAGAACCAAAACATCTTCATGGCGTCTTTGTTATCCATCGTACGTAACACCGTGAGCGCGTGGCGGATAAATAGCCCTCCAAGCACCAGCGCGCCAATAAGATAGATCCAACTACTAAGTCCTGTCGCCACTGGTAACAACGCCACCACGAAAAGCGCCAGCGTGTATAGCAGGCTTTGCACTGCAGTATAGCGTCGGCCATGGGTTACCGGCAGCATCGGAATATCAACCTTGGCGTATTCCTCCTTACGCGCAAAGGCAAGCGCCCAGAAATGGGGAGGCGTCCACACAAAAATAATAAGCACCAAGAGCAATCCATGCCCGGTCACCTCGTTGGTCACTGCTGTCCAACCCAGCAGCGGAGGCATAGCGCCAGCCAAACCACCAATCACGATGTTCTGGGAGGTCGCTCGCTTTAGATAAAACGTGTAAACAAAAGCGTAGCCAACCAGTGAGGCGAGCGTGAGCCACGCAGTGAGCGCATTGACGCGGGTCAACAAAATGAACATCCCCAGCGAGCCGAGAACGAACGCAAAAATGGCGGCTCCCTGTGAATCAATCTTCCCTTTCACCAGAGGCCGACCGGAGGTTCGCGCCATGACTCCGTCGATATGCTGGTCTGCAAGGTGATTAATCGCTGCTGCCGATCCGGCGCACAAAGCAATACCAACGCTTGCAAAGATGACGATATCGATAGGCACCACTCCGGGAGTGGCCATGCACATCCCGACGATCGCAGTGACCACCATCAACCACACCACATTAGGCTTACAGAGCTCATAATAATCTCGCCAAGTGGCGCGTTCGATCAGACTTGATTCCATCAGGGAGTACAACTCGGTTGAAGTGAATGGATGGGTTGAGGCGCGGTCAAATTGCTGCCAGAAATCTCCACTATCGTGGTTTCAGCGGAAGCCCGCTCTGGGCCTGTTGACGAAGGCGTGGTGCTGTTGTCAGACTGTCCACGCAGCAACGCGGGGGCGAGCTTGGACGTGCGAGCAATAAGTCGAGATAAAGTCATGATGCCGGTGCTGGCCGTTGCGGCGGTGGTGGGTGTCGTCTTGGCGGCGTCCGGGTACTGGACACTTTGGCAATCCCAAAAAGCCTCAAGCGACGTTCTGCCACCTGCATTGATCACCCTGCCCGAGAGACGACCCCTCGCCGAATTCATTTTGGTCGACGATGAAAAAGGCGTGTTTGATCTCAAGTCACTCGAATCGCACTGGTCCTTTATTTTCTTCGGCTTCATGTATTGCCCTGATATCTGTCCCACTACGCTCTACGATCTTTCTCACGTTAAACGAGAGATTGTTGCTCGCGGCATCAGTGATACCGATGTTCAATTTGTCTTTATTTCAGTCGATCCAGCCCGCGACAAGGCGGCTCAGATCGCGCGTTATGTTCAGTACTTCGACCCATCGTTTCTTGGTGCCACCGGGTCACTGGGACAGCTGACTAACCTCACTCGTCAACTGGGGGCGCCTTTCAGAGCAGAACCCGAAACCGCGGAAAACGTCTACTCGGTCACTCACTCCAGCGCGATTTATCTGGTTGACCCGTTAGGTCAGTATGCCGGTGTTATCAATCCACCGTTTGAGGCTGCTGACGTCGCAGAGCAGTTCTCTACGCTTTTCCACACCAGCGTCGCGCCGACCATCGCTCGACGTCCCTGAACGTCTACTCCTGTTTGTCTGCATGGACCGTATCTACCCGCGCAGGTACGTCCTTGCTGTGATCAACTAACAGATAGGCAAACGCATACATAAATGCGGTTAACAGTAGAAACACCACCACATGCGTTGTGTAATTCGTGCCCTCAGTTTTTTGGCCACCCATTTCTATTTTCCTCTTCTACTTCTTTACCAAACTGTTTCAATGATGCGGCGATGCCGGCGCCTCGAGGATCAGTTCCTTCAAAAAATAAACGCCACGCTGAAAAAACGTCCAATCGGCCTCCAATGAACCGATCGCGACCAGCGTCAGCAAAAGAATCGGCGGTAGCAGGATGAAATACACCATCGCCAGACGCTCCCAAACCATGTGCATAAATACAGCGATAATAAGACCGGCCTTGAGCACCATGAACAATAAAATCAGGAACCAACGCATATAGCCCTGCACCTGATAAAAATCCACGGCGTAAGACAACGCGCTCAACACAAAAAGCAGGATCCAGATTTTGAAGTACACACCCAGAGGATGCTGGATTGCCTCCTCCTCCCGAACAACCTGTGTGTGACCGTCAGCTGTGTGATCCATGACTTACCTCCTCACCACAGATAGAAAAATGCGAAAATAAAGACCCAAACCAAGTCCACGAAGTGCCAATAAAGACCAAGGATTTCTATCTCCTCGTAGTTGCCCCCGCGTTTGGTGAACCAGCCCTGGGTCTGATCATCCAGATGCCCCCGAGCCACCTTGTAACTGAAAATAAACAGGAAGATCACGCCGATAGAGACGTGGAAACCGTGGAAGCCAGTGACCATAAAGAACACCGAGCCAAACTGCGCGGCACCCATGGGGTTACCCCAAGGCCTTACTCCCTCCTCAAAGATCAGCTTGCTCCACTCGAACACTTGCATGCCTACAAAGGTGGCACCTAGCAAGGCAGTCGCGATCAGCAACCAGAACGTCACCCACTTGTTCTTCCGGTACCCGTAGTTCACCGCCAGCGCCATGGTGCCGCTCGAGGTGATGAGCACGAAGGTCATGATCGCAATCAAAATGAGTGGGATCGGCGCTCCCCCAAAACTCAGGGCAAAGACCTCACTGGCACTCGGCCAGGGGTCCAGCGTGGACACGCGAACCGTCATATAGGAGGCCAGAAAACAGCCAAAGATGAACGTATCGCTAACCAGAAAAATCCACATCATCGCCTTGCCCCAGGGGACTCCCTTGAAAGCGCGCTGATCGGAACTCCAGTCGTCAAAGAAGCCCGCCAAGCCGGGTTTTAACTCCAATGAATCTGGTGCCATGGTCTCGGTCGACATGGTCTATTCTCCCGTTAGATAAATCCGCAGATCCTGAGCAGGACCTCGAAATTGTTACCGCTGAACAATAGGCCAAATACCAAAAGCCAAACGCCCAGCAGGTAGTGCCAGTAAAGTGCACAGTTTGAAACGCTGTGCTCCAGTGTATGCATATCCGCTTGTCCAAAGGCGCGCTTGATGGCGCGGCTTAGCGCAATCATGCCGCCTGCCATGTGCAAGCCGTGAACACCGGTGATCATGAAAAAGAAACCGACCGATGGATTGCTAAAATCACCCAACACCATGCCAATCAGCTGCTGCCAGGCAGCGAGCTGCCCTGCAAGAAAGAGAACCGTCAAAACGGCGGCGCCCACCAGCGCGCCACGGACCCACTGAGTTTTGCCGGCTCGCGCCCACATCAGCCCAGCCTGAAGGCACAAACTACTCAGAAGTAGCAAACCCGTATTGGCCCACAGTAGATTGATTTGCGGCGTGGGACGCCAATCCTGATAGAGCATGCGGCCGCCATAGGCGACGATCATCAGCAGGAAGAAGACACTCACCACGCTCAACAACACTTTAAGGGCTGAGCGCCGCGAGTTCATCGCGATCTGCGCCCCCGATAATGCCGGGGTAAGCGGACCATTATCGGCAATCCAGGGATGTTCAGTAAATATCGTACTCATGGATTACCTCACGCCTGGGCATTGCGGGGAGGCACATTCTGAGGAATAAAATCATCCTCAACCCCCGGTACGCTGTAGTCATAGGCCCACCGATAAACACAGGGCAGTTCCTTGCCGAAATTGCCGTGTCCAGGCGGTGTGGTTTCTGTTTGCCATTCGAGTGTCGTGGCATTCCAGGGATTACCTGGCGCCTTCTTGCCATTCATGGCGCTCACAATCAGGTTGTAGATAAAGACAATCTGAGCGAATCCAACCACAAGAGCGGCGATGGTGATGCTCGCGTTTACACTCTGGGCCGAATCGGGGAGAAATGTGGTACCTGAAATTTCAAAGTAACGACGGGGCACACCCATGATGCCGAGATAGTGCATGGGCAAAAACACCAGATACGACCCAACAAACGTCGTCCAGAAATGGAAGCGGGCCATACCCTCGTGGTACCACCGGCCTGTAATCTTGGGATACCAGTGATAAATCGCGCCGCACACTACCATGACCGGTGCAACCGCCATCACCATGTGGAAGTGCGCGACCACAAAGAGGGTATCGGACAGGGGCATACTTACCGTGGCGTTACCCAGGAAAAGCCCCGTCATACCGCCGTTGATGAAAAACAGCAGGAAAGCGATGGAAAAAAGCATAGGAACGGTGAGATGAATATTTCCGCGCCAGAGGGTCAACACCCAGTTGTACACCTTGAGCGCGGTGGGCACCGCGATAATCAGGGTCGTGGTCGCGAAGAAGAATCCAAAGTAGGGATTCATGCCGCTGACGTACATGTGATGCGCCCACACCACGAAACTGAGGGCGCCAATAATGACGATTGCCCACACCATCATGCGGTAACCAAAGATATTCTTGCGCGCATGGATGCTGATGAGGTCAGAGACGATGCCGAATGCCGGCAAGGCAACAATATAAACCTCGGGGTGACCGAAGAACCAGAACAGGTGCTGGAACAAAAGCGGATTACCACCGACATGGTTGGCCTCGTTGCCCATGGTCATGATCGCGGGCATAAAGAAGCTCGTGCCGAGCAGAACATCCAGCGCCATCATGATCGCGCTCACAAAGAGTGCCGGAAAGGCAAACAGCGCAAGAATGGTGGCAACGAAAATACCCCAGACGGTGAGGGGCATTCGCATCAGGGTCATGCCCCGGGTTCTCGCCTGAAGAATCGTGACCACGTAGTTCAGGCCGCCCATCGTAAAGCCGATGATGAAAACCGCCAGAGACGCCAGCATTAGCAGGATACCTGCCTCAGATCCCGGGGTGCCCGGCAGAATCGCCTGAGGCGGATAGAGCGTCCACCCTGCCCCGGTCGAGCCCCCGCCCACGAAGAAGCTTGCCGCCAAGAGGATGACCGCCGTGAAGTACACCCAGAAACTGATCATGTTTAACCAGGGGAACACCATGTCCCTCGCCCCCACCATGAGCGGAATCAGGTAATTCCCAAATCCACCGAGAAACAGTGCGGTGAGCAGATAAACTACCATGATCATGCCGTGCATGGTGACCGCCTGCAGATAGTAAGCGGGGTCAATAAAGGTAAACGTATTCGGCCAGGCTAGCTGCAATCGCATGAACCATGAAAGCACCAGCGCCACCATGCCAATGGCAATGGCGGTGCCTGCGTACTGGATCGCGATAGTCTTTGCGTCCTGAGAAAAAACGTATTTCCCCAGCCAAGTCTTGGCGTGATAGAGCTCCATCTCACCGACTTCAGCGGGCCGAACAAAACTGGTCTCGTCGTGTGCTGTATATTCCATTTTATTCTCTCGACTATCTCTGCTGCGCCAGGTTGACCGGCTGCTGTGGTTGTCCAAGCGTGGCGATGTAGGCCGCCATATCGTAGATGGCCTGATCATCCGTCATGGTGTTGGAGACCAACCCCATCTGCAGACCGTAGAGGTCATCAGCGTGGCGGCCGCGAATCCCGTTTCGGAAATTCTTGATTTGGGAGGCCAGATACCAATCCTCGAGGCCGGCAAGTGCTGGCGCATTCACCGTCCAAACACCCTCTCCGGCCTCTCCATGGCATTCAGCGCAAGTGGACCCATAGAGAGCTGCCGCTTTCTTGGGATCACCCGAAGAACTCAGCTCAAATCGCTCGGCTGCCGTGCTAAGGCTATAGTCTGCCGCCCCGTCGAACTCAGCCTGACCTGACAGGGTGCCGATGTAGCTGACCACATTATTAATAGCAGAGGCATCGGCCAGCATCATGGCCATCGGTGCCATCGTACGTCCCCAGGTATCGTCTTCGTGAGCGCCCCGTACACCGCGCTTGAAATGACGAAGCTGGCGCTTCATGTACTCGCTATCCATGCCAGCCAGACCGGGAGCATGCATGGCCTTGTTGCCCTCAGCGTTGGCTCCGTGACAAGAACTGCACACGGCGTAAGCGGCCTCGCCGGCAACGAGATCAGTGCTAAGGTCCGCCTGGGTTTCCGCGAAGGTGGGTTGGTCTGCCAACCAAGCATCATATGCCTCTTCGCTATCCACAATGACCCGGCCGCGCATGGCGTAATGACCCACACCACACAATTCTTCGCAAAGCAGGTCGTAACTACCCACCTCCTGAGGCTCCGCCCAGATATAAGAGACCTGGCCGGGGACAAAATCCATTTTCACGCGGAATTGAGGGACGGTGAAGTTGTGCAGCACGTCGGTAGACCGCAGAAGAAAGGTCACGGGCTGGTCGACTTTGAGGTGCAACACAGGGTCGTAGATGATTACATCGTCTTGACCGAAGGGATCGGAAGGATCAATACCCAAGGGGTTATCTTCACTGGTGTGACTGACCGCGACCGCACCCAGCTGACCGTCCTCACCGGGTAGTCGATAAGACCAGTTCCACTGGCGAGCCAGAACTTCCATTTCCATGGAGTTACTTGGTGGCGTCACCACATCCTTCCAAATGAGCAGACCGGGCGCCAGCATCGCCGCGATGCCGACGGTGGTCAGAATCGTCAGCCAGCTCTCCATCTTGACGCTCTCTGGCTCATATTCCGCCCGACGGTCGGGCTTATTACGGAACTTGATCAAACAATATGCGATAAACACATTGACCAGAACAAAGGCCAACCCCGTCACGACAAAAGTCAGCGTGACGGTGTTGTCCATTGAGGCCCAGTTAGACGCAATCGGAGTGAAGTACCACGGACTCAAGGCATGAAAAGCCACCGTCCCCAGTACCAAAACGAGTAATACAATTGCAGCAAACATATTTTAACTCTCGCACCCAGTGCCAAAAATGGGCGCTATCGCCCCCCCAGTTACCGACCCTCACAGGAAAAACTCGCGTTGCCATACGCGTCCTGAGAGCTATCGATACCCCCTCGTGCCGGCTGTACGTTGCAGCCAGCTACTGTTGTTGTTTACTTGGTCGCCCCTGAAAAATGAGCGCCCGGCTCCTCAGCTTCTCCCAGGTACGGAGTGCCAGCATAAAGAGGCCCGTATGGGTGACCTCGGTGCCGGCACGCTCCAGCTTGGGATATCGCTTTAGAACCTTTTTTAATTTTTTCTTATCCTCAACCCCGGTCTCAACAAAGAGAACGTGACGCCCCTTAGCCAACGCCTTTTCATATTTGGCGAAGTGAACGTTGGGCACCTGCATACCGATGAAGCCCGCCTCCCAGGTCGCAAAGCCAAAACCTACGATCGCCAAAAATATAAACGGCACCCATCCGACCTGAGCCGTAATCCCCGAGAAATAGGCGACAAGCAGGATCAAGGCGGCAATTGCCAGGCCCAGCACAGCGCCGATTTCACCAGAGTGAATGACATCAGTTTTCAGGAAGCTGGCAACACGATTGACGTCATGGTTATCAAGGCCCACGTCATCATTACTAAGCAAATAGATTTGTGTGCGGGGGATACCGCCCGCCTCGAGATCGTGCTCAATCTGTTCGAGATCGTCCAGATCGTCACTCATGTAGTAGAAGCGCTTCATAGGCCCTCCCATCGTTATGATTATTATTATCGTTGGACTCAACCACGCCCTTATGGGTCTTCGATTGAGTCGAATTTCCTCTCCCAGCCTCTATGGGCTTTCGAGCAAACCCAGCCACTAGACGTGTGCTTTGGGTCAGCCAAGTGCAAGGAAATTCCCCACTCCTTCGACTATATACCTCTAATTCGGCGAATAAAAGGCATTAAGGGCAAGTAATTTCGGCATCCAATCTCGGAGCTCCGAATGGTGAAAGAGCTTGATGGGCTTCACTTGTATGGCGATTTTCCTACGACTACTTTCTATATGTGACTACTTTGCGCAAATCCACTCACGAGTCGGTCTGCAAGTTGCTCCGGGGATGCCTCCACGTGAAGACCTGGCCGGCAGCAGCAATGGCCGCTCAATGAACGCGCTAGGGCATACAAACTAATGAAATAGTGCCAAATCGGCGCGATTAGGGGGGTTTACAGGTGCACCGTGACCGTGGGTACCCGCGAGGCTCGCAGCAGGTCATTTGTCTTGCTGCCGAGGAACAGGTTCTTCAGAGGTGATCGGCTGTATGCCCCCATCACAAGCAGGTCGACCTCCCTGTCAGTAATGGCCTGGGTAATCTTTTGCTCGGGGTCGCCGGGCAGGTAGGCAGTTTCTACCTCAAAACCACCCTGCTCCAGGGTGCTTCGCGCCCACGCCAGCTGTTTTTCGGCTTCATTATTCTGCTTGCCCGACATCACCACGTGCACGGGCAAATCCGACAAGGCCGGGTTCCCTGCGATCAAGCTCACGCAGTTTCGGGTCATGCGTTTGCCGTCGAAAGCGACCAATAGACTCTTTGGGGTCGAGAACTCCCGGGCAACGGTCAGAATGGGGCGTCGGATTTTCCTACTTATGCTTTCGACATGACGACCGAGATCTCGCTGGGTGTGCGCCGCTGATTTGCCCCGCCGTCCCAGTACATATAACGCCACATCACCTTGACGCTCATCTAGGGTCTCCAGCAATTGTCCGTAACGCTGGCGCACATCGACAGAGATGCTTTCCTGTTGCTCGCAGCGGAGCTTGAGACCATTGAGAAAAACCCGCCCCTGCTCGCGAGTCTCACGAAAGCGCACACCCTCCTCCTCTGCGAGGCGATTCAATAATGTTTCCTGAGCATCAAAGCCAATCGCCCCGCTGTGATCATCGCTGGTAGCTGTCTCCTGATGACGATCGATAATATGGAGTAACTCGAGAGGCAAGGAAAACATTGCCGAAGCCCAAGCTGCGTAATCCGCTACGTAATCTGCGTAGGGAGACTGATCGACACAGGCGAGAATTTTTTTTTGGCTTTTCACAATCGGTATCTACTGGGGCAGAAGCAGATCTTCCGCTCCCTCTTTATCATGCAAACCAAAACGATCCACCATGGTGGCGCTGGCCTCGTTTAAACCAATCACTTCCACATCAGCTCCCTCTCGCCGAAACTTAAGTACCACTTTATCCAGCGCACTGACGGCTGTGATATCCCAGAAGTGGGCTCGGCTGACGTCGATACGTACCGAGTCTATAACTTCCTTGAAATCAAATGACTGGGCAAATCGGTCAGCACTGGCAAAGAAGACCTGACCGAGCACGGTATAGGTCCGGACTCTACCCTCATCCTCAGATTGAGATCGAATCACCAGGATTCTTCCCACCTTGTGTGCAAAGAAAAATCCGGAGAGCAGAACGCCAGAGAGTACCCCCTGGGCCAAGTCATGGGTCGACACCGTCACGATCACCGTGACAATCATGACCATGCTGGAGCTCGGCGGATGAGTCCGCAGATTTCGAACCGACTCCCAACTGAAGGTACCGATGGACACCATGATCATCACCGCCACCAGCGCTGCCATCGGAATCTGTCGCACCCAATCGCTAAAGAATAAAAGCAATATCAGTAAGAAGATGCCAGCACTTAGCGTCGATAACCGGCCACGACCCCCGGATTTCACATTAATAACTGACTGACCGATCATGGCGCATCCGGCCATACCCCCCATGAAGCCACTCGCTATATTGGCCACACCCTGCCCCATACACTCGCGGCTTTTATTACTGGTGGTATCGGTCAAGTCATCAACGATGGTTGCCGTCATTAACGATTCCAAGAGCCCCACCACCATCAAGGTGACCGAATAGGGGAAAATGATTTGCAGTGTTTCAACAGTGAGCGGGATATTGGGCATCAAAAAAACCGGCAGCGTTGAAGGTAAGTCGCCCATGTCACCCACGGTACGCACATCAATACCAAAACCAATCGCCACGGCAGTCAACACCACTATCGCAACCAACGGCGATGGCACCACCCGGGTAATCAATGGAAGACCATAGATAATGCCCAGCCCCGCGGCTGTCATCAGATAAACCGCATACGGTACATCAATCAGCTCTGGCAGCTGCGCCATGAAAATAAGAATAGCCAGAGCATTCACAAAGCCAGTGACCACAGAGCGTGAGACAAAACGCATCAGCTCCCCAAGCCGGACCCACCCCGCAATAATCTGCAGAACGCCGGTTAACACGGTAGCTGCGAACAGATAGTCGAGCCCATGCTCTCTCACCAATGTCACCATCAGTAGGGCCATGGCACCAGTGGCTGCGGAGATCATCCCGGGACGGCCCCCGGCGAAAGCGATAACGACCGCAATGCAGAAAGAGGCATACAACCCTACCCGAGGGTCGACACCTGCGATGATCGAGAAGGCGATGGCTTCAGGGATCAGCGCGAGGGCCACAACCAGCCCCGCCAGCAAATCGCTGCGGATATTGGAGAACCACTCCTGACGAAGTTTATTCATGAAGATGACCGAGTGAGGATTGCAGAGTGCCTAACGGATACGGGCCGTGAAGCGGTATGGATTATCTAATGTCCCGAGGCCGTAGGATGTAAGCTTGGATTCCCTGAAGTACCTGAAAGTGTCCGCCGAGTAAGAAGGTCTTAAACGGCTCTAACTTCTTCTGTTCGTTGCGGCACCTCTAGCCCAAGTAACCCTAAGATGCCGGCAGTTGCATAGTGAAAGAAATGGGGAGACAGTATTTTTTCTATGTCGTCGGAATGAAAGCGCCCGTCAGAAATGCCGTCAATCCGCTTGTTATTTGACATTACAAACGTAAACGCTCCAATCATGAACTGATGCGCACAATGAAGCTCATATTCCGGGTGCTTCGGTAGAACCACACTCAGCCGTTCGAGAAATATTTTGGAAATGCCGTTGTACTCCCTGTTAAGAATCTCACGAAATGCAGGCTCATCGGCTCCAATCATTCGGGCTAAATACCGGCAGTAATAGTGCCATCCATCATCCCCGCTAAGATAGTAATCAAGTAGCGGCTCCCACATAGCCCTGACAAGCAAATAAACAGTCTTGTAGGGTTGGTTCGGATCGAGCTCTACATCATCCAATAGCTCTCTTCGCGCTTCGTTGAGACGACCAGCACGCCGGTGAATGACCTCTACAAGCAGGTTATGTTTACTGTCAAAGTGGTAATTGACCGCGGCCAGCCGAACGCCCAAATGCTCCGTGATATCTCGAATAGACGTCTTTTCAAAGCCACGTTCAGCGAAGAGCGCCTCAGCTGCATCTAATAGATCTTCGCGCAGTAACTTGGTTTTTCTATAAATCCTCTTTGGACTTTGACCTGCCGGCACTAGCGGCAATCCTCCCTAGCAAACCATCAACGAGCAGCAAGATGTTGCCGAGCTGATCCTTAGCAACCCACTACAAAAATATGATACACGCGTATCGTTTTGTTGACACCTCTGCTTTGCCGGCGTAACGTAAATTGATACGGGCGTACCATAATGAATAAAGCCCATGGCAAGAGAGATAACCAGCAGGCGGTCAGGTCACGAAAGATCTCGAGTCAGATGCAACATTCGCATTTTTAGGGTGTAAGCGCTCTCAAGCTATCAGGCCCAACGTACCTTTAAACAGGAGATAACAAATGAAACGTGTAGTAACCGGCTTTGACGACAAAGGGACTTCGATTTTCGTCAGCCAAGATGAACCTGCAATCACCTACGAAAACACTGGTATCAAGTGGACGGAAATATGGAGCAGCTACCCCGATGACCTCCTACCAATTGACCCTCCCTCTGGCCCCAAGCGAGAGGCAGTGAACGATTCGGTCTTTCCAAGCACAGGCAAAACTATTTTTCGCGTTTTGGAATTCTCCCCAAACCTGATTGATCCCTCGACTCTGAATGAAACAGAGCTTGCGG
>CAJXMD010000015.1 GCA_913056165.1 uncultured Halieaceae bacterium
GGGCGCGATCAGGAGTTGGTGGTGGTCACCAATAGCGAAGACGGTCCCGAGATTACCTCGGTAGAGCCTGTAAAATTTGTTCCCATGCTCGCGGGCATCGAACGTTAATGTCTGGGTGGATTGGCATTTACTGTCGTGGTCTTGCGATGGGTTCAGCTGACTTGGTGCCGGGGGTGTCTGGGGGCACGATCGCGCTAATCACTGGTATATACACCCGGCTATTGACCGCGCTAACCCAGGCCAACGTTGACACACTCGGGTGCTTGCTGAAAGGAGAGTTCGCCCGCTGCTGGCGACGTATAGATGGAAACTTTTTGTTGGTGCTGGGGGCGGGGATTGCATCCGCCATTCTCGGTCTTGCTGAGGCTATACAGTTTCTATTGCAGCATTACCCACTTTTGCTCTGGTCTTTTTTCTTTGGTTTAGTCCTAGCCTCCGGTGGCATGCTGATGCTTACAGAGCTGCAGCTGGAAAAACAACACAGTGTTGCCGCCCACGGCTTTTTGGTGGTGCTGGGTGGGTTGATTGCGGGCCTCATTGGTCTGTCTCCTCAGGCGTCGATGGTGGATGTTCCCGGATCCTTTTTTCTGGCAGGGATGCTGGCCATCACCGCCATGTTGCTCCCGGGCATTTCAGGAAGCTTTATCTTGCTATTGCTAGGCATGTATACGCCGATTATCAGTGCAGTAACGGATAGAAATCTGGAGGTGCTGCTGCTGTTCGGCAGCGGCTGTCTAATGGGATTGTTGGTGTTTTCTCGCTTACTGCACTGGCTGATGCAACGCATGCGTAAGCCGGTTATGGCCGTGCTATCGGGTTTTTTGTTGGGCTCACTGGTAATTTTATGGCCATGGCAGCTCGTGCAAGAGGTGATCACAGATCGTCATGGATCGGCTCGGAATGTCAGCACGATTCCTGTGAGTCCGTTTGAGTACGCCAGCAGCGTTGGGGATCCGCATTATTTGCAATGTGTTGCCGGTGGGCTTCTTGGGGTAGTGGTTGTGCTTGGCTTGTCTCTCGCGCGTCGACGAGTGTGATGGGCGCTGAAATGAGGCGATCAAGTCAGCGGTTGTCATCGGCGTTGTGTGTATCCCTCATGATCGCCGGCTGTGCCGATAATCCGCCCGCCCCGATAGAGACCCGGGTCGGTGCAACGGTCACGGTGACGGATCAGGAAGCACCTGAGATGGGGTCTGCGGGACAATACACCGTTCAGCCCGGGGACACGCTTTACTCGATTGCCTTTAGATATGGCGTCAATGTCAATGAGCTTGCGGCTCGCAATCAGATCAAGGCTCCCTATACGATCTACCCGGGTCAGCAAGTGGTCACCGATCTGTCGGATTTTTCGTCTGCTTCAACTACCTCCCAAGCGATAGATGTGGAGGTAAAGCCAGTTGAGAATCCCGGCTCAGGAGCGGTTGGCTCCAGCAAGGCGCCGGTAAAAGATGAGCGGGAAGAGACCGCGAAGGCGGAGCCCGAGCCGGCGAGCAAACCCCCGCCTACGGCAGTTACGGGATCGGGCACTCCGCGAGCTTCAAATACACAGGCTTTTGGTCCTGTGACCCGATGGCGCTGGCCAAGTGGGGGCCGGGTAGTGCGCTCCTATTCCGATATTCGTCACAAAGGGGTCGATATAGCGGGGAGCCGTGGCGATCTAATTCGCGCCAGTGCGGCGGGAGAAGTGGTTTATGCGGGTACGGGCCTGAAAGGCTACGGGCTTCTGCTAATCGTAAAGCACAACGAGCAGTTCCTCAGCGCCTATGGTCACAACGACGCAAACCTGGTTGAAGAAGGGGCCTGGGTTGATGAAGGTCAGGTTATTGCAAAGATGGGTAGCAGTGGCACTGACTCGGTGAAATTACACTTCGAGATACGCCGGGAAGGACAACCCATCGATCCTTTGAAGCTTCTGCCTCAGCGGTAGTCTCTTAACGCTCCAGCAGTGCCAGCTTGTCGGGTTTACCAGACCATGCCTCGGCATCGGGCATCTCGGGTTTCTTCTCGGTGATGTTTGGCCAGATGTCAGCGAGTTCAGCGTTCAGCGCAAGAAATTGTTCTTGATCTGCTGGTAGCTCATCCTCAGAGAAGATAGCGTCGATTGGACATTCGGGTTCGCACAACGCGCAATCGATGCACTCATCAGGGTGAATGACCAAAAAATTGGGGCCCTCATAGAAACAGTCCACAGGGCAAACCTCAACACAGTCAGTGTGTTTGCAGTTAATACAATCTTCGCCAACAACAAATGTCATGGTGTGCTCTCTCTGGTAATTCCAGGTGAAGGATACCTCTGTTCGCGAAAAATTTGAATGATCTTTGTTATAACTTGTTCTTCAAATCATAGAGAAATTCAAGCGCGTCTCGAGGACTCATATCGTCGATACTCGCCTCGCGAAGTGCCTCGACCACGGGGTGAGTCTGAGTGGTACTGAAGAGGTCATTCTGCGCTGGCGTGTTCGCGTTTTCTCGTGGTTCGGTGATGGCTGCTCCCTGACCCGACTCCAACTGCGTCAATTTCTGCTGGGCTTGTTCCAGAACCCGAGACGGAATGCCTGCAAGTTTTGCAACCTGAAGTCCAAAGCTCCGATTGGCCGGTCCGTCTTGAATGTTATGCATGAAAACCACGTGATCCTCATGTTCGGTGGCATCCAGATGAACGTTGGCCATGGTATCGAATTGCTCGGGGAGAGCGGTGAGCTCAAAATAATGGGTAGCGAACAGAGTAAATGCCCGCACCTCGGTAGCGAGAGCAACGGCGGCCGCCCAAGCGAGGCTCAGGCCGTCGAAGGTGCTGGTGCCTCGACCTACTTCATCCATCAGGACCAAACTTTTTGGCGTGGCATTGTGGAGAATATTTGCCGTCTCGGTCATCTCGACCATGAAGGTCGAGCGGCCGCTGGCTAAGTCGTCCGATGAGCCGATCCTTGTGAAGATGCGATCGAGAGTAGAGAGGTGGGCTCTGGCCGCGGGGACAAAGCATCCCACATGAGCAAGGAGGGCGATCAACGCATTTTGTCTCATGTAGGTCGACTTACCTCCCATATTGGGACCGGTAATCAACAGCATCCGCCGATGCCGATCAAGCCGTGTGCCGTTAGCAATGAATGGAGTGTCGTTTACCTGCTCGACCACGAGATGACGGCCCCCATCGATGTCAATCACGGGTTCCTCGGAGAATTCCGGGCGAGTCAAGTTGAGGCCCTGAGCTCGCTCTGCGAAACACGCCAGGACATCCAGATCACAGAGGGCCACGGCGGTGGTTTGCAGTGCGGTCAGTTCAGCAGCCAGGGTGGTGACCAGGTCTTCATACAAATATTTTTCGCGCGCTAATGCCCGCGATTTTGCCGACAGCGCCTTGTCCTCAAAAGTCTTTAGTTCGGGAGTGATAAAGCGCTCTGCGTTTTTCAGTGTCTGTCGTCGTACATAAGAGTCTGGCGCTCCGGCTGCCTGTGCCTTTGAGATCTCTATGTAATAGCCGTGGACTCGGTTGTAGCCCACCTTCAGGCTACTCAAGCCAGTGGCGTCTCGTTCTCGCTGTTCAATGGCCAGTAAAAAATCCCCGGCGTTTTTCGAGATACCCCGAAGTTCGTCCAGTTCGGAGTCGAAGCCCTCCGCAATCACGCCGCCATCGCGGATGACAACCGGTGGGTTTTCTACCAGCGCCCGGTTTAGCAGTGCAACGGTATCCGGGTACTCGCCTATTTGCTCTCCAATGTGCCGCAGGCGCGCCGCCTCTCCCGGCAGAGCAACGTGAATGCTCGGTAGTGTCGCCAGGCTGTCTGCAAGCCGCGTAAGATCTCTGGGGCGGGCAGAACCCAGTGCAATCCTCGCCAGAATCCGCTCCATGTCGGAGATGCCTTTGAGAGCAACCCGCAGTGGCTCAAACCGGTATTGCTCGAGTAATGCGCAGACGGCGGTTTGTCGCGCGAGCAATTCCTCAGTGTCATTAATTGGCCGGTGGAGCCATCGCCGAAGGTGGCGTGTCCCCATGGCTGTGACCGTGCTATCAAGCACTGAAAACAAGGTGTGTTCCTCACCGCCGTTCAAATTGACATCTATTTCCAGATTGCGCCGTGTAGCGGCATCCAGGAGAACCGCTTCGGATAATTTCTCCTGTCGCATGGCCTGTAGATGCGGTAGCTCGCCTCGCTGGGTATCTTTGAGGTATTCGAGGAGGCAGCCGGCAGAGCAAAGGGCGAGGGTCAGGTCGTCGCAGCCAAATCCTTTCAGGTCTTGGGTCTGAAATTGGGCATTGAGCGCGCTGCGGGCGGAGGCCTCATCGAAATACCAGTTGGGTTGGTGGCGCAGGCTCCGTCGCTCGGACAGAGAGGCATAGACGCTACCTTCGGCAATGAGGATCTCGGCGGGAGCCAGGCGTTCAAGTTCGGCCTGAAGTGCCTCCTCACCGGTCACTTCCGTCACTAGAAACCGACCGCTTGATACATCTACCCAGGCAATGCCGTGATGGGCATCCCGTGAACACAAGGCCAGCAGCAAGGCATCAGTGCCCGCATCAAGCAGGGTTTCATCCGACAAGGTTCCGGGAGTGACGATCCGAACCACCTGACGTTCCACGGGACCTTTGCTCGTGGCGGGATCCCCTGTCTGTTCGGCAATGGCAACCGAGAATCCCTGTTTGACGAGGCGCGCGAGATAATTTTCTGCCGCGTGATACGGGACCCCCGCCATCGGAATCGGCTCGCCCCCGGACTTGCCTCGCGCGGTCAGAGTGATATCGAGAATTTCCGCAGCGGTGCTGGCGTCCTCGTAGAAGAGCTCATAGAAATCACCCATTCGGTAAAACAGCAGCTCGTTGGGGTGTTCGCGTTTGATGGCGAAGTACTGCTGCATCATGGGGGTGTGTTGCTGCTGATCAGGGTCGACCATGGGTATCCGATTACAGGGTTGTCAGGGGTGTTTTGCGGCCACGGGCGCCAAATCACGATAATACTTCGTGATGGCGGTCTCGTGGGACCGAGGGACAGAAAGAAATTCAATCAATATGTCGCTATTGACTACATGTGCCCCGGGTCGGCTCTGTTTTTCTCCTATTTGATGGCTAAACTGGGTTGCATCCGGAGTCAAAAACACTGATTATTCATACAGTAGTTTTCCAACCACAAGGCGAGGACAAAATCATGGATCCAAACAAGCAAAAAGCCCTGGATGCAGCACTGTCGCAGATCGAGCGGCAGTTTGGTAAGGGAACCGTTATGCGAATGGGGGATGAGGAGCGTGTGGCCATCCCCTCGATTTCCACAGGATCACTGGGATTGGATATCGCTCTGGGCATTGGTGGGTTGCCTAAGGGACGTATCGTCGAGATCTATGGTCCTGAATCATCCGGCAAGACCACCCTGACCCTGCAGGTGATTGCCGAGGCCCAGAAAAAAGGTGGTGTCGCGGCCTTTGTGGACGCGGAGCATGCCCTCGATCCCCAGTACGCTGAAAAGCTCGGGGTGCAAATGGATGATTTGATTGTGTCGCAACCCGATACCGGAGAGCAGGCTTTGGAGGTCGCTGAGATGTTGGTGCGCTCAGGGGCGGTGGATGTGCTGGTTGTGGATTCGGTTGCCGCGCTGACACCCAAAGCCGAGATCGAGGGGGATATGGGAGATTCCCATGTTGGACTGCAGGCGCGACTGTTGAGTCAGGCGATGCGCAAGTTAACCGGCGCGATTAAGCAAACTGGCTGTCTCGTTATATTCATCAACCAAATTCGAATGAAGATTGGTGTCATGTTCGGCAGTCCCGAGACAACCACCGGCGGTAACGCCCTGAAATTTTATTCGTCGGTGCGATTGGATATCCGGCGCGTCGGTGCGGTCAAGGACGGTGACGAAGTCGTCGGTAACGAGACTCGGGTGAAGGTGGTCAAGAACAAGGTCTCGCCGCCCTTTAAGCAAGCAGAGTTCCAGATTATGTATGGCTCTGGGATCTATCACATGGGCGAGGTGATTGACTGGGGTGTCAAACTTAATTTGGTCGACAAAAGTGGCGCTTGGTACGCCTACAAGGGCGATAAAATCGGCCAGGGAAAGGCCAATGCATCGAAATTCCTGGAGGACAACCCGGCGATCGCTGCAGAGATCGAAAGCCAGATTCGCCACCAGACGATGGGTCTCCCTTTGACCGCTATCGAGGGGGGCAAAGCCGCTGAAACTGATGATGCGGGTGATGCTGCAGGGGCTGCTGCTGCCGAGTGATGGAATCCTCCTATGAGGCGCTAAACCCTGCTGATATCCGGCGCAAGGGGATGGACCTCCTCGCGCGCCGGGAGCACGGAGTTGAAGAGCTTCGCAGGAAGCTGGCATCACGTTTCGGCAACTGCGAGGTCACCCTTGACGTGATCGATGGTGAATTAGCGCGGCTGGTTGATGAAGGGCTTTTGAGCGATGACCGCTTCGCAGCAGCGACTGTCAGACAATTAATTGCCAGAGGTCTAGGTCCTCGCCGATTGGATGAAGAGCTGCGGAGCAAAGGCGTGATGGCTGGCTGGCGCGACTGCGCTGACACCGAGGAGCTTGCAATCGATTGGGGGGCACAGGCTCGCACCGTCTTCGAAAAAAAATTTGGGGGTCAGCCCTTGCCAGAAGATCCGGCCTCCGCCCGCAAAGAGTGGGCACGCAGGGCGCGGTTCATGCAGTACCGCGGCTTTGACGCGGACGACTTTATGCCGTTGATCTCCGGTTAGGGGGTGGCTCTACCGCTTGCGCTACAGCACCACCGGCGCAGGATCTAGAAGAGCACCCTAGCGGTCTAGAAGTGCTCCACGTATTTCTCTCGCCTTCTCCTTGACCCGTTCCCCATTGGCTGGACCCATGCGCATCAGCTGTTTCTGTAGTGGCGATAATGCCTCGAGGGCCGGATCCTCGTAGACCCAATTCGCTTCAACCTTGTAGAGTCTGGCCTCAAGGTCGGTCTCTGGTGCCAGCATAATCGTTTCGAGGGCGACAAGAATAGCGGCTTCAAGATTGGGACTGTCGTATCCGAGTAAATCCCAAGCTTCATTGGTCGCTATTTCCACGCTGGTGAAAGCGTCTACGAGTGTGTCGGTGTCGATCTCCGAGATGAGTCGAGCCAGTCCGTCGTATCGTTCGAAGCCCGTGGGGTTCATCGTGACGCCAAGTCCATCATCAACGAAGCTGAAGGCCACTTCAGGGCGACCTACGGGCAGTAACTTATAGGGCACAAATCCCTGGCGGAGGTTGTCGATGATAGCCACGAGGCGTTCTATCAGATTTGGCGCGCTGATGAATGTGGCTGCGAGTGGACTGGCACTGACTTGTAGCGCGCCGGAAGCGAGTTGTTCATTTGCCTCGGCTAAAGTGGGCGGGGCGGGAGGTTCCGGCGGCGTCTCCAGCTCCTGAACAATCTCGGGTTCGGTTACTTCCGGCGGCGGTGGCTCAACGGTGGGCTCGGGGGTAGGCGGCGGCTCTGGGGTTTGAGCAATAATGGGCGTCTCGGGCGTCTCGCTGCCATAGGGCAAGCTTTCACCAAAACCCCACCAAAGAATGGCAACAAGCACCAAAAGGCCAGCGATCGGAATCCCGATAGCCGCCGCGCGCTTGTTGGAAGCTTGGGGTTCACGGGCGGAATTGGGTTCTGTCATGATTTATCCATTACCGTTGATAAGACCGACAGTGTATTACGAGTTGAAAGCGGTATAAACAGGTCGCGAACGGGCACATCAGGACTTGACATCTAGGCCTTGCAAAGTCACCTTCGCGTGTTTCAGAACCAGTGTTTGCCGGCGTTCTCCCGCCGGGGTAAATCGACCAGATCAAGGGATTTTAATGCAGCGTTATTCGGCATTGGGTTTGGTGACACAGGCCGTCAGGCACAACGAAAACTGGCAGCGTGTTTGGCGCAATCCAACCCCTAAAAAACACTACGACATCATTGTTGTTGGTGGTGGCGGGCATGGCCTGGCCACGGCCTACTACCTCGCCAAACTTCACGGGGTAACCAATGTCGCCGTGGTGGAAAAAGGGTATTTGGGCGGAGGTAATACAGGACGCAATACCACGATTGTTCGGTCCAACTATCTATGGGATGAGGCTGCTCATCTTTATGAGCACGCGATGAAGTTGTGGGAGGGCCTGTCCCAGGACCTGAATTACAACGTGATGTTTAGCCAGCGGGGTGTCTTGAACCTGGGGCACACCTTGCAGGACATGCGAGATATACAGCGACGCGTTAATGCTAATCGATTGAATGGCATAGACAGCGAAGTGCTGGATACCAAACAGGTGCAGGAACTGGTGCCTATCATGGACTGCTCTGCAAATAGTCGTTACCCAATACTTGGGGCGTCGTGGCAGCCAAGAGCCGGGGTTGCCCGTCACGACGCAGTGGCGTGGGGCTATGCTCGAGCCGCGGACGCTTTGGGTGTCGACCTGCTTCAGCAAACCGAAGTCGTCGATATGATTATTGAAGAGGGAGCTGTAAAAGGGGTTCGAACCGAGCGCTACGGCGATCTTTATGCGGACAGGGTTGGATGTGTCGTCGCCGGAAATTCCGGGGTGTTGGCAAAAATGGCCGGTTTCAAGCTGCCCCTTGAATCACACCCTCTCCAGGCGTTGGTATCCCAGCCCATCAAACCCGTCCTCGACACCGTCGTCATGTCGAATCATGTACATGGTTACGTCAGTCAATCCGACAAGGGCGATCTGGTTATCGGTGCCGGCATCGATTCCTACAATGGCTATGGTCAGCGTGGATCATTCCCCACCATTGAGCATACTCTTCAGGCGATCATT
This sequence comes from uncultured Halieaceae bacterium, assembly GCA_913056165.1. Classification (GTDB taxonomy): domain Bacteria; phylum Pseudomonadota; class Gammaproteobacteria; order Pseudomonadales; family Halieaceae; genus Luminiphilus. Next base: position 8,766 of record CAJXMD010000015.1, read on the forward strand.
GAACTGTTCCCGATTTTCAGTCGGGTTCGGATGAATCGTCAGTGGGGCGGCATTGTTGATACCTGCCCTGATGCCTGCCCCATTATCAGCAAGACACCAGTTCGAAACCTGTTCTTTAACTGTGGCTGGGGCACGGGGGGATTTAAAGCTACCACGGGCTCGGGGCACGTGTTTGCCGCGTCTCTTGCCAAGGGTGAAATGCACCCCCTGGCGGAGCCTTTTTCAATGTTCCGTTTCCATTCCGGAGCGCTGGTGGACGAACACGGCGCCGCTGGCGTGGCCCACTGAGAGACTGATCATGTTGCATATTTATTGCCCTCACTGCGGTGAATATCGTGAAGAAGACGAGTTTCATTACAAAGGGCAGGCCCATATTGCCCGCCCCCTTGATCCCGAGGCCTGCAGTGATCAGGAGTGGGGCGAGTATCTTTATTTTCGAGACAACCCCAGAGGGGATCACCGTGAGGTTTGGTTTCATGCCACTGGTTGTCGAAAATTTTTCAATGTGGTCAGAAATACGCTCACCTATGAAATTCGTGAGTCCTACCTGATCGGCACTCAGCCTAAAGGTGATGCGCCGTTAGGGGCAGCAGATTCATGAGCCAACCTAATCGATTGAACTCGGGCGGAAGGATTGATCGGGACCGTCCGATATCCTTCAAGTGGCGTGGAAAAACACTCACCGGTTTTGAGGGAGACACGCTGGCCTCTGCCTTGCTTGCCAATGGTGTTTCGACCGTGGCCCGAAGTTTTAAATACTCGAGACCCCGAGGCATCGTGGCGGCCGGTGCGGAAGAGCCCAACGCCATCATGCAGTTGGGTGCGACCCAAGCGACTCAGATCCCCAATGTCAGAGCGACGCAGCAGGCCCTGTACGAGGGACTGGTTGCAGCGCCTACCAGCGGGTGGCCGAGTCTGCGCTTCGATCTAATGGGGCTGGTTGGGAAGATCGCCGGGAGCGCCATGCCCCCGGGGTTCTATTACAAAACTTTTATGTACCCAAAAACATTCTGGATGACCTACGAAAAGTTTATTCGTCGGGCGGCGGGTTTCGGTCGCGCCCCAAAGAAGCCAGATCCAGATCAATACGACAAGGTAAATCAGCACTGCGATGTGTTGGTGGTGGGTGGCGGTCCCGCCGGTTTGATGGCGGCTTTCACAGCAGCATCTTCAGGGGCTCGGGTCATCCTCGCCGATGAGCAAGAGGAAATGGGCGGGCAGTTGTTATCAAGCCACGAGACTATTGACGGACAAATTGGCGCGAATTGGGTAAAGGCTGTACTTGAGCGATTGGCCTCCATGAATGACGTCATTCTGTTACCCCGAGCAACGGTGAATGGCTATCACGATCACAACTTCCTCACTATTCACGAGCGTCTTACAGATCATATTAATGTTCAGTCGGGCTCAGTCCGTCAGCGTCTCCATCGTGTGCGGGCCAAGTGGGTGATATTAGCCACTGGTGCCCATGAGCGTCCTCTGGTGTTTGGCAATAACGATCTGCCCGGTTGCATGCTGTGCTCCGCGGTTTCGACGTACATTAATCGCTATGCAGTAGTGCCCGGACAACGCTTGGTGGTGATGACATCGAACGACTCAGGATACCAGGCGGCCATTGACTGGCATCAGGCAGGTCGAGAGGTGGTTGCTGTGGTTGATACCCGCGAGGGTGTCCAAGGTGATCTTGTTAATGCAGCGCGAGCCCGGGGCATCACCATATTCCAGGGCTCAGGAATCATTGATGTAAAAGGTCGGCGTCATGTTCAGAGCGTCGAAATAGCGAAAATAGATGCAGAGCGCCACAGGGTTGTAGGTGGCAGCCAGCAATTACTTTGTGACACGGTTGCCAGCTCTGGTGGCTGGAGCCCAGTGGTCCATCTCTCCTGCCACACGGGCCGACGTCCTGAGTGGAGCCAAGATGCGCTGGGTTTTGTTCCTGCGCCGACCAAAGAGCCCATGGTGGCTGCCGGTGCGGTTACTGGATGCACGTCAACGGCGGATGCGATGAAACAAGGCCGGGATGCGGCTCTCAAGATCGTTGAAGCGTTGTCCCTGATGTCGGCTGATGTGGCTATTCCGGAGACAGAGAGCCGTGAGCAGTCCCCGGGGATGGCGGTCTTTCACATTCCCCATACAAAACCCACGTCCCGAGCGCCCAAGCAGTTTGTCGATTTCCAGAACGATGTCACGGCTGCTGCTATCGAGATCTCCTGTAGCGAGGGCTTTGAATCGATAGAGCACGTTAAACGCTATACCGCGCTGGGTTTTGGAACCGATCAGGGCAAGCTTGGCAATATCAACGGTCTGGCTATTGCGGCGGCGGCCCAGCAGAAAAGTATCCCCGAGGTAGGCACGACCATGTTCAGGCCAAACTACACGCCGGTGAGTTTTGGCGCTATGGCTGGTCGCGATTGCGGCGCTTTGTTTGATCCCATTAGATACACGGCGATGCATGCTTGGCACGCCCGTCAAGGAGCGATGTTTGAGGACGTCGGGCAGTGGAAGCGCCCTTGGTATTTCCCGAAGGGTAGGGAGTCTATGGCAGATGCCGTAAACCGAGAGTGTGTGGCGACCCGAGAGTCGGTGGGCATTCTTGATGCGTCTACCCTCGGAAAAATTGATATTCAGGGCCCTGGAGCCAGAGAATTCTTGGGTCGGGTCTACACCAATGCCTGGGCAAAGTTGGCACCGGGTCGATGTCGTTACGGCTTGATGTGCGGTGAAGACGGTATGGTGTTTGACGACGGGGTTACCTCCTGCCTCGGTGAGCAGCATTTCCTGATGACCACAACAACCGGGGGCGCGGCACGGGTTCTCGAGTGGCTCGAGTTTTATCATCAAACTGAGTGGCCGGATCTCGAACTCTATATGACATCGGTCACCGATCAGTGGGCGACCATGACGATATCGGGCCCCAACAGCCGGCAGCTCCTTGCCAAGATTACCGATATCGACCTATCCGCGGATAGCTTTCGATACATGGACTGGAAGCCTGGTGTCGTTGCTGGTGTTCCAGCCCGAATTTTCCGAATCTCCTTCACGGGTGAGCTTTCCTTTGAAGTCAACGTGCAGGCGAATTACGGACTACATGTATGGGAAGCGCTGTTTGAGGCCGGTGCGGAATTCAATCTCACCCCTTATGGCACCGAGACAATGCATGTTCTCAGAGCCGAGAAAGGGTTCATTATTGCCGGACAAGATACTGATGGATCGATAACCCCCTACGACCTCGGGATGGATTGGGCGGTGAGTCCCAATAAGCCGTTCTCGTTTATTGGAAAGCGAGGTATGGCCCGAGCTGACTGCGTTCGAGCGGATAGGAAGCAGTGGGTTGGTATTAAAACAAAGGATCCATCGATTGTGTTACCAGAAGGCGCTCAGGGTGTATTCGATCCGAATGCGCCCATCCCTATGCCAATGGTAGGTCATATCACGTCGAGTTACTGGAGTGCTAATTTAGGGCGTAGCATTGCACAGGGGTTCGTCAAAGGCGGGCTCAGCAAGCTGGGAGAGGCTGTCTATTATCCCTTAGCCGATGGATCGGTGGTTGAGGCGGAAATCTGCAGCCCAGTCTTCATTGACCCCGAGGGAGAGCGCCAACATGTCTGACACGACTCTCATTGACAACGAAAATGCCGCGTCAGACACCTTGGTGATGAATCTGACTCCCGATGCACTCGATTGTGGGCGGACTCCGCTAGCGGATAGTGCTGTCGAGAGCTATGGTAGCGATCGGGAGCAGGCGGGCATATGGTTCAGCGAGTTACCGCTGTTGGATCATCTTACCTTTCGCTGTCAGGCCAGCGATTCGCAGCAGCAGGCCTTTGAGCAGATCATGGGTTGCCCATTACCCATCGCGCCCCTGACCGCGGCCTGTACCGAAGGCTGCACCATTCGTTGGTTGTCCCCGGATGAGTGGCTGATCACGATACCTTCCGGGGCGGCTTTCGGCCTTGAAACAGCGTTTAGAGCTACGATGCCCGGGCTTTTCTCCCTGGTTAACGGCAGCGGCGGGATGACCGTGTTTCGGTTAGGCGGGCCTAAGGTTATCGATCTTTTAAAGAAGTGTGTCTCTGTCGACTTGCACAGCTCAGTATTTCCGGAGGATAAGGTTGTTTCCACGAATTTCGCCAAGGCAACTTGTGTGCTTCATAGAACTGCTCCCGACGCATTTGATCTTGTTGTACGTCGGAGTTACGCAGACTACATCTGGCGGTGGATAGCGGATGCTGGGCAAGAGTTCGGTCTTAGGGTTGAGTCCTAAGCCATGTCGATCTCGGTATTTGATTTGTTCAAGGTGGGGGTCGGACCCTCAAGCTCGCATACAGTCGGTCCCATGTTGGCAGCCAATCGTTTCCTTGCTTTGCTTCAGTCAGTCGACGGCATCGCTAATGCCGCCACCCTTGAGGTTGATCTTTACGGCTCTCTAAGTGCAACCGGTAAAGGGCATGGGACCCATGGCGCCATCGTGGCTGGCCTGAGGGGACACCATCCCGAGTCAGTGGATCCCGCAAATCTTCCCCTCTGGCTTGATGAGGTAATGCAGAGCGGTACATTGATGCTTGCCGATCGTCAGCCGGTGGACTTGGATTGGAATAAAAATTTCAGACTTCACGAAGAAAGTCTGCCTTTCCACCCGAATGGCATGCGGATCACCGCATTGGATGACAGGGGTTCCACTCTTGCATCTGAGGTTTACTACTCGATTGGCGGAGGATTTGTCGTCAATACGGAAGAAGCCGAGGGCGGAAACATTGTGGATGATCAGACTGCCATCCCCTTTGAGTTTTCGTCGGCGGCTGAACTTCTTGATATGGCGTCGTCACAGCGAGAAAGTATCGCCGAGCTCATGATGGCAAATGAAAAATGCTGGCGGGATGAATCCGCCGTTAGGCAACAGCTGCTTTCAATATGGGAAGCCATGCGAGACTGTGTTGCCAACGGTCTGGTTCATCAGGGCATTCTTCCCGGCGGCCTCAATGTGAAGCGTCGTGCTAAAGAGTTTCACGCCGCCCTGAGCGGTCCAAAGGGCCGCAATCTGATCAGCAGTAGTTTTGCTGCGATGGACTGGGTCAATTTATATGCGTTGGCAGTCAATGAGGAAAATGCAGGTGGCGGTAGAGTCGTAACGGCACCAACCAATGGTGCCGCAGGAATCATTCCTGCCGTGCTGATGTATTTTGTCGAGTTTGGCGACTCGGTTACGGACGACGCAATCGTCGATTTTTTATTAACCGCTGCTGCTGTGGGAATCCTATGCAAGAAAAACGCATCTCTGTCTGGTGCCGAGGTTGGCTGCCAGGGGGAGGTGGGCTCCGCCTGCGCGATGGCCGCTGCAGGATTGTGTGCTGTGCTGGGAGGTACGCCGGAGCAGGTAGAAAATGCTGCCGAAATTGGGCTGGAGCACAATCTTGGGCTTACTTGTGATCCCGTAGGTGGTCTGGTTCAGGTACCCTGTATTGAGCGCAATGCCCTTGCGGCGGTAAAGGCGATCAATGCCGCCCTTATGGCTCTGCGAGGGACGGGAGAACACTTTATTTCTCTTGATAAGGTGATAAAGACTATGCGTGACACTGGTCTTGATATGCAGGAGAAATACAAAGAAACCGCCAAGGGAGGCTTGGCAGTAAATGCGGTTGAGTGTTAATGCTCCAAGGTGCTATCAAGCGTAGCGCTGCCGCAATGTTTCAGCTGCACTGACCATTGATTCGAGCTTCGCTAGCGATACATCTCGGGGCAGGTATTTCATTCCACAGTCAGGCGCCAGCACGAGGCGCTCTTTGTCGATAAAAGGCAGTGCGCGCTCGACGCGATCGATGATCATGGCGGGGGTCTCTATGTCAGTTGTCGAGAGGTCGATTACCCCCAGAAGGATGGTCTGCTCAGGTAGCGACGAGAGAACATTGCAGTCCAGACTAGATTGGGCTGTTTCAATAGATATCTGCTTGCAACAGGCATTGGCCAGTTGAGGCAGGAAGGAATAGCCTTCAGGTCGTTCATGAATCAGCATGGCGTACCCAAAACAGATATGGACACAAGTATCTCCACCGACACCTTCCAAGGCTGCGTTAAGCGCGGCAACCCCGTAGGCCTCAGCAGCCTCGGGGCGAGCCTGCATGTAGGGCTCGTCGAGCTGCACCACATCTGCGCCCGCGGCAAATAGATCGATTACTTCCTCCCGTACGGCCGCTGCGTAGTCCATAGCGGCCTCAGCCGGGGATGGGTAGAAATCGTTTTGAGCCTGTTGACTCATGGTAAATGGCCCAGGCACGGTGAACTTGATCTTGCGATCAGTCAGGCTTCTTAAATAATGGACTTCATCCACACTCACGGGATATCTCCGGCTAATGTTGCCGGTAATGCGCGGCACGGGCACTGGCTCTCCACTGCGGTCCAGCGCTTCTCCCGGATTGTCTATATCGACTCCCTCGAGAGCCGTCGCGAAATGGTTTGAGTAACTTTCCCGACAAGCTTCACCGTCAGTGATAATGTCGAGACCCGCCTTGATCTGATCTTCGACCGCCAGGCGAACAGCGTCCCGTTGCGCTTCAGCGAGATAATCAGGAGCGATGCGCCACAGTTCCTTGGCCCGAGTGCGCGGGGGAAAGCGGCCTTTCAGTTTTTCTTTGTCGATAAGCCAGTCGGGCTGGGCGTAACTGCCAACAAGGCTCGTGGGGAAGAGAGGAAGAGAGGACATCTGACAGCACTCCAAAATCTAGACCGCGGTACGGCAGGATTAGATGTGACCTGCCAGACTGAATTCAGGCAGCTACTTCGGAATAGTCTACCAGTTTTGTTTTGTAAGTTTCTCGAGGAAGGCTGCCATGATCGACGAGTCGAACCTGCGTTGTAACCAAAAGTCGGGCTTTGATTTCTTCCTTGATGCGACGTGCAAGATCTGGGTTGTCTACAGACTGTCCGTGAGCGACCTCTACGACAACGGGAAGTGGTGGAGTCTGGAGAACACCGTCGACACTCGGACGAATACTGAAGATGCCAGACACTTGATCATTGAAACTATCAAGCACGCTTCTGACCGCCGTAGGGAAGAGATTTACCCCTCTTACAATGAGCATGTCATCAGTCCGTCCAATGCAGCGAATCCTGGGCCCAGTGCGCCCGGTCGGGTTGGTTGTCATGTTTACGACCACATGGTCCCGACTTCGGAATCTGAGCAGGGGCATCGACTCACGCTGCAATGCGGTGTAGACGAGCTCACCTTGGGCGCCATCCTCCCAGGGGATGGGCTCGCCAGATTCCGGGTTGATCAGTTCAACGTGTACAAAACCTCTTGCCATGAAATGCATACCCTGCTCATCGGCGTCCTCCGCCCATACCGACAAGGAAACGTCGCCAATACCCATCGATTCGCGGATTGTGCAGCCGAATGCATCTTGAATAGCCTTCCTGACGAAGGGATCACCGCCGCCGGGTTCACCAGCGGTGATCATATTCTGCAAGCCTAGGGATTGGGTTTCTATTCCTTGATCTCGGCACCAGTCTATCAGGTAGAGGCCATAGGACGGGGTGCAGCTTACGCCTGTCGCACCTAGGCGCTGAATTGCGGTGACCATTCGCTCCGTGTTCCCCGTGCCTACGGGTATGACGCTACAGCCTATTTTGTCGAACCCGTAGTAAACCGCACCAGCAACAAATGGCCCGGCATTAAACCCCACAACCAGGCGCTGGCCCGGCTTGAATCCAGCTGCGCTATATCCTCGAGCCACATTGGTGGCATACATATCGAGATCCCGCTGGGTCAAGCCGAGATAGCAGGGGACCCCGGTCGTGCCGCTGGTGCTAAAGACGCGGCGGAGAGAGTCGGGGTCGGCAGCAATGTGATTGCCAAAAGGCGGGAAGTTTGCCTGGCTGGCCCTGAGCTCATCTTTCTCTGTAAAAGGAAGCTGAGCGATATCATCAAGGCCCCCTACCTTCTCTGGTGTGTCAAAGCCGGCCTCAGCCAATTTTTTTTGGTAGAAATCGGAGTTGCTCAGGAGATAGCGTACTTGTTCCTTGTAACTGTCGCGGTCGATATCAAATTGCTTCTCGGGAGATCGTGTCTCTACTTCCGGATCGTAGATCTGGTGATCGCGCATCTAATTAACCCCAGCGTTTTGCAGCGACTGCGATTCTGGCGCCGAAGGCGTGTGCGGTTTCTCGATCAGAGGTAGGCGGGGCTACATCACCACCTTCGTCGACGTTTGCCTGGCTCATGCAGCCAATGGAGGCGCCGCAGCGATTGGCATCGGCCTCAGAACCCCCTGAGTGATTGTTGCCGGGCATTTGACCAAGACCTACCCATACCATGCCGTGCTGCATCGAAAAGGTCATGAACTCAATAAGCGTGTTTTGCTTGTCGCCATTCATGGAGCCAGAGTTGGTAAACCCGGCAGCCAGCTTGTCGACCCATTTCTGTTCCATCCAGCGGGTTGAAGTAGCTTCCATAAAGGTCTTAAAGACCGCAGAAGCGGAGCCCATATAGGTGGGTGAACCAAAGATGATGGCGTTGGCGCTGTCCAATATTGCCAGATCATCTGATTCAGGTGAGGTAATGTTGCCCGCCTCCACAACGGAAACCTCAACCCCATCAACAGTGCCTGCACCTGCAGCGACCTGATCAGCGATAACCTGGGTATGGCCATAGCCAGAGTGAAAAATAACTGCGACTCTCGTCGTCATCAGATAGCTCCCTGATTAACGGTGGAATTGTTCGTTGTTTGGTGTGTGATCTCCGCTCAACCACTGCTTTAAATCTGCATGCGCATTGGCGGCCTTGTCCTTATTGATCTGCTCCACGTCTTCGTGATCGACCGTGAATTCAACCAGCAAGCCTGAGGGATCAAAGACATACAGCGACCAGCAATACCCGTGATTCAGTGGGTAGGCTTCTCCGCTGTCGAAGTATCCTGCAGCCTCAAGTCTGTCCTTGAGCGCGTCTTGGGTTTCCTGATCCACTTTCATCGCGAGATGACGAAATCCGCTGCGAGGTAGTTCAGGCCCAAACTCTTGGGCATCGTCCTCATCGGCGAACTGAAAGAACGCTAGACAAGATCCGTCACCAATATCAAAAAAGCAGTGAGCATAGGTTCTCACCTTGCCAAACAGGTCGGTCCGCTCAGCCCACGTGGCCACCAGTTTGAAACCGATGACCTCTTCGTAGAACTGACGAACCGCTTCCAGATCTTTGCACACATAGGCGTTGTGATGCAGCGTACTTTTGATCGGTGCTATTGCGTTCATTGTTGCCTCCTAAATTTGTCTCGTCAGCTGCTTCAACTCAGAACCACTTGGTGAGCTCGATGCCGTAACGGACGCCCTGAGCTGGCCAAAGGAAGTTGAACTGTGGCTTGACCCCTGGAATGCCGAGGATGAATGCCGCATCAGGACCCGGAGAGTATTCCGTGTTGTACTCCTCGTCGGTGGCATTCTTGACCCACGCGGTGATCGCCCAGTTATCAGCAACCTCCAATCCGGCACGTAGGTCGAGCAAGTCCACAGCACTTCGAGACGAGTAGTTGTTGGGCTCCCACCATGTTTCACCCAGGTGCTGCCAGTCCGCTCGAGCAAACACTTCCATACCGCCGCTGCCGATTGGCGCACGGAACTGAAGCCCGACGTTACCGGTGACTTCGCTGACCAAGGGCGCCTGATTGCCCAGCCAGTCGGCTGTAGGGGCCTCGGTGATCTCGCTGTCAGTCAGACCAAGGCCAAAGTTCAGGGTGAAGTACTCGCCAAGAAGTGCGGTGCCCTCGAGTTCGAGGCCGGTATATTCGGCTTCTGGCACACTCCCCAGGTTCTGGGTATTGGTGTTGGGGTCATAGAAGAAGAAATAAGCGCCTTCAAGTTCATTGAAGTAAACGGCCGCGGACAGACGCAGTCGACCATCGAGAAGATCGCCCTTTGCACCCACTTCAAAGTTGGTAGAAAGTTGCTCATCAAAAATGTCATCGATTCCCGGATACAGGATAGCAGTGCCTACCCCGGTCTGGTTGAAGCCGCCACTGCGGAAACCTCGGCTGATATCGCCGTAGACAACCCAGTTATCAGTAGGTCGCCAGCGAAGGGTTGCTTTAGGTTGCCAGGCGTCCCAGCTTTCCTTGCGCTGCTCGCCGAAAACAATACCAAGCCCGGTGGTGTCATAGAGAGGTGGTGTCAGGGCGGTGTTCTCACGCTCATCGTGGTCGTAGCGAGCCGCCAGACTCAATTCCAAGTTATCGGTGAGATCGAACGCGACCTGACCAAAGACCGCCCAGGCGAAATTGTCCTGCTCGTCCGCCAGAATGCCGAGTTGGGGACTCGGATTGGTGGGATCAACGAACACAGAGGGTCGGAAGTCTTTCTGTACGTTGTAAACGCCCAGGCCGCGATCGATCTGGGATCCGGTAGAGATATAACGATCGGTCGCAATCATGTAGGCACCGACGATCCACTGAGGGCCTGTCTCGTTATTTCCAGTGAGTCGGATCTCCTGACTTACGGACTCCACTTCGAGATACTGGTTCTGTGATAGATCCGTGTACTCATCCCCGGTGAGGAACTTGATATAAGCGCCAAAGGCATCGTTGTTGAAATAGTTGTAGGGATGCTCGCGAGGCAGGAAATTGAACTGGTCACCGCTTGATGTCTCCTCCAGATCATCGTAGGCGGTGACTCCGCTTAAAGTCGCGAAGCCCATGTCGTAGTCAAACTTGAAGCTGGCGCTCAAGAATTCGCGCTCGTTGTAGCCCGGATTGTTGACCTGAACGGGTATATCGGTGTCATCAGCTTCGACGTCGATGATGAAGTAGAAAGCCTGGGTCTCGAGCTTGGAGTAGCCCACCCTGAAGTCAGTGGTGAGGCGATCACTGACATCCCAGTTCAAGCGCGCGCGCATGGAAGTGTCTTTGTAGGGATCAGCCTCCTCGCCGAGATATTCATTATCGATATAACCATCGTTATCCATGTAGCTACCGGCCAGTCGATATTTGACCGATCCATCATCGGTAAGAGGTCCACCAACATAGCCTTTGACGCTCCAGCCGGGTGCGGATTCTGCACCAACCCGAACTTCTCCCTCATGCTCATCGCCGGGTTCTTTCGTGGTGATGGTGATCGCACCGCCGATGGCGTTCCGACCATATAAGGCGCCTTGCGGGCCTCTCAGAACCTCAATCTGCTGAATATCGAAAAGCTGCTGATTTAACTGGGTTGGATTGGACAGCAGCACCCCATCGATCAGGACTGCCGCCGCCAGTTCGCTATTACGCGCTGATGAAATGCCGCGGATGTTAAGGAATGAGTTGCCGGTGCTCTGGGTTTGAACCAGGGTCACGTTGGGGGTTAGGTCTACAAAATCTTGCGGCGTCTGGATACCGGAGGCGCGGATATCACTGTCCGTAAAGGCTTTCACTGAGACCGGGCTTTCGAATAGGGATTCCGATCGTTTTCTTGCGGTGACCACGACTTCTTCAAGGGTAGCCTGAGCTAGCGCCTCACCGGCAACAGCAGCAGCAATGGCAAAAGCAAGGAGTTTTGGGTGCGTTTTCATGAGGGGTCCTCTTGTTTTCGTTTATCGAAAATCCATTCGTTATTCGAATACGTAAAGTATACGCTAATACATCGGTTTGGATCATCATTTATGGTGCGCTCGATTGGTCTCAATTGTCGTTAGATTCAGGCCATCTAATGAATAAGGAACTGACTGGTATGAACCCCACTGATCGAAAACCCCCCTCGACCGAGATATGTGGCTGCGATGCTGACTCCATTACGCTGAGGGGTAGGGATTTAGTTGCTGATGTCATTGGCTCTTACTCGCTGACCGGCGCATTTTTATTACAAGCCCTGGGGGAAGAGCCTACCGAGCGGCAGTGCGAATTGCTGGACGCTGTGATGGTCACGATCATGGAGCATGGCTTGATGCCGTCTGTTATTTCCACACGCCTCACCCTGTCAGGTGCACCGGAGTCCCTTCAGGGTGCCGTTGCTGCAGGCCTGTTGGGAGTAGGGGACCGTTATGGCGGCACCGCGGGTAAGTGTGGTGAGCTGGGGGAGCGCCTGGTGAGGTCCCATGACATTCATGCCACTGCAAAGGAGATTGTCGCGGAGCATCGATTGCGGAAAGAGCCCGTACCCGGATTCGGGCACCCCATTCACTCTGGTCGTGATCCGCGCGTGGATAAATTACTCGAAATGCTTCCCGAGGGTAGCGACGCCATGGCCGCTATGCGGGCATTGGAAGCTGCGCTCAGTGAGTCGCTCGGAAAAACCCTGGTCATGAATGTCAGTGCCGCGCTGGCGGCGCTTATGATGGAGGCCAAAATTCCTGCAACCATCATGCGCGGGGTTGTACTTATCGCACGGACTGCAGGTCTGGTTGGTCACGCTCTCGAGGAAATACAAAACCCCGTTGGGGATGATCTTTGGCAGGCAGCTCAGTCTGCGGTTCCCTACCGCGAATGAACGCCCTCGTGGAGACGCCGGCGATCTTGGAGGTCCCTGTCGATGATGGTGTAATCGATGTGACTGTCTATGGCGATTCAGCTGACGCCTCAGTCACGATATTGTGCCTGCATGGCTGGACGCTGGATCAGCGATCTTTTGAGTTCCAGCGTCATCTGGCGAGCCCCCCGCTCAGCCTGGCGACGTTCGACCGTCGTGGTTTTGGTGCCAGCCCCTTGGAGCCGAATTTCACTCGTGAAGTGGAGGATCTTCACTACATAAGCCGAGCTTTGCCGGGCAATGTGTTTGTATATGGCGTCTCTCAAGGGGCACGGTTAGCTCTTCGGGCTACGGCCTTAGGGCGTGTCGCACCCGCGGGACTCATTTTGCAGGGGGGACACCTCGATGGCTTTACATCGGAAGAGCAGCCTGCAGAGATAATTCCCTTTGATGATTATCGGGCATTCCTCACGTCCGGGAATATCGACGCATTCAGACAGAGCTGGTGTCGACACCCCTTGGTGTCGGCCGGATTCGACGGGACTACCAATGTCGAGCCAATGTCCTACGTTTCCCACTACCGAGGTATGGATTTGCTAGCACCCGACGCGTTACCGGTGCCGATGGATTTGAGAGAGCAGGTAGGCGCGCTGCAGATTCCTGTCATGACGATAGTGGGGACACTTGAGACACCTTCACGTAAAGCCCACGCAGCAGCGATTGAGGAGCTGACAGGAGCCCAGCGCCTGTCCGTGGACGGTGGGGGGCACTTGTGTCATCTGTCCCACCCAGAGCGAGTAAACCCTTATTTGCACGCGTGGTGCACTGAGGTGTCAGCTCGAGTCGGTGATGGCGTCGAGTAAGCCTCGCGCGTCCTTTAATTCGGAGACCAGCTGATCCCGTATCCTGAATAGCGCGGGTGACCGTGAAGCTGGATAGGAGTTGAGGTCGACCTTGCCAGTTGATGAGGAGCAGTTGATTGCTCCGACCACGCCAAAATTCGGAAGAACAACTGGGGTCGCAATTGAGGTAATGCCGTAGTCAAGTTGGTCACTAACCACCGCGAAACCGTCACTCCTTGCCTGCTTTATTGCAGCGCGCAAACTTGCTGGGTCGGTGGTCGTGAATTTAGTGGTTGCCTTCAAGGGATATTTATAGAGAAAAGCATCTAGCTCCCCCTCGGGTAGCGCAGACAAAATGGCGCGGCCTAGGGAGGTAGCGAGGGCGGGAAACCGTGTTCCAGTTGCAGCCTGTGTCCGGATAACCCGATAGGTGGAAACGTGCGTGATGTACAGGATCTCGTTGCCACTTAGCACCGCAAAGGATGCGCTGTCACCCGTTTGATCCCTGAGCTGTTGTAGCGGTGGGCGAATGATGTTGTCGATATTGAAGCTCTCTACGAATGGAGTCGAGAGCTCAAGCACCTTCGGTTTTAGAAAGAAGAGATTATCAACTTTGCCAACGTAACCGAGCTCCAGCAACGTAATGAGGCAGCGTCTTGCTACCGCAGGGCTGAGTTCTGTAGCACGAGCCACTTCCGAGAGAGTCATTCTTGATTGATCCTTCGAAAAGCTGCGTAGCACGCGGAGACCTTTCTCCAGCGTGCTCAGATATTCGCTTGACGTTTGATCGGTCATCAGCAGGCGCCAGGTCAGTTTACTGTTTCATTTCCGCAAGCGCCGCTTCAAGCTGTTCCACGTAGTCTTCGAATACGTCGATGGTGGCATACACGGGTTCGGGGGTTGTCATATCGATACCCGCTTTCTTGAGAAGTTCGATGGGATAGTCACTTGAGCCTGACCGAAGCATGGTTAGGAACCTGTCACGAGCTGGGGCACCTTCTTCAATGATTTGCTTGGCTAAAGCGGTAGCAGCCACAAAGGACGTTGAATACTGGTACACGTAGAAGTTGTCGCTGCGCAGAAAGTGGGGGATGCGACTCCATTCTATTTGATTAAGGTCATGTGCGTTTACTGACTCCCCGTAAAAGTCGTTGAAGACCTCGGCATAAATGCCGTTCAGTTTGTCTGCGGTCAGAGCTTCTCCTGCTTCAACCGCCGCATGGGCTCGCGCTTCAAAGTCAGCAAAGGAGGCTTGACGATAAAAGCCGCCGCGAAATTCATCGAGGTAGCTGCTTAGCAGATAAGCTCTTTCTTCGGCCGTTTCCGCTTCCCGAAGCAGTTTTTGCATTAGGATAGCTTCATTGGTCATTGAGGCAATTTCCGCGATGAAAGTGCGGTAATCCCCATAAACGTAGGGCTGCGTGCCCCGAGAAAGGTAGCTGTGAATCGAATGGCCGTACTCGTGAGCCAGTGTCGATACGTCGTTCAGGGTCCCTTCAAAATTCATCGATAGATAGGGTTTGGACGTGTAAGTCCCCCAGCTATAAGCGCCGCCTCGCTTACCCCGGTTTTCTAAAGCATCTACCCATCCTTCATCAAAGCCTTTCCAGTAGACCTCAAGGTAATCTTTGCCAAGGGGTTCCAGTCCAGCCGCAACGATTTCTTTGGCCTCCTCGAAAGAAATATTGTCTATGGTGGGTGCAACCAAGGGGGCATACATGTCCCATATTTCCAATTGCTCCACACCGAGTTGCTCTCGTCGTAGCTCAAGGTATCGCTGCAGCGGTCCGGATCCTTCCCGGGCTACTTTAACCAGATTGTGGAAAACACTTTCCGGGATGGCGCTTGAGTACGTGGCCGCCTGCACCCGGGTGTCGAATCCTCGGGCCTTCGCCTCAAAAACCCGGGCTTTGACATGTCCTTCGTAATTTGCGGCAAGGGTGTGGTTAAGCGTGTTGTAGGCCGAGAACAATCCCACCCAGGCATCCTCCCTCACCTTGCGGTTGGTGGAATGAAGAAAAGCACCGTAGCGTGACTTCGTCAGTTCAACCTCGTTACCTGATTCGTCCTGCACGGTGCCAAATTGCAGGTCCGTATTATCGATAGCGCCAAATACCGAGGCGAACTTGTCTAAAGGATCTCCCGCCATGGCGAGTAAGCGCTCTTCCCCCTCACTCAGGGTGTAGTCCCGCATTCTGGATTGCTCGTCCAGGTAGTGGCGATACATGCTGAGTCCCGGTGTGGTTTCAAGCATCTCATTCAGCGATGACTCTGGGATGGCAAGCAGCTCTGGGGAAAAGAAGGCATTAATCTGCTGAAACCGGGCGTATAAGCCTTGAGCCTCCGAGAAGCGCGCAGCATTCTCCGAAATTCGTGTGTCCTCGTAGGATTTGAGTCCAGCGTATACATAGAGATTACCTATGATCTGACTGATTTCCTCGATGGTGCCGATAGCATCCAACAGTGTCGCGCCGTTTTCGGCGAGTCGTCCACGGTATGCGGTGATCTCGGGCAGCCGTGCAAGAAATCGCTGCTTGTCTGCTTCCCACGCGTCGGCATCGGGATACATATCAGAGAGGTCCCACTTGTATTGAGCGGGAATGTCCGCACGTTCCGGCAGCTCGTTGCTACTTGCGGTCACAGGTAAGATGACGAGGAGCGTGAGCAGACTCCAGCACAACGTCAGGCGAGGGGTTTTCATAGTGTTTTCCTTTTCTATAACGTCCATGTAGTGCCGCGAGGTAAACACCTCTGACGCCGCGAAGGTTATCTTAAGCGCATGCGTTAGGCGAGTGACCTACCCCGGTTTTACGTCACTTTAGTGGCCTTGGTGTCTGGTTTGGCGTATTGGTAGCGCGTTCCCGGAGCTGTCGCGTGATAGCTATCCAACCCGCAGGAAGTAATGATGTGCCCCTTAGCCATGTCGACAGAGCCATCTTCACGCAATATTTCCTTGGGTAGATAAATCGACTGCACCTCGCCAATCACCAGGGTGGTGTTGTTGATGGCGAGGGTTTGTTGTTCTGCCAAGCGTAAAGCGATTTTGACCGGGGCTTCTTTGACATAGGGTGCTTTGCAGTCGTCACGCCATTCTGGTGTGAGCCCCGTGGCGGTGAACTCGGATACGTGTCGCGGGAATCGTGCGGAAGTTTGATGAGCAGCTGGCAGGATGGAAGTCGTTACATGGTTGAGCGTGAACTCCCCGGTGGCGGTAATGTTATCCAGCGTGTGGCGCTCGGTGCCGGCGGGGGCGGGCCTGACAAGCAGACCTAAGAGTGCCGGATTTGCCCCAATGTGCAAGACATTGGTGAACATGGCCAAATTTGTATCACCGCTGGGAGACTGAGTGCCAACAAGGAGGGCCGGTTTGAACCCTGACAGGCAGTTAATCAGATTGGCCCGATATCGTTGCTCGAGAGCGATGAGGATATTTTTATCTATATGCATTGGTTTGCCGAAGCTTGGAAGGACGGTTCTTAGCGGTTGGTGCGCTTAGTGATACATCCGTCGATAGCGTCTTACCGCCCACCAGGAATAAGCAGCGCTGGCGATGGGCTTGATAAGGGGCCAGGTAAGAATTTTCCATAGAGCACCGTACCGGGTGTGCTCCCATGCAGCGACGTTCGCGTCGATGCCGGTAATCATCTGCCCATTGCGATCCAGGTGTAACACCTTTAACAGTTGCTCCCTTGGTGCTGGAAGCTCCTCTTGATCCAATTGATGAATGTCCTGAAGCACCAGCTTGTTATCTTTGATCTTCTCGAGGCGCGCCATTTCGGCGGAGCATAGAGGACAGTTTCCATCGTAGAAAAGTTTATCGGTCATGTGTGTTGTTCCATTGCCTGACGGTGGCAATACGATCAGAGCGGGATTCTGGACCGCTCCAACAGAGGACCTGCCACGTCGCCCGAGGGGGCGATCATCAGCCAGTCCAATCCACTCCGCTCGAGCCACTCCCGCGCCGTGTCGATGGGTTGCAAACAAGCCACCGTTGATACAGCGCCGGCAATAAGGCAGTGCGGGGCGACCACTGATACCGAAGACGGCCCTTTGACCGGTAAACCGGTGCGTGGATTTAAGAGGTGGCTGACCTGATTTGGTCCATGTCGGAGTGTTCGATAGTAGCCGCCACTTGTCGCAATAGCGGCATTTTCAAGTCTAAGGGTGACTAATGACTGGGTGGGAGTTTCGGGGTCGCGGATGCCGATATCCCACGGCTTCCCAAGATGGTTTTCACCCAACGCAACGATATCGCCCGCAAGATCTACGAGTCCCCGTGTAAACCCTGCCTGGCGAATGAGCGATGCCGCCACATCGGCCGCATATTCTTTTCCAATACCACCAAGATCGAGTTCCATCCCGTTTTTTTTCAAAAGAACGCCTTCATGATTCAGGCTGACTTCCTCGAATCCGACAAGCTCCAGTACTTCGGGTAAGCGGGCAGGGTCCCCAATTGAATTGGATTGGAAGTCCCATATCTGTCTAAGCACGCCAGCAGTTGGATCGAAAACGCCGTCGCTTTCTCCCCACAAAGTGCGACAGGTTTCCAGGAGCTGGCGGGTCTCCGTATCGAGCGCAGTGTGAATGCAGGATCCAGCGCGTCGGTTGATTTGACTCAACAGACTGTCGGGTTGATAGCGACTGAGTTTGGCCTCAATCTCGAGCAAACGATGTCTGATGGTTTCTAGCAGATTTTTAGCGGTGTGGGTTTCAGGGGGTGTGTGAACCAGGCGAATCTGTGCGGGTCCACCCATTAGGTGGAAGTCTTTTTCCGTGCAGGCAATTGTTTCAGTCAAAGCGCCAGGTAAGTCCTACGGTGGCCCGCCAGAAATCCACCAGAGCGGGGGCTTCCTCCCCGCTGAATAGCCCCCATTCACCGTCGGACTGGTAGCGCTCGGCTTGGGTTTCAATCTGCCAATCACCAAGTTGAACAGTCCAGCGTAAGCCCGCGGTTAAGGCACCGTAGGAGGACAGACGATAATCGTCTGCGTAGTAGTCGGCCTCCCGGTCGGCGATGGGGGAAAAAAAGTCGGCTTCACTCTGCGTGTAGTATCGAAGATAGGGAGCTAGCACATGACGTCCAAGATTCTGATGCCAGCCGACCTCCAAAGTGTGGGAATCGGTTCCCCAACTATCCGAGTACAATCGATAATCCACCTGAAGCGCTCCATCAAGGGCGCTGTAAAACTGTCTGTAGCCCGAAGAAAGTGTCCATCGGTCGTGATCTTCTGGGCGGTGGTCAGCGAATTTGTAGGGATCGGTCAGGTAGCCCTCGCTCATGGTATAGCTCAGACCAATTCGAACGATTTGCGTTCGGGAGAGAATTTGGCTGACGCCAAAGTAGAGAGATTGGGTTTGCAATGACTCTTCGTCAATGAAAACCGGAATGCGTTCCTTTACAGGCGTAACGGTGTCATTGGATCGACTGGCGCTTGCCGTCCAGGTCCTCGCGTTGTCGTCGCTGTTCCAGGAAGCATCAAAGGCAAAAGAAAGTGCGCGATAGTCATCCTCGTCAGAGTGAGAAATGGCCAAACCTGCGTTTCCGTCAGCCCAGAAGTAACGGGTGGTGACACCTACTTCAACCCTGTTGTCTTTAATGCTGGCACCACTCATCACGACACCGGGTTCGCCATCAAGACCGACACCTACAAACCAAGGTGATGCACCGCTCATCGCGTCGTTTTGCACATCGAGCGCAACCGACCATGAGCCACCAACGGGGGCTTCTATCCATAGCTGAGTGACATCAATGTCGTAGCGAGAGCGAGAGCCGAAGGTAACAGCAGAGGCGTCTAGGCTGTCCTCGGTGTAGTAACTGTGGCGAATGCCAACCTCGGTATAAGCGGGAGGCGCGTCAGCGAGAGCGGACTGATAGGCTGGTAGTGCGCTGAGTGTAGCACTGATCGATCTGACCAGCGGCGAGTCGATACCTGTTCTAGTGTGCCCGCTCATGATTTTCTAGTTGCAGCCACACCCGCCGCCGGCCGCTCCGGATCCACCTGAGGATGCCTCCTTGCTGGTGTAAACATGTCCTGCAAATTTGGCTTCGCGGGCGCTGCGTTGCCATTGCATGGCTGGGTCAGCGAGGTAGCCGCGTTCCCAGGGGGCTACTGGTTCCGGGCCCGCACAGCCCGTTAGGAGGTTGAGGCCGCAGACCACAATTAGTTTCACGACGACAGGCTTCATTCCTCAAGAAGCTCCATGATTTCCTGGCGCAGTTTTTCCTCGTCCCCACGCTTGAACCCTACGTGAACGGCGCGAATCACGCCTGTTCGATCGATCAGATAACCCGATGGCATACCGCCGACGGCGTAGGACCTTGCAATATCTCCGGTTGTGTCGATCGCAACAGGGTAACTAACCGAGTAGCGCTGAAGAAAGTCGAGGGAATCTTCGTCAACGACGTCGACGCTTACAGCCACCACCTCAAGTCCTTCACTGCGGAGCTCTTTGTACAGCGCGTCTAAGGCGGGTAACGACAGACGACAGGGGCCGCACCACGAGGCCCAAAAGTCCAGATAAGTGACTTTCCCTAAGTAGCTATCCAGCCCGATTGTGCCATCGGCATTGGCAATCGCCGGTAGCCTAAAGTCGGGTGCCTTCGTGATGGCGCCATCGGCCGGGGCAGTAGCCGGATGCAGCAGAGACAATAAAGACGCAAAAAATAAAACGGGAAGTCGCATAATCTTGATACCGGTCACCTCCCGCGAACTATAGCAAACCCCTGTTGGTGGTGAAGCTTACAAAGTTGCAAGGGTGACCCTTTTTCAAAAACTTGCTATCGATTGCGACCCAGGCGCTCATGGGCATCGACCCACTCGTTGGTTCTGGTTGCTTTATCAATGCGGGTTGCCGCTCCCAGTGACAGTTCTCCGGCGACCACAAGTCCCGCCGCGATTTCGCACAATTTGAGCGCTTTTCCCTGCCCATAACAATCCATCATCTCGAGACACTCCCTCTGCGTCGGCAGGTTTGTGCCTCCGCCGTAGCTAGCTAGGATGAGTGAGGGGAGGGTGATGGAGAAGTACAAATCCCCCTCTCTTGTAACCCGCTGGTAGGTGGTGCACTGATTGGATTCGCCAATATTGGCAATATCCTGACCGGTGGCGAGATAAAGGGCGGCAAGGCCATTGGCGGGATGACTCGCATTGCTAGAGCTGTTGGCGGCGAAGGAGGCAAGCGTGGAAATCTGATAGCCATAAACCATTGGCTCGGGTGTTATGCGCAAATTCTCCATAAGGACTTGTCTTGGAATGGTGATCTCGGCTGTAACTCGCCGGCCTCGCCCTTTCAGCATGTTGACGGCAGAGGTTTTCTTTTCGGTATCAAAGTTCCCCGAGAGCATGTAGTTGCGCAAGCTTCCCGGGTAGTTCTCCCGAATCCACTCGCAGGCGAAAAAGGTTGCCCTGCTGGTCATATTTTGGCCCGCGGCGTCGCCGGTGGAGTAGTCGAAGCGCGTCGCGATGTAGTTGTGAAAGTGGTAGTTCTCAATTTCGAGCAATTTGCCCACGGAGGTTGTTTTCTCGGCCTGCTCTTTAATGGCGTCGAAATTGGCTCTTAGCCATACCTGAAAGTCTCTGGCTTCCCGGGCGTCAGCGAAAATAAAAATAGGAGCTCGTTGCATTGACTCGGCAGAGACGGTCGTTTTTACGCCTCCCGCCTCGCGAATCACCTTCATTCCACGGTTGTAGCTGGCAAGCATGGTGCCTTCCACAGTGGCCATGGGCACGTAAAACTCGCCCTGGGCGTGCTCACCGTCAATCAACAGAGGGCCCGCGACGCCCACGGGAATCTGAGCAACACCCCATAGATTTTCGATGTTTCCCGCCATTACATGGGGGTCGTAGGAGTAGGCCTTGGTGTGATTCAGCTTGGCGCCGGTTTTTTCTTCAATAAACGTCTGACGAGCGCTAACAATCTCCTCACAAAAATCGTCGTCGGGATGTCTAGGGATCTTGTTACTGTCTGTCATGCGGCGAGAACCCGCGCACGCGCTGCCTGATATTCATCGTACAGTTTGTCGATGTACTGTGCCGCGGGACCGGTGGTCTTGACTGCGCCAATGCCCTGGCCGGATCCCCAGATATCTTTCCAGGCCTTTGCATCGGTATTTCCGCCAGAGCCAAAGTCCATTTTGGTGGGGTCGCTAACAGGAAGGTTGTCGGGATCGAGCCCGGCTGACTCAATCGATGGGCGCAGATAATTGCCCCAGACGCCGGTGAAAAGATTGCTGTAGACGATATCATCGGCACCACAGTCGACGATCGCCTGTTTGTAGCCTTCGGTGGCATTTGCTTCGTCGGTAGCGATAAAGGCTGACCCAATGTAGGCGAGGTCTGCTCCCATCGCTTGAGCGGCGAGCACGGCATCCCCACTGGCGATAGAGCCTGAGAGGAGCAACGGACCGTTAAACCACTCGCGGATTTCCTGAATCAATGCAAACGGTGACTGAGTTCCTGCGTGGCCTCCGGCACCTGTCGCGACAGCGATCAGTCCGTCGGCCCCTTTTTCGATCGCCTTTTTGGCGAAGCGGTTGTTGATGATGTCGTGAAGCGTAATACCCCCGTAGCTGTGGGCTGCTTCGTTCACCCATTCTTTTGCACCCAGAGAGGTGATCATGATGGGCACTTTGTATTTCACACACATTTCAACGTCATACTCTAGCCGCGGATTGGATCCGTGGACGATTTGATTGACGGCGAATGGTGCAGCGGGCGAATCCGGATTCTCCTGATTATGGCGATCAAGTTCCTCGGTGATGCGTTTCAACCATTCTTCGAGTACCGGCTCGGGCCTTGCATTCAGGGCGGGAAACGAGCCAACGATGCCAGCTTTACATTGTGCGATCACCAAATCGGGGTTGGAAATGATAAAGAGCGGTGAGCCTATGATGGGGAGTCGCAGTTGTTGCAGGATAGGTGGCAGGGCCATGGGTAAAGGTCTCCGACAGGTCGTGGGTTGGGGAAGGCTGCCAAGCGAATGGGCACCATTACAAACGGAATTTGAACTTACAGTATGTTTTTTGTCCTTTCAAGTATGTTTCCTGATGTGGGGCTTCTGTGACAAGCTCTCGTCTCACTTGATAGCTAGGGTTCGGTAGTTCTCTCGATGTACCACAGTTATTTCGGCCTCTCAGAGTCACCCTTTTCCATCGCGGTGAACCCTCGCTATCTGTTCATGAGTGCGCGGCACAGGGATGCGCTGGCCCATCTTTTATACGGGGTAGGGAGTGGTGGTGGTTTTATCCTGTTGACGGGCGAAGTGGGCACCGGCAAAACCACCATTAACAGGGCGCTGTTGGCCCAGCTGCCCGACAATGTGGACCTCGCTATCATCCTTAATCCCGCCTTGAGTGCCACGGAGTTGCTGGCCGCGGTGTGCGATGAGTTTGCGCTTGAGTACTCCGCCGAAAGTAGCAGTCTTAAGACGCTGACCGATTGCCTGCATCACTTTTTGTTATCGAATTTCAAACGCGGACGTAAAACGGTGTTGATGATCGATGAGGCGCAGCACTTGGACTTCGAGGTGCTGGAGCAAATCCGATTGCTCACAAATCTTGAAACCGATGAAGAAAAGCTGCTGCAAATTATTCTCATCGGTCAGCCTGAACTTGCTGCCAAGTTGGCTCGACCCGAGTTGCGACAGCTTAATCAACGCATTACCGCCCGCTATAACCTTGAGCCCCTGAATCGGCAGGAAACGGGCGCCTATATAAATCACCGTCTCTCTGTTGCGGGTCTGCCTCCCGGTCATGACATTTTTTCAAGCGCCGCCATTCAGGAGGTTCACAAGCAGTCTGGGGGTGTGCCCAGACTGATTAATTTGGTCTGCGAACGGGTATTGTTGGGCGCGTACGGCAAAGATCAAAATCGAGTGGGTCGAGGTTTGGTACGAGCTGCCGCTCAGGAAGCGTTGGGCTCTCCCGGGGAATCTGCGGCAGGCCTAACCCGATGGACTGCGATCATTGGTGTGGCTGCGCTTGTCGGAATCACCGCAGTGCTGGGTGCCGTCTTCCTCAACGGCCAGCAATTGCCTCAGGTACAACGGGATTCAAAAGAGCCCGTGATTGCGGTGGTGGAGCCCTCTTCAGGGGATCAGAGAGGCCTGTCGAACGCTGAAGGTTTCCAGCTGGAAAATACAGTCGCCAACAGGTGGCTTTGGCAGCTGACATTGGATGACCCAGTAAGAGAAGATTTCTGCATGAGGAATGGAACGTCATCCGTGATGTGCGTTCGTGAGCGCAGTGACACCTGGGATGAGTTGGTGGCACTTAATCGCCCTGTGGTGCTTGATACCCGCGGTCAAGATAAATTTTCGTCTAGCATTTTGATTGTCGGTTTTGCCGATCGAGCGGCGTGGACCATCAGCCCGCGAGGGGTTGTGAAGGTACCGTTAATTAAACTGGCTGGGGATTGGACCGGCGCATATCGATACCTGTGGCTGGCGCCACCAGGATGGAATGGGTCGTTGGGTGTGGGAGATTCCGGACCAGCCGTTGCGGAGCTGGCCGAATTATTTGCCAAATTGGATGGACAGAGCGAAGCCATTACCACCAATGTATTCACGCCGTTTCTAGAAACGCGAGTGAAACTCTTTCAGCGCTCATTGGGCCTCTTGGAAGATGGGGTTGTCACAAGACAAGTGCTGCTTGCTCTCGACAATGAAGTCAACCCCGGCCAGCCGCTAAATCAGCGCCTGGAGCGCGCTGACATGATTATGGCGGCCCAGTAATGTCGATTATTTTAGATGCCTTGAACAAATCGAGCCCCCAGAGCTCTGCGGAGCCTGAGGCCTCGGTTGCGGATCATGATAAACATGTGGCGGTTAATGTCAGGACGGTCAGTTGGGCGGTCCTTGGTTGGTTGGGGGCCATGCTGCTGACTGCCCTCATCGGTGTTTGGTTTGGCTGGAGTTGGCGTGATGATAGTCAGTCCAGTGAGGTGAGTCGCGACACTGCTGCTGGCTCGATGGCGGAGACGATCGGGCCCAGGGCCGGTCTCGCTGAAAACGTAATTCCCTCTAACAAGGCTGAGCCTATTGGTATGTCCGTGCCTATGGCCGGGGATCAGATAAACAAAGCCACGACCGGTAATTCCGTTGGTGGTATGGATAAAAATAAATCCAGTGTTGAGACGTCGTCCGCCAACAGACGAGACAGCAGTGCACTCACGGGGAGCGAGACGGTACAGCCAGATGTGGTCGCTGCTCCCACGGCGGATCCCGCGGTGGTCGCCCTGTATCAAGGGGCCCGGGGTCAGGATGAGGGGTCCTCTACTTCACCGGACGAAGCATCCGGCCAGGTGCCCGTAAGTATGACTGGAGATGGCAGTGAGGTGAATTCGCCGGAAGAGGCTGAGATAGATATCGAGGAGGTACTACTGCGTGCTCAGGCAGCACTAGGTGAAGAGCCGCTCAGCGAGCATCCGACGCCACTATTGGAGGACCTCTCTCAACGGAAAAAAGACAGCATCCCGACGGTTGTCTATAGCCAGCACGATTGGAATCCCGGTGAATCCACCGTAGTGCTCAATGGGGAGTTGGTGAGGGCTGGGCAGCGAGTGGGTGGGATCTACGTCGTAGAGATTCTGTCGGACAGCGTGGTGCTGCGATGGCAGGACACCGAGTTTCGGTTAAGAGCGCTCAATAGCTGGATCAACCTTTAGGGAGCAGGATCCGGCAAGGCCTTGTGGATCTCCTTGATGCCCGCCATCACCTCAGGCGACAGTGTGATGTTTACGCTCTCTATATTCTCCTTTAGCTGAGTAAGGCTGGTTGCGCCAATGATATTACTCAGGACAAAGGATCGCGTGTTCACAAAGGCTAGCGCCATCTGCGCGGGACTAAGGCCGTGAGCCTCCGCCAGTGCACAATACTTTTCCGATGCCTCCCACGTGGTCGCACTGCTGTAGCGATCAAAGCGCTCAAACAGGCTCAGTCGCGACCCCTGAGGTTTTGCACCATGTCGGTATTTTCCGGTAAGCAACCCCATCGCTAGCGGAGAGTAAGCAAGTAAGCCCACATTCTCTCGATGTGCTATCTCGGCCAGTCCAACCTCAAAGCTACGGTTCAGAAGGCTGTAAGGATTTTGGATAGACTCGAATTTGGGAAGTCCCTCTCTCTCAGCAATTTGCAGGAACTTCATCGCCCCCCATGGGGTTTCATTGGATAGGCCGAAGCTACGTATCTTTCCGCTCTTTAAAAGCTCTTCAAGGGTTCGAAGAACGTCTTCCAAGGGAGTCCATTTGTCATAATCGATGTGGCTGTAACCTCGATAGCCAAAACAGTTGGTGGGTCGCTCCGGCCAGTGCAGTTGATAGAGATCAATGGTGTCGGTTTGCAAGCGTTTGAGACTACCCTCAACAGCCGCTGTGAGGTGCTCTCTTGAAAAGTTTGGGCCGCCCCGCAGGAACCCGAATTCCTCCCGAGGCCCCGTCGCTTTTGTTGCCAAAATCCAGTCATCTCGTTTGCCGGTTTTTGCAAACCAGCTGCCGATGAACGCCTCAGTTCGCCCTTGGGTTTCCTCCCGTGGGGGCACTGGATACATTTCGGCAGCATCCATAAAATTGATGCCCTGTTCCAGGGCAAAGCTTATTTGATCGTGTGCCTCTGCCTCGGTGTTTTGTTGCCCCCAGGTCATGGTGCCAAGACAAATTTTTGATACCTTTTTTCCATTGATGGCAGTGAGGCTCATAGGGTTTTCCCCAGTGCTGAGTGAATCTTGAATTGATAATGCTGCACGCTACAAGGCATCTGTTTCAGTGGGTGTTTTTAAATCCAGAAATCGTGCCATCGCTTCAAAAACATCTTGCTGTCGCATATACGTTCCAACGTAATCGCGTGCCGCCTCGTTAGCAAACAGAGGAACATTAGCCCCGGTATGCTCCTCGCTCTCGAAATTATTGGTCGCGTAATTGATTCGCATAATGGTCCCATCGTCGAGGCGGACGCGAGCGACTTTGCCCGGTGAATAGACGGGCACGGGGATAGCGTCATAAAGGCTGGGTTCGGGAACAATTTGTGCCGCTTGTGCGTGGTCTGCTGTGACCAGTACCATGGTATTTTGTTGTTGATTCGCATAGTTGAGTGCGACGTTGAGTGCTTCTTCAAGCTGGGCAATTTCGCCTATCGAGCCGCAGGGGTTACGCTCGTGACTTTGCTTGTCGATCGACGCCGATTCAATAACAAGAAAAAAGCCCTTTTGGCTTGTTGCTGTTAGGCGTTCAATTGCTACCTGGGTCAGGGTCGCTAGAGAGGGGGTATTTCCATATTCCGGATTTGACTCGCAGGACATGACCGCCGGTTGCTCAACGCTGCCCAAGCGCCAGTCCAGTGCATTGAGCCATGAGGGATCAGGGCTCTCTGCCTTTCGACCATCTTCGCCCTGCCAGCGCACGGGCAAGTGTTCTTCAGCGAACAGGCCTATCAAACGTTTTTCGGCGGGTATTGGCGAGAGGAGTTTCTCGGGCTCTGTGATTACCGCTGCGTTATGCTGTTCCGCAGTGTTCAGCAAGCTGATTTGTCCATCGGGGAGGTGCTCTAGAAAGTAGAGCAGGCCACCTCCCAGGGCGACATCCACAGGGGATGTCAAGATTTGCTCTGCAATAGATCCGGGCCCACCATTACCCTTAGCATCGTCATAACACCCCTCAAAAGGCAAGCCGTACTTCTCGCCTCCGAGAATTGTTTCGGGCCCTTCGCATATTCGCTTGCTGACATGAGCCATAAAACTGGCGGGGGTGGCATCCGTGATGGATGAAGTGCTGACTGCGCCTGTACCGAAGCCCGCGGCAGCGGCCATTTCGAGGATCGTCATGACGTCCTCATCGGACGGTCCTGTGCCCACCCGCCCGATATTTGTCACCACCCCTGTAGCGAGAGTGGTTGCGGTGTTGGCTGAGTCTGCGACATAAACCCAGTTACCTTCGTCATCGACAGTCTGTACTTGCACCGCGCCGCGAATTGGCATCGTGTCCAAAAGCAGTGTTCCATCTGGTCCGGCCAAATAATTACGACCCATCGTGACGTGCTGATCGTCGAAGCCATCGCCTATTAGCAAGATCACCGATCGAGGACTATCGACCTCCGGCGTGTTGGCCATCGCGGTGATGGAAGCTGGCCCCCAGAGGCATAGGAGGGCGAAAAACACAGGAGCGGTTCGTTTCAACATGAGTACACCTTGGTAAGGACGTCAGTCTGGTATCCTTCGGGCAGCGAAGCATAGAAGCCACCTGCTAATTGCGCAAGGATGTGGCAAACTTCACCCTCCGTTTTTGATCCACACAGATCCGGCTGCGATTTAGCCACAAATGAAGAGGTCGCTACGTTTTATGTCTTTCAATCTGACACCCCGAAAATGCCGACTTATGGCATTACCATTACTTGTCGGCACGGCGTGGCCCGCGGCGGCGGCTGATATATCGGGCGCTGATACCGCGTGGCTCCTGACGGCCACCGCATTGGTGCTGTTCATGACCATCCCGGGTCTCTCTTTGTTCTACGGCGGCTTGGTTCGGGTCCGAAACGTCCTGTCGGTTCTGATGCAATGCTTCGCGCTTACCGCTCTTATGTCGTTGGTTTGGTTTGTGGCGGGCTATACCATTGCGTTTGGTTCTGCTGGCGTTGAGCAGGGCCCATGGATTGGTGACTTCGGCAACCTCTTCCTAGCCCAAATTGCGATGGATGGCGTTAATGGTTCCATCCCCGACACGCTTTTCGTTATGTTTCAGATGACCTTCGCAATCATTACCCCCGCGCTCATCGTGGGCGCTTTTGCTGAGCGGATGCGTTTTTCGGCGATGTTGATTTTTAGCACTGCCTGGCTGCTCCTCGTCTATGCGCCAGTGTGCCATTGGGTTTGGGGCGGCGGATGGCTGGGTGCCATGGGGGTTCAGGATTTTGCCGGCGGCACGGTGGTGCACATCACGGCTGCTGTCGCCGCGCTTGTTGCGGCCTTGATGATGGGGCCCAGACGAGGCTTTGGCAGCGTTGCGATGCCGCCTCACAACCTGACCCTCACCGTTACTGGCGCGGGTATGCTGTGGGTCGGTTGGTTCGGTTTTAATGCGGGCTCCGCAGTAGCTGCCGACCAAAGTGCTGCCATGGCAATGCTGGTTACGCACTTGTCCGCAGCTTGTGGTTCGCTGGCCTGGATGGCAATGGAGTGGATTAGGCACGGCAAGCCCTCGGTGTTGGGGATTGTTACGGGCATGGTTGCCGGTCTTGGTACGATCACGCCCGCTTCGGGCTCAGTGGGGCCTGCGGCCGCGGTCGTCATAGGGCTTTCCGCGGGGATTGTTTGTTATTTCGCGACGATCACACTCAAAAACAAGCTGAAAATTGATGACAGCCTTGATGTGTTCCCAGTCCATGGGGTGGGAGGTATGTTGGGCATGATGATGGCCGGTGTCTTCTGCTCTCCGAGCCTCGGGCTTTTCAGCGGCAATGGCTTCTCCGACGGTATCAGCACAATCGGCGGTCAGCTTGTGGTGCAGGCAACAGGTGTTGTTGCAACGTTTGTCTATACGGCAGTAGCGAGCTGGGTGCTCTTCAAGATCGTGGATCTGCTTGTGGGGCTTCGAGTGGACGATGAGGAAGAGACTATTGGTCTGGATCTCGTGCTCCATGATGAGCGAGGTTACGATTTGTAATCAGCCTGCGTCGTCTTTAATCTCGCCTCAAGTCATCTTTAATGGCGATCGGTGTGGGAAAGTTGAAGACGACCAGGTAGCTCGATATTAGAAGTGTCAAGATGGTGGTGGCTTGAATCAATGTGTTCCCCGTCTCGGAAAGAACGCCGCTTTGAAACGCCACCATCCCGATAAGCAGAGCGAACTCAGAGCATTGCCCTAACCTGAACCCGAGATTCCAGGCGAGCTTGTGGGATTCACTAACTCCGCGAAGAAGACCGTGGTAGATCACTGGTTTGAGAGTCAGTAGAGCGGCTGCGATGATCATCGCAGGGAGTAGCACAGCAGGCAGGGTTGCCAGATTGAATTGGGCCCCAACTGCGAAGAAGAAGATCACGAGGAAGAAATCTCTGAGTGGCTTGAGGCTTACCGCGATGTATTGGGCAATGGGGCTCGTCGCTACCGCCCCCCCCGCCATGAAGGCGCCAATTTCTGCGCTTAGACCTAACACTAGCGCTATTTCGGCTACCCCAAGGCACCAGCCTACCGATAACAGAAAAATGTACTCATGGTAGCGATCAAACCGGCTGATCAGTGGTATCAGAACAAAGCGCACCGCGCCCCAGCAGCCAATGCCCAGTAGCGGTAACATCAGAAGCGGGCGTATTACCGAGGACAAATCCCCTGGCCCACCCGCACTTTGTAGTACCACCAGCAGAATAATGGCCATCAGATCCTGAAACAGCAGTAGCGCCACCAAAACTTCGCCCAGGTGGCGATGATGCAGCACCGTAGTCGGCAACAGCTTGATGCCGATAATCGTGGAAGAGAACATGAGCGCGGTTGCAATTACCGAGGCGTCAGAGGCTGAAAATCCAAACAGCAGGGCCAGCCCTCCGCTGATAGCGGCAAAAGACGCCGAACTCAACAGAGCCACTAATGAGGAGGCACGTAGACTGTTGAGCAGAGCTCGTGGCTGCATGTCCAGGCCCAGTAGAAACAGCAAGAAAATAATGCCTACGTGGCCAGCATCGTTAACCAGCCGTACGTTGGCGATGACGCCGCTGCCGTAGGGGCCCAGCAAAGCGCCGAGGGCTATGTAGGCGATGATGATCGGTTGGCGGGTATAAAGAGCGAGTGAGGCGAGTAGGGCTGCCCCGAGGAAAATGGCGGCAAAGGTAAACGTAATGCCGCTCATATCCATAGTTCACCTCTCGCTAAGAATGACCTGGCGTTCGGAGATAGTCGAGGGCTGCAATGTGACAGAGATCGCGCGCAGCAGTTCCGACGCTGTTTCTTTATTCACTGCGGGGGGCAGAAGGAAACTGTCGAACCCGCATCGATAGAGATATTGTAACTGATCTTCGGCATACGCCCCCGTAGCGCGCAGTTCTCCGGTAAAGCCTATGTCCCTAAGTCGGCGACCCAGGGTGAAACCTCGTCCGTCGTTCGAGTCTAAAAAGTATATTTCCACATAACTGACAGATGCGATGAATGCTTCCAAAGGTGCAATATCGTCAGCCGTGCTGACTCTCAAGCGGCTGCCGTTTTGCTGCGTTAACCATTCGCTGAATGAAGGGATGCTGAGATTCACCGCATCGTTGGCGGCTAGCCCATAATCGTCGGTTTGCGCGATGGGGGTCGCTTCGTTGTCAGTGAGTTGCGCTGGCATAGACTGCTTCCTTAAACGGAGTGATACCGATTCGGTCGTAGGTCTGAATAAATGTTTCCTCGGGTAGCCGGTTGTGAACAAAGGTCACCAGCAGTTTTTCGACCACCTCGGGAATATCATCAGCACTGAAGGACGGACCCAGAATTTTTCCGATAGCCGCCTTGTTACCCTGACGTCCGCCAATGGACACCTGAAAAAATTCCCTGCCCTTTTTATCAACCCCAAGAATCCCGATATGACCAATATGGTGGTGTCCACAGGCATTCATGCAGCCTGAAATATTCAATTCGATTGGGCCCAGATCGAATAGGTAGTCTGCATCATCGAAGCGCTGATGAATCGCCTCTGCAACCGGGAGGGATCGAGCGTTTGCCAGCGAGCAAAAGTCACCGCCGGGGCAGCTGATGAGATCGCTCAGGGAACCTGCGAGGGCCCACGCAAGTCCGTGTTGCTGGAGTGTTTCCCACAAGCGGTAAAGCGCCCGCTCTTCCACGTCCGCAAGCACAATATTCTGCTCGTGACTGGTGCGCAATTGTCCGAAGCTAAAGTCATCTGCGAGATCCGCTAAAAAATCAAGCTGGTCAGCGGTGACATCCCCGGGTGCGCTGCCGTGACCCTTGAGCACCACGGTCACTGCGCGATAGCCGGGCTGCTTGTGTTCGTGGGTGTTGCGCGAAAGCCAGCGCAAGAAAATCGGATTGCTGTGCATCTCTGTTGGGGGAAGATCGGTTTTGTACGCGGGCGGCGAAAATGCCTTTTGGAGAGGTTCAAGTCGCTCGGCTGTCAGCGTGAGTTCGCCATTTCGTAGTCCGGCCCATTCGCGATCGACGGCGTCGCGAAACGCATCAATGCCCATGGCTCTTACAAGAATCTTAATGCGCGCTTTGTACTTATTGTCTCGACGGCCCAATGCGTTATAAACCCGCAGAATGGCCTCTAGATAGGACAGTAAATGTTTTATGGGTAGCCATGGAACTAGCTCAGTGCCGATGACGGGAGTTCTGCCAAGACCGCCTCCGACAAGCACTCTGCACCCGAGTTCACCCGCCCGCTCTTGGAGGGCAATACCGACATCGTGAGCGTAGATGGCGGCCCTGTCATCGGCACTGCCGCTGACTGCTATCTTGAATTTTCTGGGCAGATAGGCAAATTCGGGGTGCAGCGTTGACCACTGGCGAATCAGCTCGCAAATAGGTCGAGGATCGATGATCTCATCGTGAGCCACTCCTGCCAGAGCATCCGTTGTGGTGTTACGTATGCAGTTACCGCTGGTTTGAATGCAGTGCATATCCACTTTGGCTAGCTCCTCGAGGATTTGGGGTACATATTCAAGCGAGGGCCAATTAAGCTGAAAGTTTTGCCGGGTGCTTACATGGGCATACCCTTTGTCAAAGCGCCGGCTGATTGCCGCGATCTGCCTCACTTGAGTCGTATTCATGAGGCCGTAGGGAACCGCTATGCGGAGCATGGGTTCTTGACGCTGGAAGTAGAGGCCATTCTGAAGCCGCAAAGGACGGAAAGCCTCATCACTTAACTCGCCATTCAAAAACCGCCGGGTTTGATCCTTAAATTGATTGGCACGATCTTGCAGAAGTTGCCGGTCTGCGGCTTGATAGTGATACACGAAGCATCCTTTCACTTTACTTTGGAGGCCGCTTTATTCCACAATACGCGCGGAATTTATATACCTTTTCTATACTATTTAGGAGATTTTATATGGCTAAAAGTAATATGTCAGACGGCGCTGCGGATGGCCTTGCAGCGGTGGTCGTGATTTCAGTGGTTGTGATCTGGGCTTACGTGTATCTCGCAGGAATGCCCGCCTGATTAGAAAGGCGTTTTGCGACCGAGCGCTGTGGCTACTGATATGACTACTGGATTGTTACGAGGTTGACGATGGTGGCAACAGTCGCGATAAAAAGGAACGTAAATACAATGCCAGCCACAATGAAGTGACTGGCTTTTCCGTCGGTAAAGTCTCGCTCCCGATTCTTGCTGCTTTGGACCCCCAGCGCTGCGGCGAGCACACTTTGTAACAGCGCCCTCAAGCCGGGTGGCTTCTGTTGCTGTTGAGGGTTGTCATTCATGAATTGGGTCCTATCTGTGCGCCCGTATTTCTAAGCGCCGCAGTATATAGCAAGCTACTTGCAAGCGATACCTCGCGGTAATGCGGATAATTGAGAAGCCCACTAGCCCAGGACGGGTGCGAGCCAACTGCTAAGTTCCTCGGTCGACATGGACTTCCTCGGCGCTAATTTCTGCACTTGATCCGTCCCGATAGTGCCCACAGAAAAGTATTTTGCTCGGGGGTGAGAAAAATACCATCCCGCCACTGTCGCCGTGGGTAACATCGCAAAGGAATCGGTCAGTGACACCCCGCAGTTGTCGTAACCACTTAGCAGGTCAAAGAGGGTTTGCTTCTCCGTGTGGTCAGGACAGGCCGGATACCCGGGGGCTGGCCGGATGCCTCTGTAGCGTTCTCTGATGAGATCGTGATTATCCAACGACTCATTGGCGTCATAACCCCAGTAGTCAATTCGCACCTGCCGGTGAAGGTGTTCCGCCATTGCTTCGGCCAGGCGGTCCGCGAGGGCCTTCAGCATGATTGAATTGTAATCATCGTGATCCGCTTCGAATGCGGCTACCCGTTCGGCGACCCCGTGACCTGCAGTGACACAAAAGCCCCCCAAATAGTCGGTAGGCCCATCCTCTTTCGCAATAAAATCTGCCAGTGACAGATTGCACTCCCCCGGTCGCTTCTGCATCTGCTGACGCAAGTGGTGCAGCGTTGCAAGTGGCTCGTTCTCGTTATCATAGAGAACGATGTCGTCCCCATTGGCGCGATGAGCTCGCCAGAAACCGAGGGCCGCTTTCGCATCGAGCCAGTTTTCGTCGATTATCTTCTCAAGCATGGCTTGCGCATCAGAAAAGAGGCTTCGGGCTTGCTCACCAACAATGGGATCTTCCAAAATGCCCGGGAACTTGCCATGTAAATCCCATGTAATAAAAAATGGCGTCCAGTCAATCAGGGGTACAACGTCCTCGAGCGGGTAGCGCTTGAAAATCTTCAGACCGGTAAACGTGGGTGTGGGCGGGGTGTAATCATCCCAGCCGCCATCAAAGCCATTGGCAAGAGCCTCCTGATAGCTTAATCGCTTTTGTTTTTCCTTCCGCTTGTTAACGCGCTCTGCGATCTCACGATAGTCCTCGGTGGTTTGTTTAATGAGCTGCGACTTGTCTGCTCCCATGAGTTTGGTAGCAACGGCTACACTTCGAGACGCATCAGGGACATAGATCACGCCATCATTGCTGTAGGCGGGGCTTATTTTTACAGCGGTATGGGCCTTGGATGTAGTTGCCCCGCCGATCATCAAGGGAATGTTGAAATCGAGGCGCTGCATCTCTGCGGCAACGTGCGCCATCTCTTGCAAGGATGGCGTGATCAATCCCGATAAACCGATGATATCCACGGCTCTCTCTTTTGCGACGCGCAGAATATCGTCACAGTGCACCATGACCCCCAAATCGATAATCTCAAAGTTGTTGCACTGGAGCACAATGCCTACAATATTTTTGCCGATATCGTGAACGTCCCCTTTT
>CAJXMD010000016.1 GCA_913056165.1 uncultured Halieaceae bacterium
GGCTTGGTTGATATCGTTAACCAGGACTGCTGCACCCTCTGCGGCCAATGACTTGGCATGAGCAGCACCCAGTCCGCCACCCGCGCCAGTAACAATTACAACCCGTCCTTCACACAGTCCCGTCACAATAAATTCCTCACAACCGTTCCAAAATAGTAACGTTGGCCTGGCCGCCACCCTCGCACATAGTTTGTAAGCCGTAGCGCACCTGGCGACGCTCCATTTCGTGTAACAGGGTTGTCATCAGCTTGGTGCCGGTCGCCCCCAGTGGATGGCCCAGTGCGATTGCCCCACCATTCACGTTGGTCTGCTCGTGGGGATAACCGGTTTCAGCAAGCCAGGCCATGGGCACGGAGGCAAAGGCTTCGTTAATTTCTACCAAGTCGATATCCGTTAACGGTATGCCCGACTTGGCTACGGCCCGCGCCGTCGCCGGAATCGGCGCCGTTAGCATCCAGATAGGATCCTCGCCGCGCACGGTCATGTGAGCAATGCGCGCTCGCGGCGTCAGGCCGTACCGCTTCAGCGCCTCCTCGGAAACCACCAATACCGCCGAGGCGCCATCGCATGTTTGGCTCGACACCGCGGCCGTAATCGAACCCCCTTCCTGCAATGGCTCAAGTTCAGCCATCGCCTCGAGAGAGGTATCTCGGATGGTTTCGTCGGCTGCAAGACCACCAACAGGGATAATCTCTCGGTCGAAGTAGCCCGCATCAGTCGCCGCACGCGCCCGGCGATGGGATTCAAGCGCGAATTGCTCCATCGCCTCCCGAGACAGCTGCCATTTGTCTGCAATCATTTGGGCTGAGTTAAATTGCGTAACGAGGCCGTCACCGTATCGGGCTACCCAGCCCTCACTCCCCGTAAAAGGGTCGTTAAACCCGAGAGGCTGACCGGCTAGCATCGCAGAGGAGATGGGAATACTGCTCATGGTTTGAAGGCCGCCGGCGATAATCACGTCCATGGTGCCCGACATCACTGCCTGAGCCGCAAAATGCACCGACTGCTGGGAGGAACCGCACTGGCGATCGATCGTCGTACCGGGTACTTCGTCGCTGAGCCCCGCCGCCAGCCAGCAAGTGCGGGCAATATCACCCGCCAGCGGACCGATGGTATCGACGCAGCCAAAAATGACATCGTCGTATTCGTGGTCGGGAATGCCGTTTCTCTCAACGATAGCCTTGAGTACCGTTGCCCCCAAATCAGCGCCATGCATTTGGGCCAGCGAGCCACGACGCCGCCCGGTTGGTGTCCTCACCGCATCAACAATATAGGCTTGAGCCTTTGGGGCCATGAGCTATCCTCTCGGTTGGCGGCGGCTTAAGCCGCTACGGTATCTGTCAGGGTACGGCGTCCAAACGTGAACTCCGGGCCCAGTAATGCGTTGGATTGCAGCAACCATTCGTGAATCCGGTTTTTGTGAAACCCCTCATCACCCCACTCACGCGCTAACGCCCACGCGCGCTTCACCCAAATCTGTAAATCACATTCCCAGGTGTATCCCATCGCGCCGTGCACCTGAATACAATGGCGTGCCGCCAGCAGTGCCGCGCGGGACGCCGCCACTTTGGCATGTGATACGGCAAAGTCAGCCCGGCTCGGTGACACCTCCACCGTGTAAGCTGCGCGATAAACCACGGGCTTGGCGTATTCAATTTGCACCGCCACATCCGCCAGCAGATGCTTGACCGCCTGATTGGTCCCAATAGCTCGTCCAAACTGCGCTCGATCGCTGGTGTACCTGACGCTCTGCGCCACCATCGCCTCAGCCAAACCCACCAACTGCGCCGCGGTAGCGAGCGCACCGCGATTCAGTGTACGGCGCCACAAGTCCGCGCCGACGTCACCGCTGGCGAGGGGGGTTGCGTTCGCATTATCAAGCTCTGCCTCGAACAAACGCCTCGACGGGTCAACGCTTTTTTTAGATGCCAATGCCACAGCGTCACGGGCAACCAGGCAAACCTCTTCGCCCTGCCCCGCCAGCACCCAATTCGATCGGTCCCCGAAATTGATGAAGGGGTTAATCGGATGTGACACCGCCACGGTCATCTGCCCGCTGATGAGATCATCGACCATCGCCTGTAGCGAGTCGCCGCCCAACCCACGCTCTAAAATATCGGTGAGCAGCGGTGCCACCACCAAGACCTGCTCAACAATCGGCTCGGGGACAGCCATCTCGCCACAGGCCTGCGCCAGCATCACGAAATCTGTCGCGCCGAGACCCAATCCTCCCAAGGTCTCCGGGATTAACATGCCCATGACGCCAAGCTCGGCTACTTGCGTCATAAACTCCGTGTCGACACCGGTATCAGTGTCCCAACGCGCTCGAATACGCTCCGGCGTCACCTCTTGGCTGAGCATTCCGCGCACCGCGTCTACAAAGCTGAGCTGATCTTCGGTAAAAGTGAAGTCCATCCCCATACTACTTCCTCGGCATGCCGAGCATCCGCTCGGCAATAATATTGCGCTGGATTTCATTGGTTCCCGCATAAATTGGGCCCGACTGAGCAAACAGAAAGCCATCGAGCCACGGTCCAAGTTCCTGCAGCTCTGACGGTGTCGCGGGTTCCAGCTCGCCCCGGGCGCCAAGCAACTTCATCGCCGTTTCGTGGATAAGCAGATCCAGCTCAGACCAAAAAATCTTGTTACAGCTTGCCTCCGGCCCGATGCTACCGCCGCCTACCAACTTGGATGCTGTTTGGTAGGTAGAAAGCGCATAGGCTTCAGCGTCCATATAGCAGCGCAGCACCGCGTCTTCGACCGAAGGGTCGAGCAAGTCTTGCGTATGCTCGCGATAAAGACGAACCAACCGTTTGGCCGCCTGCT
Organism: uncultured Halieaceae bacterium; assembly: GCA_913056165.1. Classification (GTDB taxonomy): domain Bacteria; phylum Pseudomonadota; class Gammaproteobacteria; order Pseudomonadales; family Halieaceae; genus Luminiphilus. The sequence continues at coordinate 2,827 of CAJXMD010000016.1, forward strand.
GAAAACGCGCTGGACTACGCAACATGAGGCCGCGTTCAAAGCCCGCGGTGGCCATGGCAATTCGCCAGCCCTCACCTTCGCCACCCAACACGTTGAATGCGGGCACCCTGACATCATCGAAGAAAATTTCTGCAAACCCGGGTAAGCCATTCAACTGTCGAATCGGCCGAACCGTCACGCCATCGGCGTTGAGCGGCACCAAGATTTTTGACAGGCCGTGATGCCGCTCCGAATCAGGGTCAGTTCTGAACAAGCCAAAACCCCAATCGGCAAAAACGGCGCGGGTCGACCAGATCTTTTGGCCGTTGATAACAAAGTCATCACCATCTCGAGTCGCAGAGCACCGAATCGCCGCCATATCGGACCCCGCGTTGGGCTCCGACCAGGCCTGTGCCCATATCTCATCGCCACTCGCCATCGCCGGAATGAATCGGGCTTTCTGCTCTTCGGTTCCATACTCCATGAGTGTCGGGCCGAGAAGAAAAATACCATTTTGATTTACCCTGAGCGGCGCACCCGCGCGGTAGTACTCCTCTTCAAAGATAAGCCACTCAATCAGATCACAGCCGCGACCACCGTACGCTTCGGGCCAGGTCACCATACCCCAGTTGCCCTCGGCCAGAGTTCGTTCCCAAGCCCTGTGCGCCTCAAACCCCTCCTCGGTGTCAAATGAGGGGAGCGCCTGCGCCGGCACATGCGCTTTTAGCCAGTCGCGAACCTCTTCCCGAAACGCTTGCTGGCTATCGCTATATCCTAAATTCATGCCTAGCTCTTATCCTGCTTCTTGTTGGCCTCAGCCATTTTTTTCGCGTCAAAGCCGCCCAACTTATCCCCGGACACCAAATCGTTGTGCACATGAGAAAAATGATGCCACGCAAAGGCGGCCTCCATCCCTGCGCGTTTGCCCTGCAGATCTTCGACATTGTTGATTGCCTGCTTGGTGAGTGCGAGGCCAAGTCGCGGCATGCCGGCTATTTTTTCGGCGAGCTCTTTAACGTCCTGGTGCAAGCTTTCGCGGGAACTGATTTGGTTGACCATCCCCATTTGGTAGGCGCGCTCGACACCCATCTTGTTGCCCGTGAACAAAAACTCTTTAGCGATTCGCGGGTTCAATTCGTAAGGGTGCGCAAAATACTCGACGCCCGGAATACCCATTCGAACCACGGGATCGGAGAAGTACGCATCATCTGTTGCCACGATAAGGTCGCAGACCCAAGCCAACATTAACCCACCAGCAATGCAGGCGCCCTGGACCGCCGCAATGGTCGGCTTTGGAATATCACGCCAGCGACGACACATGCCGAGATAAGCCTCGGCCTCACGCACATACAAAAATTCGCCACCTTCTTTGTTGGCGTGGTCATACCACATGGATACACGTTCTTGGCTCAGATGGACATCGCGTCCCGGCGTCCCGATGTCATGTCCTGCCGAAAAGTGCTTGCCCTCACCTCGCAGTACGATGACCTTCACCTCATCATCGGCAACCGCTCGTTTAAAAGCATCGTCAAGCTCATAGGTCATACGGCCGTTCTGTGCATTGTTGTACTGAGGGCGATTCATCGTAATCCAGGCCACACCCTCCTCGACCGAATAAAGGACGATATCTACCTCTTGTTCAGCGGTATCTTTTGACTCACTCATGCAGACTCCTCTACCGCCTCTCGGCGACCCGGGGGATTCCCCTTAATCTGTTTCGCACGCGCATTGCCGGGATCAAGCTCGGCAATGAGTTCCAGTTGCTCGGCTGTCGGCGCTGACGTCTCTGCCAAACCGTCGACAACCGCAACATCGAATCCGGTGTTGTCGCGGACCTCGTCTAAGGAGACCCCGGGATGCAAACTCACCACCCGCATCTGGTGGTTGTCGCCCAAAAAGTCCATGACACAAAGATTCGTAATCACCGACCTGATGTCGATATCTTCAAGTCGATAACCCCGTGGCAAACGCTCCGGGTTGTAACCAATCGAGCACACCACATCGCATTCTCCAGCGACAAATACGCGCGTCGAGTGCTGCGGGACAAAAAACGAGTTAGCGTGGGAAATCGAATTCCCGGGGAAACCGCGCATCCCCAGCAGCTGCACTTTGGGTTGCTGATAGGTTCCACCCAGCGCTGAAATGTTTGTTTGGCCAAAACGATCAATCTGTGAGGGCCCCACCAGCGCGTGGCGTGCACCGCTCCACACATTGTCAAAAATTCGCGCAAACCCCATCCAGTTTTCGTTGGCCTGACCTTCATGACTGGCGAGCCCGCTAACCGGATTTGGGGAGGACAACACAAACGACTGGCTGTCGGTCATCATCATGTCAGGGTTTGTCGTGCGCATAGCCAAACTGGCCGCCAACCTCGGCAGCAGGCCGATGCCTGTCGCCAAGACTTCACCGTCGCGATCAAAGACCCGACTAGCCGCACAAACCATCAGTTCCGCCAGCGAATAGCTCATCCTCGATTCCTTTAATAGACCGGCTTGGGCAGTGCCTGAATGGCGTCAAGCCCACCCACCGCTGATTGGTAGTCGTTTTCGGAGGCACCAAGGAAGGCCTCGGCCCATGCCTGATACCCCCCATCAGCGATCAACTCGCCGTATTTTTTGTAATGGGCGACATCAAACCCGTACAGCGGATCGTTAGAGCTGGGGTGCGCTCCTCCCGGCATGTGAACAACCGCTTGGGTACAGTTGCGTTCCCAATAGACCCGGCGCGCCACGTCGGGGTTTGCATAATGATCGGTATCGACAATGTTATCTGTCGAAACGATGGTGTGATCAGCCGCCCTTGCAAACCAGTCATCCATGTAGTGGTCGGGACTCGCTATTTCACACACCCCACGACGATCGGCCGCGGTCACGTGCAGCAGCGCCACATCGGGCTTGAGTGCAGGCATCGCCACCCACTCTTTTTCATCATAGGGACTCTCTACCAAGGCAATATCAGGCGCATGACTCAGCAGATCGGTACCCAGACCGATGCGGGTAGGAATGAAGGGGCAACCCCATGCAGCGGCTCGCAGGCCGAGCAACATCATGCCCTCATCGATCTCCATGACCTCAATATCGCCGGCTTCGCGGGCTTTCCTGAAGGCGGGTTCAAGCGGCATGAAATCCAGGGAGACAAACGCAAAAATTACTTTTCTGACCTTGCCGGCCGCACAGAGCAAACCGACATCCGCCCCACCGTATGCGATCACAGTGAGATCTTTCACGTCGGTTCTGAGCAGCTCCCTGACCAAGGCCATGGGCTTTCTTCGCGGACCCCATCCGCCAATACCTATCGTCATGCCATCTTTAATGACAGAGAGGGCGTCACTGGCGCTAACCAGTTTGTCCATGTGCGCGTTCCTTAAGGGGAAGATCTGGGATTTCAGTATCAAATTCGACCATTCATTGATCATCCCCCATTGAGACTATGACAAGCGGCGACTCAAGCACTAGTTTGGACGCTCCTATTTCCACCGCGCTTTCTGGAGTGTCCATGTCGCTGGTCCAAGCTGATACGCTGGCGTCTATTCCCCAGCTACTGGCCAACAGGGCGAGTACACTTGGCCGGAAACCTTTTATTATCGATGGCCCCGTATCCCTAAGCTACGAGAACACACTCCAGCAGGCGCGCGCTTTAGGCGCATGGCTACTTTCCCGCGGGTGCCAACCGGGGGATCGGATCGGCATTTGGGCGCCAAACTGCGTTCAATGGATAGTCGCGGCACTGGGTTCCCAGCTTATTGGCGGCACTCTCGTCACCCTCAACACGCGCTACAAAAGCGCCGAAGCTGCCCAGATTCTCAATCAGAGTGGCTGCCGATGGCTCTTTTGCATCGATAACTTCCTCGGCGTTGACTACCCGGCTCAACTGCAGTCGCAGTCGGTGCCCTCCCTCGAGGATGTGGTTACGATAACGTTACAGCGACAAGACGACCATTTTAGCCAGTGCCTCGCTCAAGGCGAGGAGCTACTGAGATCAGACCAATGTCGTGACCGCCTTGACGCTGCTGCAGCGCTGGTGGCCGGCGACACTCCGTCGGACATTCTCTTTACCTCAGGCACCACCGGTCAGCCCAAGGGCGTGGTCACAGCGCACCAGCAAAACCTTCAGGCGTTCTCACAATTTGCCAACATCTTGGGGCTGCATAGCGAGGATCGCTACCTGATTATCAATCCCTTCTTCCACAGCTTTGGTTACAAAGCGGGATGGCTTGCTACGCTTATCGCGGGAGCTACCGCCTATCCGCTGGCGGTGTTTGATGTCCCGGAGGTAATGACACAGGTTGAGCAACATGCGATCAACGTGATGCCCGGTCCACCTACTTTGTTTCGCTCGATCATCGATCACCCCGACTTCGATGCCAAGCGCCTAGCGTCTTTACAAAAAGCCACTACCGGTGCGGCGGTGATTCCGACACAGTTGATTGAAGACATGTGGCAGGTGCTGGGGCTTGAGACCGTTATCACCGCCTACGGTCTCTCCGAGACCTGCGGTCTGGTCACCATGTGTCGCCAAGGTGACAGCGCGAACACTATCGCGACCACCTCGGGCCGGGCTATTCCCGATATCGAGGTGGCCATTTTTGATACTCAGAATCGACCCCTCCCCGCCGGCGAAACCGGAGAAATCGTCGTGAGGGGCTACAACGTGATGCAGGGCTACTTCAACAATTCAGAAGCCACCGGGGAAACGATCGACAAGGAGGGCTGGCTACATACCGGGGACATTGGCCATCTCGACGAAAACGGCAATCTCTCTATCACCGATCGACTTAAAGATATGTACATCAGCGGTGGATTCAATTGCTACCCCGCGGAGATTGAGCAACAGTTAGTACAACATCCGTCGATTGCTCAAGCTGCAGTCATCGGGATTGCCGATCCTCGATTAGGTGAAGTAGGCGCGGCATTTCTGATCGCAGCGGCTAACGCCGATGACCTCGCGTCTCAGGCCGACGATGAGCTGATGGCATGGTGCAAGAGCGCCATGGCTAATTACAAAGTGCCACGGAAATTTATTTGGGTTAAAAGCCTCCCGCTTAATGCCACCGGCAAGGTGATGAAGCAGGAATTACGAAAGCAATTGGCACAACAGTGAACAAACACAGGGAGAGTTAAGGATGGCAATTAAGAGCCTTGGTTACATTGGCGTCATGAGCCAACAACAAGAAGCCTGGAGAGAGTTTGCCTGCGGCGTTATGGGGCTTGAGGATGTAAGCGACCGCTGTAACGCCAACGAGGGCGAACTTTTTTTCAAGATGGACGACCACCCTTTCAGGCTGTTCATCGAGACGGGTGACACTGAAACCCTCGGCGTCTGCGGATGGGAAACCAATTCCGCCGAGGGCCTACAGGAGGTGGCTGATGCACTGGCAGCAGCCGGCGTGGCTTTTTCCTGGGGCTCAGAGGAGCTAATCAATCGGCGCAAAGTACAGAACTTGCTCAGCTTTGTTGACCCTGCAGGCAATAACCACGAGGCATACTGGGGGGTGGTCTCGGACTTCGCGACCTTCAACTCGGCAACCGGAGTCAGTGGATTCGTGACCGGGGATCAAGGCTGCGGCCACATTGTATTGCCGGCACCTAACTTCGAGGAGACCACGCAGTTTTTTACCGAAGTCCTGGGCTTTGGTCTCTCGGATCTTATGAAAATTCGCTTCACCCCCGACCCCGAGGAGCCGATCAAGCGTCTTTGGTTCATGCACTGCAACAAGCGACACCACAGCCTCGGCTTATTTGAGATGCCCATGCCCGCGGGATGTGTCCATCTGATGGTCGAAGCCAACGACGTAGATGAGGTAGGCAAGTGCAACGACCGACGGATTGCCGCGGGGGTGAAGCTAACCGGCACGCTTGGGCGACACGCTAACGACCACATGGTCTCCTTCTACATGCGCTCCCCTACGGGGTTTGATATTGAATACGGCGCCGAAGGAAGAACTATCAGTGACTGGCGCGATTACGAAGTGTTTGAAAGCACCGTGGCCAGTTTTTGGGGCCACGACTTTAGCGTCGGCCAGATGGACTAACTCGGGGTAGGCAAAACGCGTTACTACATACGAGTGATGCCACCGGAGCCTCGGTTTGCAACGATGGCTATACGGTAATCGATTCAATCAGACGGGGCGCCGTCGTTAGGGGAAGTGTATGAGCAGTCATGAGCCAGTGGTGACAGACCAAATTCTGGAGCTTATTGCCAGTAAATCTGACGAGCAACGTCAGAACCGCCGCATGAGCGCGGAAGTTGTGTCCGCACTGAAAGAGTGCGGTTTCTACACCATGATGTTGCCCAAAAAGTGGGGCGGCCAGGAACAGCGACCGCAGGAATTTTTCAAGGAGCAGATCCGCATCGCCGAGGCGGACATGAGCACCGCCTGGGCCAGTGGCATTATCGCCGTTCACGCATTCCAAATCGCCCTCATGTCCGAAGAAGCGCAGCGAGAGGTATACGAGAACGACCCGAATACGCTGGTGAGCAGTTCCTATAACCCGGTCGGCGCCAAGGCCGAGAGCGCCGAGGGCGGTTTCATACTGAGCGGCCGCTGGGGCTGGAGCTCCGGCTCGGAACATTGCACTTGGGCGCTTCTGGGTGGCGTGATCCCCGGTGACGGCTACAGAACGTTTTTGGTCCCCCGCTCCCAGTACGATATCGAAGATACCTGGAACGTTATGGGTCTTCAGGGCACCGGGTCCAATGACGTTGTTATTGCAGAGCCTATTTTTGTGCCAGAACATCGCACCCATCGGCAGATGGATGGCTTTAACTGCGTTAACGAGCAAGAAAACCCCATCTACAACCTGTCGTGGGCACAAACTTTTGTCCGGGTGGTGAATTCAGCAGCCATCGGCGCGCTCAAGAATGCTCTCAAAATTTTTGTTGAGACCCGAACCGCCTCGGCAACCAGCGACCCCACCAAGCTGGCCGGGGATGTCGAAACACAAACCCGTATTGCTGAGGTCATGAACACCATCGCCGAACTTGAGGCGGTGATGTTCCACAATTTTGACAAGATGGAAGATGCCAATTGGCAGCCCTCGATCGAGGAGCGAGTGCTCTATCGCTATCAAGCATCGATCGTGATCGATAAAGCGATTGATGCCATCGACACCTTGTTCGATGTCGCAGGCGGCCGCGCCGTATTTAACGGCCACCCCCTGCAAAACCTCTGGCATGACATTCATATCGCACGCTGTCACGTCGCCAATAACCCAACCGGCTTTGCCCGCAATTTGGGGGCCATGCAGCTGGGCGTGGAAAATCAGGACGTCTTCATCTGATGCCGGCAAACAGCGCTGCATCCCAGTACATCGAGACGGGCCGGGGCCTTAAGATCCACTATACGGAGCATCCCGCAACCGGCGAAGAGCTCGGTGCGGTCGTATTCATTCATGGCAGTGGACCCGGCGCGAGCGGCTGGAGTAATTTCAAACAAAACGTTGGTAGCTTTCAGCAGGCTGGATACCGCTGCATTGTCTACGATCAATGGGGCTATGGCCTTACCGATAAACCCCAGGACATCGACCACACGCTGGACTTCTTTGTTGAGGGATTACTGGCGGTCCTCGACGGGATCGGGCTTCCACGTGCAACGCTAGTAGGCAATTCTCTCGGCGGAGCGGTGGCGCTGGGGGCCGCCCTTGATCACCCCGAACGGGTCGACCAGTTGATTCTGATGGCCCCCGGAGGCATCGAGTCGCGGGAGACCTACTTCGCCATGGAAGGCATTCAGACCATGGTGAAACACCCCATGGGGTCTCCGGAGTTCACAAGAGATGTCCTTCATAACTTATTGACTTTGCTGGTATTTGACCCGAAAAATGTTGATGAAGAGCTGGTCAATGAGCGCTGGGCCACACTCCAAACCCAAAACCCCCACGTGCTGGCCACTATGGCGATTCCAGACCTGTCATCCAGACTGGCCACGCTATCCCATAATACGCTGGTGTTCTGGGGGACCGAGGATAAATTCTGTCCCGCGGAAGGGGTTTGGAAGCTGCTACAGTCCCCGGCAACGGTTCAGGCCGAGCTGGTAAATCACTGCGGCCACTGGGTCATGGCCGAATATCCCGGCATTTTTAATCCTCGTTGCATTGAATTTCTCAAGTCCAAAGACGCACAATAGCACCACAGCGGGACCACCCGTAAGGTCTGGGTCCGCGTTCCAGCCGGCGGATCGGTGCTGTGGGGCCCAAAACCTACAGCAAGCAAAGGGATAGTAAATGGCATGCTAGCGCCTTCACTTGATGATTTTTCGCGGTTGCTCGGTCATCTTTACGACGGTCACATCGAAGAAGACCCCTACAACAGCTTCCTGAGCGAGGCCCGCGCCATTATCGATTCCAATTTTGGCTCCATCACCATGCGGGAGCCCCAAGGAGACGATGGAGGTTTATTGTTCGTCTCCTCCGACGTCCTTCAGAAAACCTTTGTGGATGATCACGACAATCCCTACACCGATAAGCACTATACATCCAACTTGATGACCAACCTCCCCTGGGGGCAGGTTGTTTGCCTCGATGAATGCATCTCCTACAACCAACTGGAAAGTACTGAGCTGTATCGCTTTTGTATGGCGCCGGTCGACATCTACCACATGCTGGGGGTGGATCTGCGCAATGCCAATGGCCAGCGATTCAGCGTCCGCTTTTGTCGGCCCAAAACATCAGACAACTTTGGGGAAGAAGAACGCCGGTTCCTCGGGCTACTGGCAAACCATATCCAGCGCGCCGTCGCCAACGGGATGCAGCTAATCCAACTCGACAAGGAGCGTCGACTTTACAGCTCTACCATCACCCGACAATCGGTGGGTGTCATTACCCTCGATGAGAGAGGTAAAGTTGTCACTCGAAACGTCGTAGCCGATAACATCATTCGGGAGAAAGACGGCCTAAGCATTGTTAACGGCCAGATTTACTTGGAGAGCGCATCAGCGAGAACCAAATTTAACAGCTACATCGAGGCGGTGGCGCTAGCGCAACGTAATCAGGAGGTTGCACCAACCAATGCCCTTGCGGTTGAGCGGCCATCGGGACGACCCGACCTTGAAATCCTGGTGAAACCCATGATGATCGACAAAACCGTAGAACCCGGGCACACGCCGCATATGACGGTCTTTATCAATGAGCCCGAGCGCAGCTATGAGATTGACACCCGGATTCTCATGTCTTTGTATAACCTCACTAAGGCCGAGGTAAACCTTGCAAAATTATTGGCCGAGGGCGCTAACCTAGATCAGGCGTCCGCCGATTTGGGCATTGCGAGAAACACGGCGCGCGCGCAACTCCGATCAATATTTGCAAAAACAGGGGTGTCGCGGCAATCCATGTTAGTGAGCCTCATGCTTAAAAGCGTCGTCACCTACTCGTAGTCGACGAACACCGACCCCTCGCCTGACGCAGCAGCAATCAGTCGAGCTTTTTCATGTTTTCACCGCCCCAAAACGCCCGCATACTCGACACCTTGCCCTCATCGTTAACCACGAACACATCGATGATGCTCATCTCCAATTGCTGCCCTGGCGCACCGGCGACGAGCGTGAATGGAAAGGCTATCTCGTTCCCGGCGAGGCGAGGCGGACCTGAAAGCTGGGCAGCGGCAATGCCGCCAATAGCGCCGGTATAAAACCCCCGGATAGCCTCTTCCCCGATCATAACCTCGGACCCTACCGGGTCTTCGACGGTGGCGTCCGATGCATACAAGTTGACAATCGTATCGACATCATTGTTCACGAGAGCATTCAGATAGGTCTCGCAGAGGCTCGTTGCAGTTTGATAATCCATCGGCAGTACTTCTCCCTGATATTTGGCGTTAGTGTTGTTCGTTTGTAACCCGTGGTTGCTACCGCTCTACGAAAAGCCCAACAAATCAACGGCCACAGGCGATAACGTGTTGACCACTACTCTCCCTCAAAAGAGGCATTACGCTTTTCATTGAATGCATCCCGGGCCTCTTGCGAATCTTTATAGCTGTAAGCTTCCAGCGTAAAGCCCTGCTCCCGTCGATATTTAGCCTCGAGATCCCCATCCTCGATGGAGTTCAGCGCCTCTTTGGCCAACTGAATCATGATCGGACTCTTGGCAGCGATCTTAGCTGCAATCTCCATTGCCGCTGCAACTAACTCCGCGCGCGGAACCACGCGCTCTATCGCGCCCAGCCGCCATGCCTCCTGGGCATCGATAAATTCCCCGGTGAAATACATCTGTCGCACTTTTTGCACCGGGAAAAGACGCTGCAAATGCGCACCACCCCCCATAGCACCCCGGTCTACCTCTGGCACGCCAAAGGTCGCACATTCTGAGGCGACAACAATATCGGCTGCTCCGGCAATGCCGATACCGCCGCCGAGGACAAAGCCGTGCAGCGCCACAATGACGGGCTTTGGGTTTCTGTGAATGGCAGCAAAGGTGTCATAGTTGCCTTTATTCACCGGAACGATCATTTCCGGATTCGCCCCGAGCTCCTTGATATCAACACCCGCGCAAAAGCCTTTACCCTCGGCACTGATCACAATGACATGAGCTTCCGGCAACTTGCCTAAACGGTCAATTTCTGCGGCGATAGATGCCCACTCGGCGCTGTCAAACGCATTCACCGGCGGCTTGTTGAAACAAAGGTGGGCAATGTGATCCTGCAAACTCACATGAAATGCAGCCATAGCGACGTTACTCCTTATCTCCTGCAGCTTCTGACACCGCGCGCATACGCGCCAGCGTCCCTTCAGCATCTCGCATGATCATGGCGAGCAGTTGGTCAACCGCGGGCAGATCGTCTATCAAGCCCGCCACCTGCCCGGAGGGCAAAATGCCGTCATCGGGCTGCCCTTTTACCATTGCTTCTTGAATCATCATCGGTGCGTTTGCGGCCATCATGGTTTGGCCCAAGGATAAATCCCCCGATCGGTACATTGCCCAAGCTGACCGCAGCATCCCCCACAGCGAGCCACCCGTCATTCGGGTGAATTGAAATCCATTTTTGAGCGCTCGAAGTAGCAACCCAAGTGAGGTGGCATCAATAAGGCGAGCAAGATAGGCATTCGCGATCATGCGCTGGGGCAGCCCATCGAGACGGGTGCTTACGACAATTTTTTCTGGTGGCGTCTCGAGGTACACCGCCTTGGTTTGAGCGGGCACGGGTGATTCTTCTGTGAGCAAGAAGCGCGTTCCCATGGCAATTCCATCAGCACCCAGCGCCATCGCCGCCACTAGCCCCGCACCATCGCGAAAGCCACCGGCTGCGGCATAGGGCACGGCGACCTTGTCTCGAAGCTGTCCCAACAGGATAGTGGTCGCGACAGACCCGGTGTGCCCACCACCCTCTCCGCCCTGAACTACCAGTGCATCGGCGCCAAGCTCCACCGCCTTTAGCGCATGTCGATATGCACCCACTGTGGGAATGCACACAATGCCGGCACCCTTCAGTTTTTCGACAAGTTTGGCTGAGGGAGAACGGCTGTAGCTGACAGCCCGAACCTGATGGTCAATACACAAGTCGATAATGCCCGCTGCGTGGGGCACATACATATGAAAATTGACGCCAAAGGGTGCATCTGTTCGTGTCTTAATATCGACGATGCCCTGTTCGATCTCCTCCAGCGTCATAACAGCACCCGCCAGAAAGCCGAACCCGCCGGCTTCACCGGTAGCCGCCACGAGGCGCGCATCCGCAACCCAACCCATGGCAGTCTGGATGATCGGATATCTGCAGCCTAACAGCTCTGTCAAGCGGGTTTTCATCGGGCTATTTTCCTTCGCGGGCTCAGGGGGCTAATGATGAAGCACAGAAGGCCTAGGTCAACGCGCGCTCATTGCCCATGATAGGCTGAAGAGACTATGACGGCGAAGGCCAGACCAAGGACTATGTCGTCATTACTCAAGCACGACAGGCAATTTTCGCAGATCACGTTTCTATGACGCTTTTTACCCAGTCCTATCACGATGCACTCGCCCAACTCACGATGACGGGCGCCCCCTTCGAAATAACGTCGGTTGATTCACCCTCAGGGCCGGTCTTGGCCTTCGTCAATACCGCCGGCGACTTGCGCCGCTTCATGGCCGGTGGTCGAGATCATGGGGACAAAGCCCTACTGCAGTATCAGGGAATTACATGGACTTTTAATGCGTTTTTTCGCGCTGCCGACGTCTTGAGTCGCTGGCTGCTTGATGAACACGGGCTGGCCTCAGGCGATCGGATCGCCATCGCCATGCGCAATCGCCCTGAGTGGCTTATTGCCTTCGTCGCGATCATTAATGCCGGAGGCGTCGCGGTGCCGCTCAACAGTTGGGGCAAAAGCGCCGAACTCAATCAAGGCCTTGAGGACAGCGACGCCAGTCTTTTGATTTGCGATCCTCAGCGCAGCCAATTGGTCAGGGAAATCAACAGTGATATTCCCCAGCTGGTTGCAGACTTTACCGACGGGATCGATAACGCGCTGTCTCTCGATACCATTCTTGCGCCCTCAAAAGAATCGCTTAATACGAAGAGTGACTGCTTACCGGCCATAGAACCGACAGACCCCTGCATCTTGATGTTTACCTCCGGCACCTCCGGGAGGCCCAAAGGCGTGTTGCTGTCCCACCAGCATTGCTGCCAAGCACTCACCAACCTTGAATTTGTGGGTGCAGTTACCTTCATGACTAATAAGGAGGCGATGTCCAAGCACCTGAGCTCCCCTGTGCCACCCAAAACATTGCTTGCGGTCCCGCTTTTTCACATCAGCGGCCTTTTCTCCCAATTCATCATGAACCTGCGCCACGGCCGGTCCCTATACATCATGTATAAGTGGGATGCCGAGGAAGCCCTGCGACTGATTAAACACGAGGGGGTCACGGTACTCATGGGTGCACCTGTCATGATGATGGAGCTTCTCAAGAACGAGAAATTTGACGATCAGGACGCGGCGTGGTTGACGAATATCAGCGCGGGTGGCGCGGCGACCCCCGAGGCATTGTTTGATCTTTATCGACAGAAAGCAGCGCCCGCTCTGGCTGGAGGTGGCTGGGGGATGACTGAGACTATGGGAACTGGGGCGGCATTTACGGGCTACTTTTACGAACATCGGCCCGGGGCATCGGGCTTTCCCTCCCCCATCATGGAATTCAGCTTTCGCGATGAACAGGGCCGGCCCGTTGACGCCGGGGAGCCGGGGGAAATCCATGTACGCTCCAGCGCGGCCATTCAGGCGTACCACACAGGCTCATCTCGCGACGGTGCATTCGAAGGCGGTTGGTTGGCCACCGGCGACATTGGTTACTTGAGCGATGAGGGGCTGCTTTACATCTGTGGTCGCGTCAAAGACATGATCATCCGTGGAGGAGAAAACATTTATCCCAGTGAGATAGAGGCCTGCCTGCTGACACTCCCGGGGTGTGTTGAAGCGGCAGTAGTGGGTGTACCCAGTGCGCAATGGGGCGAAGAGGTCGCCGCGGTGATTCGTTTCGATTCAGGACGCAATTCGACTGTGAATGACGTGCAGACTCACTGTAAAAATCATCTTGCGGACTTCAAGGTGCCAAAGCACGTGGTCTTTACCGAACAAGAACTGCCACGAAATGCCACCCGAAAGCTGCTTAAACCAGCGATCGTCGCACAATATTTTGCTCCCCATGACAACAACTAATCGTCTCATCGTCTTGTTTTTTGAACAGGTGCCGGACAACGAAGAGGCAATCGCAGCATGCGTGCCCCTGGAGCACGGGGTCACAAAAATGACCTTGGCGAGGCGAGATAAGCACAGCGAACGCGCGTCAATGTGGGCCCGCGACCCCATGAACTGCCTGCCTAATGGCCGACTCGCCATCGACCTGTCAGTGGCACCGACTTCTTTTGATGCGCTCAAGGCGATTGGCGAAGGTTTGGGTGGGGTCTCCTACGGCTGCATTGGTCGAACGCCACTTGAACCCATGTTGTCGGTCGGTGACACCTTTCCAGGCACGCTTCAACTTTGCTGCTTTCAGCGTAAAGAAGGTCTTGAGGATGCCGCGCTTGAAGACCTTTGGTTTGCTCACCACACATCGGTTGCACTCAGCACCCAGCAGTCTTTGGGTTATCGACAAAACAGGGTGCTCGAAAGCGGTTCACCTTATTTTGACGGGATCGTTGAGGAGTACTTTAGCGAGGCTGCCGCCACCGACATGAGCGCTTTTTTTGCCGACGGCCATGATGAAACCCGCATGTGGCAGCACATCGAGGCGCTGACCAAAAGCTCGGAATCGTTCCTTGATCTCAACAAATCAGAAGTTATCCATTTAACCGACACACGATTACGTTAGGGAGTTAATGTGACAGCAACGCTACAGGGTCAGGTCGCTCTTATCACCGGTGCAGGCCAAGGAGTTGGACAAGGCATCGCTTTTTCGCTGGCCAAACGCGGCGCAAAAATTGTTGCCGTAGGTCGCACACTGAGCAAATGTGAAGCCACCATCGCAGAAATTCAAAAACGCTTTGACGGTGAGGGCCTCGCGATTGAAGCGGATATTGCAGACATTGCGGGTCTGGACAAGCTGGTTGCAGAGACGGTTGATCAATTTGGGCGTTTGGATATTTTGGTGAATAACGCTGTATCCGCCCAAATTGCCAGTCTGATGGACGCTTCTATCGATAAGTTCGAAGAGGGCCTGCGGGTGGGACCCATTGCCACCCTTCGCCTAATGCAACTTGCGCAGCCGCATTTGGTCAACGCGGGTGGCGGCTCCATCATTAACCTAGCAAGCTCTGCGGCCAGGCGCTGGGACAGCAGCAACTATGGTGTTTACGCAGCTGAAAAAGAGGCCATTCGAGCCCTCTCCAGAGCGGCAGCTAACGAATGGGGCCCGCTTGGTATCAGGACCAATACCATCCTGCCTCTTGCCCAATCCCCCGCACTGGAAGCTTGGGCGACCTATCGACCCGAGGAAGCCGCGGCCTTTGTAAAGACCGTGCCCATGCAACGTGTCGGTGATTGTGAGCAGGACATTGGCGAGTTTGTGGCGGTGCTGTGCAGCCCAGAATCCGGCTACGTCAACGGTCAATCCATCGCGATTGATGGCGGTCAGGTCAATCTCGATTAGCGCTACTTTACGGCAGAGCCGCCATCGACGCTGAGAAGCTGGCCAGTAATAAAAGATGCCCTGTCGGAGGCAAGGAAGGACACCGCCTCGGCAATCTCTTCAGGCTCTCCCAGTCGACGCATGAGAGCCGCTTGCTTCAGGCCCTCGGCAATCTTTGGTTGCTCTTCGAAATACCGCTCGACACCCGGCGTCCGTATTACCCCGGGAGATACCGCATTGATACGAATGCCCTTGTGCCCGTACTCGGCCGCGCTACTTTTGGTCAACAGGTTGACGCCACTCTTGGCGGCAGCATAGGCGGTGTTGTAGGGCTGGCCCCGGAGGGAGGCATTGGAGGAAATGTTCACGATGCTTCCTCCACCCATCGTCAGCATCGCTTCAATCTCATATTTCATACACAAAAAGGTATTTGTGAGGCAGAGCTCAAGGGTTTGATCGAACACTTCCCGTGAGAACTCGTGGATAGGCCCCGAGCCCCGACTCACTGCCGCGCTGTTGCAGGCGATATCAAGACCACCGAAGGTCTCAAGCGCGCAGCCAACCATTGCCTTTACCCGGGACTCATCGCTGACATCGGCCAAAAAGACCTCTGCCACGCCACCCGCCTCCGTGATCGAACTCGCCGTCTCAAGGGCAGACTGCTCATTGAGATCCACAACCAGCACCCGCGCACCTTCGCGAGCAAACTTCTGCGCTATTGCCCTACCGATACCAACCCCCGCCCCGGTCACAAGCGCGGATTTTCCTGCCAGTTCAGTCATTGCGTTTATCCATCGTCAATTCAGACTACTCCTGTGTGGCAACAAGTATTCCCTGATTCGTCGCTTCGTTCTATCGTGAACTTCGGGTCGCCGCCCGCCAAACGGACTATGACAGATCCACCGCTAGGAATCGTTAGAGATGATTACTGAAGCCTTTAGCCTGAAAGGAAAAACCGCCCTCGTCACGGGCGCTGGAAAAGGAATCGGCGCTCGGATTGCAACGGCATTCGCTGAAATGGGTGCAAACGTCATTTTGGTGGCGCGAACCCAGTCCGACATCGACCGAGTGGCCGAGGAAGTCAGGGACTTTGGTGTAACAGCCACTGCCCTCGCCTGTGACATCACCAGCGATGACAGCGTTGCAAACATGTTCACTCAAGTCGAGGCGGCAACAGCTTCTCTCGACATACTGGTCAACAATGCCGGTGCCGCCGGTCGCGGGTACGGCTCGCTGGAGCAGGTTGACAAGACCGCCTTCACCGATACGGTCGACATCAACTTGACCGCCGCCTACCACCTCATTCATTTGGCGCTTCCGCTGCTCAAGAAAGCGCCAAACGCCGCGATTGTTAACGTATCGTCAGCGATGAGCTGGATGGTTGACAAAAACTTTGCCGCCTACGCGGCAGCGAAAGCCGGTCTAGATCAAATGACACGAATACTGGCCTATGAATTGGCACCTGCCATCAGGGTAAATGGCATTGCCCCCGGAGCTATCGAAACCCCCGCAACGGCTTTTATCACAAGCAATGAAAAGCGCCTTACTGAGACCGAGCGATGGATCCCTCAAGGCCGCTTAGGCCAACCGCTCGATATCGCCCTGGCTGCCCTCTACCTCGCTTCTCCCGCATCAGGATTCGTCAGCGGCAAGATTCTCGAGGTCGATGGCGGTATGGCCGCGCTTCCGGGAAGCGCAATCCAGGCCCGGTTAAAAAGCTGACCTTACGACCCATCATTCAAAAATCGAGGAGGTGACCTTGTGGCTACCTATGTACTGACGGGAGGCGCGACCGGAATCGGCGCTGCTACCAAGCACAAATTACAAACCGCGAACCATACGGTGATCACAGTCGACATCAAGGAGGCGGACTACGTAGCGGACTTGGGAGATCCAACGGCGCGTGCCCGGGTCATCGACGCCATCAAACGGGACCACCCTTCTCTCGATGGGATTATTACCTGTGCTGGAGTTGCCTCGCATATTCCCGATCCTGGAAAAGTCCTGGCCATCAATTTTTTTGGCTCCCAAGCATTGATAGCCGGGCTCGTGGACTCGATTAGCGCTGGCGGCCGAATCGTCGCCATTAGTTCCAATTCAGCGCCTATGTGTACCAACGAAAATCTCGTGCAGGCCATGCTCTCTTTGGACGAGGCCGCGTCCTTGGCGTTGGCGGCAACCAGCGATGGTCATGAATGTTATGCGGGGAGTAAGCAAGCGATCGCACGCTGGATGCGCTTGAAGGCGCCGGAATATGCCAAGCGAGGCATTGCTTTTAACGCCATCGCACCCGGTTATATCGAAACCCCTATGACCGCCGCAGTCGCTGACGACGCGACCTATGGAGATGCCATCAGGGAATTTGTGGCCTCCATTCCTATTGGTCGTCCGGGGCAACCAGAGGACATCGCCAATTTGATCGCCTTTCTACTCTCCCCCGAGGCCGCCTTTATTGCGGGCTCGCTCATCTACTGCGATGGTGCACACGACGCCATGATGAGACCAGAAGGCTTATTTTAATGAGCAGCACGCGCTGGTCCGTACACCTTAAGCGCGAAGCTCTCATCAATGGGGTGACCAATGCCCTCGCCAATGGCGGCATCGCCTGGCTGTTATTCAAAGACAAAGCCGTCATCCATGCCTGGCAGGGCGCGTCAACCTTCGGCGTTGACCTTCTGGCCACCGCAGCCATCCTCTCCCTGATCCTTGCGGCTATTCTCCAGCCACTGCAGCGCAGGGCGCTCTTGAAAAATACCGATCTCTTGATCGGCGCGCGCGGGAATCCAAAAAGCCTGATCACATGGGATCGAGGCCACTTTCCCTTCAGGCCCTGGCTAAACACCTTCGCGTACTACCCCCTGACTGGACTGCTGGCAGCCACGCTCACTCTCGGGGTTCTGTCAGCCTTCGGTGTAGAGAATTTTTCCGCGCTTGAATACAGCCTCTTCAAAGGCGCCTGGACCGGGGTTTGGGCTGCGCTGTTAACCCGACAAATCATTAAGGGATGTGCGGCTGGTATGATTAACGAACAACGAATAGAGGAGCTAGACAGGTCATGAGTCGAACTCTTTTTCTTGTTAATCGGCCCATCTTGTTCTGGCTCTGGCTCATTTCCTTAGGTGCCATCGAGTCAACCAGCGCATTCGCCAACGAAGACCCCATTCCCTGCCGCCACTTTAGTCACCAGCGATTACCGTTTTTTGGGGATCTGCACATCCACACCCGCTACTCCTTCGACTCGTTTCTGTCGAACCAAAAGAATACCCCTGATGGTGCCTATCGCTATGCCAAAGGGCACCCCATCACGCTCCCCGGGCCCACCGGCGAGCAAACAGTCACCGCTCGAATCGATCGTCCAATCGACTTTGCCGCCGTAACCGATCATGGCCAATTCCTCGGAGAGGTCGCTCTCTGTGACAGTGACCCCTGGACCCTCGCGTGGTGGCATCCCACTTGCCTCATGTCGCGAACCGAAAATCTTTGGGTGCAGCTCTACGCCGCGTCGCAATGGACTCTCTCAGGCGGCATGGATGGCGAGGCACCCGAACGGTCGATGATTTGCTCGATGGGCGACTGTCAGGCGGCGGCAATCAATATCTGGGAGGACATTCAGCGCGCTGCCCACGAACACAACGATACAACTGACGATTGTCAGTTCACTACTTTTGTTGGCTATGAGTACACCCAGGGAGAACGCGGGGCCAACCTGCATCGCAACGTTATTTTCAAAGATACAGCGGTGACCCAGCTGCCGGTCTCGGTATTTGACACCAACAATCAGGTCTCTGAACTCTGGCGTCAATTGAGGAAACAATGCCTTGAATCTAATACGGGCTGCGATGTGCTGGCCATTCCGCACAACAGCAATCTCGGGGGTGGCTATATGTTCCCCGATCCCGCCTCCGAAGAGGAGCTGATAAACCGGCGGCAGCTTGAGCCTTTGGTCGAGCTTGTTCAACACAAAGGCGCTTCCGAGTGCCGCTTTGACCGTCTCCTGCAGCTCGGTGTAGCAACCGAAGATGAGCTATGCGATTTTGAACAGATACCTTCCGACAACTTGCATATGCTGGGCTCGGTCGAGGGCAAAATGCGCTCTACCCAGGGCCAAGCGGTGAGCATTGACAGTTTTCACCCCCGGAACATGATGCGCAATGTACTCAAAGACGGGCTCGCCCTGGAAAAGAGTCTGGGTATGAATCCATTTATGCCGGGGTTCATTGGCAGTACCGACACACATACCGCTACCGCAGGTGGCGCCCAAGAACAGGACTACGTTGGGCACCTAGGTTCTCGGGACAGCGGCTTTCGTAACATTCAGGATCATTTTGTTTCTAACCCGGGAGGACTCGCGGTGGTCTGGGCCGAGCAAAATCGGCGGGGTGATATTTTTGATGCGATGCGACGCCGAGAAGCCTATGCGACATCAGGCACCCGCCCTATTGTGCGCTTCTTTGCAGGTGACTATGCGGATGACCTCTGCCAACAACCCGATGCGATCGAGCTGGCGTATCGCAACGGGGTACCCATGGGCGGCGTACTGCCGGGGATAGACGCACAACCCGGCCCCAAATTTTTTGTCTCTGCACAGCAAGACCCGGGGACCGACACCTTCCCGGGAACGCCGCTGGAACGAATTCAAATCATCAAGGGCTGGATCGATGATAGCGGCACCACCCACGAAAAAGTGTTTGATGTGGCCGGACAAGCCGTCTCTGGCTTGGGGGTGGACCCGCTGTCCTGCGAAGTCACTGCGAAGGGAGCAAGTGCGCTGTGCACGGTGTGGACTGATCCCGAATATGCCGAGACCGAGAGCGCATTCTATTATGCGCGGGTTCTTGAGAATCCAAGTTGCCGTTGGAGCACACGCCAATGCCAAGCTATCGGGGTCAACCCATTAGCCAACAACTGCAGCGACCAACTTCTGGCGGCGAGACAATACGCCGAAGAGCTCGGCGCCTCGCCCGAGGCATTCGACAACTGCTGTAAGTCAGCCGCCACCGAGCCTTTTTACTCTCCGGTGATTCGCGAGCGTGCCTGGACGTCACCTATTTGGCTTCAGCCGCCGCCTTAGCAAGATGGAGAAAAACCGGCACTTCACCGCCGCCGTCTACTTCAAGGGTTGCGCCCGAGATATAGCTCGCATATTGGCTATTAAGTAGTAACACCGCATTCGCGATGTCCTCGGGGTCCGCCATTCGCTGCAGTGGCAACATCTCGGCAACGCGCTGGAACCCCTCGGCACCGCCATAGTGTTCAACGCCCGCATCGTTGTGGACGAGACCCACGATAATGGCATTGACCCGGATTTCTGGCCCCCACTCCATTGCCAGGGATTTGGTGCTGCTCAAAAGGCCAGCTTTCGCAGCGCCATAAGCCGCCGTACCGGGCGACGGACGGGCGCCACTGACACTCGCTATATTCACGATGGAACCGGGGACATCACCCTTAGCCAGGGCGGCGTATGCCTGCTGCGCCAACACCAGTGGTGCGGTCAAATTTAGCGCGATGATTTTTTCTGTTAAACGGGGGCTGGCTGTAGCAGCGTCGACCGGCGGCGACCCCCCGGCATTGTTAATTAATACATCGAGGGTGCCATACTGATCGATAACAAAATCGACTAACCCTTGTGACTGCTCAGGATCTCGAAGATCACAGGCGTAGAACACCGCCTCGCGACCCTCAGACGCAATCGGCTCAGACGGTGTCGTGCGACCACATGCTACGACCTGTGCACCCTCGCGAAGGAAGGCGCCACAAATGGCTCTGCCGATGTGCCCGGCTCCGCCCGTGACTACCACCACCGAACCCTGATGCTCTCCCATATATCCTCCCGATCATTCTGTATCACCGTCTCAAACGAGACAGAAGATCTCATCGTCTGAATCAGTGATGGCCCGACGACGCCAAATGGGAGAATATCATCCTTCGACGCGATCCCTGCGCCGAAAGCGCAGGCATTAACCAACAGACTGACCCAAGATAAAGAGGATCACTGCATGACAGCTACCGTCGTTGCCCACCCCAGCGATCTTATGGCCATGACCGGGACGGTCCTGGGCCCCACCGACTGGCTACGCATCAACCAGGAGCGTATTGACCAATTTGCTGACGCTACCGGCGACCATCAGTGGATTCACGTGGATCCAGTCAAGGCCGCAGATGGGCCCTTTGGTGCAACCATCGCACATGGCTATCTGACGCTGTCGCTGGCCAACTGTTTTCTCCCCGATTTAATTCAGGTTGATAACGTATCCATGGGGGTGAATTACGGCACCGAGAAAACTCGCTTTCCCTCGCCGGTCACAGTCGGGAGCAACATCCGCGCCACCGGCGAAATCATGGCCGTTGAAGAAAATAAGGGCGGCTACAAAGCCACTATTCGCGTCACCATTACCGCGGAGGGAGCGGATCGCCCCGCGTGCATCGTGGACACGATTTCCATCTTTTATCCCTAGAGTGCTTTCAAGCGCTAAACCTTGAAAACGCGCTTGGCATTCTCCCTGAGGAACTTGGGCCAGACCTCATCCTTGAACGGCACGTTGGGCATGTCGCCAAAAATGCGCTCAAGGCTGAGTCCCATGGGAAAGTAGCCCGCATACATAATCTTGTCGGCGCCGCGGGTATTCGCGAAGTTGATGATGTCTTTGGGATAATGCTTGGGCGCAAACGCACTGGTCATGTAAAACAGATTTTCGTATTTGAGCATCAGCTTCCAGGCTAGATCGGTCCAGGGCTCGGCACCGTGTTTCATCACCACTTTGAGCTCGGGAAAGAACCAACAGATCTCATCGAGGTGCTCGACCTTTTGAGGCTCCATGGGAATTCGCGGCCCCGGCACGCCGACACAGGGACAAAAGGGAATATCTAGATCAATACAGGTCACAAAAATGGGGTACCATTTTTTGTCCGCCAACGATACCTGAGGACATAGGCCGGCAGGAAAAGCATTCACCGACTTAATATCGTACTCCTCTTTCAGCCGTCGAATTTTTCTGACCTCCTCCATGCCGTTATTGGGGTTGCAATCATAGGACGCAAAAAATCGATCCGGATGATTCTTCACCGCTTCGTTCTGCGTTTGATACTGGCCCTCGTCTACGCCCAGCATCGCTTTTTCAATGTTGAACTCGTCCATTTTGTCCAAGGTGTAGGCGATATAGTCATCCCGCTTTCCCACTTTCGGCAGATCTTTAAACATGTACTGGGCCGGCATTTTGAACATTTGGCGGCTCTGCTCGTCCATCAGCAAAGGACGGATAAAATCGTAAAAATTCGATGTGTCGTCATTCGGCACCGCCAGCATTAGATCAATAATTGGCACATCGGTTGGCATTGGCATAAAGCGTTCCTCGTAAGTGTTTTTAGGCCAGATCTCGAGCAATAAAAGCGCTCGCTCGTTCGGCGATCATATAGGTTGCCGCCATTGTGTTACCCGAGACTAGCATGGGCATAATCGACGCATCCGCGACATAGATATTTTCAACGTGTCGAAGCTTTAGGCTTGTGTCCACGACAGATTCGGCATCACCACCCATTCTGCAGGTCCCCACTGGATGATAACCGGTGGTCCCGTTTGCTCGCGCATAAGCCAATATATCCTGATCCGACAGGCAATCTGCACCGGGACGAATTTCGGCTGCGGTCTCTCCCTCAAATGCAGGAGCTTGAAAGATCCGCCGCAGCGTCTTGATTCCCTCAATCATCACCCGCTGATCATGGACCGTGCTCAAATAATTGGCTCTGATGGATGGGGCTTCTGCCGGATCTTTGGATCTGACTTGGAGGACCCCTCGACTCGTCGGTCGCATTGGATAAGTGATTGCGGTAATTCCCTCTAAAGAGTCAATGTGGGTCTTACCCGAATCGTCGCGATAGCCCGACGCCGGCGTAAAGTGAACCTGCGTATCGGGTCTCGAAGCAGAGTCGGGGGAGCCATGAAAAGCAAAGACGTCAGCCGAGGGCATCGCCAACAGCCCCTCCCGACGACGCAGATAGCGCCAGAGTTCACCGAACAATCGATCAGGGCGCATTGAAGCCTTCACCGTGCCACCCGTGGACACCGCCATACTCATCATGGCGCCGTAGTGATCCTGCAGGTTTTGGCCAACTCCTGGTATGTCGCGCACAACGTCGATCCCGAGATCGGCAAGGTATTCCGCATTACCAATACCGGAGCGCTGCAAAATAGCGGGAGACCCGATCGCTCCCCCTGCAAGGACTATCGTGCCCGCCTCTAGGCGATGCGCCTGCCCCCGTGTCACTGCCCTCACGGCGACGGCCCTTGCGCCCTGAAACTCGATAGCATCTACCAGCGTGCTCGGACTCACCCACAAATTTTTTCGCTTGAGAATCGGCTGGAGAAACGCGCGATACGCACTCTCCCGGACCCCCTGATACAGTGTGTGCTGGTAGTATCCAGCACCCCCCTGCTCACCCTGGTTATAGTTTGATCGAGGCGGGATCCCGGCCTGTTCACAGGCGGCAATAAATCGATCGCCCCAGGGACTGCTCTGGCGGGTTGTAAGCCTTAACTCGCCACCTCCTGAATTCGCCGGACTGTTGCCGGTACTCTCCTCAGGCGCTTCAAACATGTCATAAAAAGGACGCACGGATTGCCAATCCCAGCCCTCGGCACCGGCGTCGGCCCAGGCGTCAAAATCCTGGGGCTGTCCGCGAACATAGACCATACCATTCGTCGCCGTGCTGCCTCCCAGCACCTTGCCTCTCGGCCACAGGATACTGCGACCACCCAGTGCCGGCTCTTGCTCCGTGGCAAAGTCCCAGTTGTAGGTTCTGCCATAGGCAATTTCTGCCCAGCCGGCAGGGACTTTGATCAGCAACTTATCCCCATCGGGACCGGCCTCCAGCAATAACACGGACCGGCCGCTATCCCGGGAAAGCCTGTTGGCGAGCAGGCAGCCAGCAGCGCCTCCCCCCACAATCACAATATCCCAGCGTGTCTTCTTCATCGTGTTAATCGCGCCCGCATTTTGATCTTTGCCACTTTCTTTAGTCAGCTGGTTTAGTCAGCTGGCGGACGGCAACGCGGGATAATCGGTATATCCTGCGGTCCCAGACCCCCCGTAGATAGTTTTTTTATCCATGGGGTTGAGCTCAGCATCCAGCTGAAAACGCTCTACAAGATCTGGATTGGCAATATAGGCGCGACCGAAGGACACCGCATCGACACGCTTGTCTGCAATAAAGGCTTCAGCCTCCTTCGCGTCAAAACTATCGCTCCCAATCAAAGCGCCCCCGAAGTGCTGCCGAGTTAGTGCGAGACTATCAATGCCGGTTGATGCCATTCTGATCGCATGCACCCAAGCCAGGTCGAGCCTGTCAGCTAGCATCAACAATGCGCTATAAGTACTCACCGGGTCTTCATCGACGTGATCGTTATACGGATTGCCCGGGGAGATTCGCAAGCCGATGCGGCTAGCACCCATCTCCTCGCAAAGTGCTTCCAACAGCTCGCGAATAAAACGCAATCTATTTTCCAGAGCCCCCCCGTATTCGTCATCCCGTACGTTGCTGCCGCTGGCCAAAAATTGCGCTGGCAGGTAACCCGACGCGCAATGCAGTTCGATAGCATCAAAGCCTGCCTGTCGGGCAAGTCCTGCTGCCCGACGGTAATCGCCAATAACGTCTGCTATGTCCCCCTTGGTCATCGCCTCCGGCACTGGCATGGCCTTCATACCCTGCTCGGTAAAGATTTCAGCCTGTGCTGCCAACGCCGAGGGTGCCAGAAATCGGGTGCCCGACGCCTTGTTAAGGGCATGACCTACCCGCCCACAGTGCATGAGCTGACAGGCGATCAGTCCGCCCCTTCGATGTACTGCGTCGGTCACGGCTGACCAGGCTTCAACGTGGCCAGCGTTATAGATGCCGGGGGTTTTGTTGTAACCCTTGCCATTGGCCGAGGGGTGAACACCCTCGGTAATAATCAGCCCGGCGCTCGCCCGCTGTCCGTAGTACAGGGCGTGGAGTTCGGTGACCGAATCATCTTCCTGGCGGGCGCGACTTCGGGTCATCGGCGCCATTACGATACGGTTTCGCAAGGTTAAGTCGCCAAGCGTTAAAGGCTCCATGAGACTGGCATAGGACATTGAAACTACCTTACGTTGATAAGCCCGCGCTTAGCGGGTTCGGATGTTTGGGTCTGCAGAGCCCGACCGCATTGTCGCAAGAAACTGCTCGGCCGGTGCCGGTGGTGCAACGATCGGAAGTTCTTCAGTGGGGGGCTCAGACCAGAACCGCTGCCAACTTGGAAACAGACTGTGAAAGGCCCCCTCGTAGGGTTCACGATCCGGCCAGCGCATTTTGTTCTCGCCACAGGGTGGTTTATTGAGATCCGTCGCGTACCAATAACAAGGCAGGCGCCGCCGGAAATACCAAGTGCCCTCAAGCCGCTCATAGTGATCCCAATACAGCATCTGCATGATCACCCACTCGCAGCCGCCATCAGCAGTTGGCGTCTCGTGTTCGTTCTTGCTGTACACCACGCCGACAGCCCGATCGGGATCCTCAAACTCGATAATATGATTGCCGATGTGATGGGCGGTGCCGGTGAACTGAACGCGCAAGGTTTCGTCCATCCACTGCTTAAAGTAGGCGCGACCCACCTTTTCCTTGCCGACTCGAATATCCTGGGCAAATAAATTGACCATCGCGTCAAGATCGCGCATGTCCAGCGCCAATGAATATTTGGCGGCGAGCTGGCGAATTGCGTCCAGCGACTCCAACCGATCCAATCGGGCGAGCAAGGCCTCGTTACTCATATTGAGGCACCCGCAGCGGCCCGACCGGCCCGACGACCCGAAAACGTCGCATCCCCCACAGAGCTTCCTGAGGCATAACCATCACCTCTTCTAGGCACACCACAAGCCGTTCTTCCAGCAGCGTACAGGCCCGGAATCACATTATCGCTGCAGCTCAGTACCTGGCCATCCAAGGTCGTATCCAGTCCGCCCAGGGTGAAGCAGGGGAAAAAGGCGCCCGCCCCCGGCGTGCAGTCGAGCGCAACCAAGGCGCCCTCTAAAGGCTTCAACCAAGGTGCCCGCTTGTGGAATAAGGTGTCGTCCCCGCGCCGCGCGTCCTCGTTGTAGCGGGAGACCGTCGCCAGCAGCTGATCTCCTGGAACATTGAGCTCTGATACCAGCTCCTCCAGCGACTCTCCGGTCCCGGCTATCGGCGCCTGAAGCCAGCTCTCCTGCTCGTAGTTGCCGTAATCATCGACCCCAACAATGAGATAAACCGGGTAGGTCTGTTGCGCCAAATAGCTGCCAATGCGGCCGTGGTAAGCGTCTTCGTTAATGAACCGTTGACCCTGGCCGTTGACGAAGATTCCATGGGTCAGCGATGCGGGTGGATAATAGGGCACACTGAGGAAACCCTCGTGCATATTGATCGCTTTAGCACCAACGCACTGCGCCATTTGAATGCCGGACCCGGTATCGTTTGGGTTGCCGATAAAGGTCTTGCCCGATAGAAACTGCGGGCAATACTGGGCAACCATTGCCTCGTTCATGATGAATCCACCAGCGCAAAGCACGACGCCCTTGGTTGCCCGGTAATAACGCTCCTCCATGTCTTCGCGCACGACCAGGCCGATAACGCGGGCACCTGGTCCAAACCGATCTACGATTAAACGCAGAGCACGGCTTTCAAAATGAACCTCCAGGCCCCGCGCGGCAACCTGCTCGGTCAATATCTTGATGAGCAGCGGGCCACCGTTGTCACCCTCAACCTCGAGGTTGTGGCCCCGCGGCGCCGGCTTAAATTCGTCGACATAAGGCCAGGCTTTTTCACTACCGGTATACAGCAGACAATCATCGGTCAGCGCCATCATGGCGCGCTCTTTGAGTTCCGACTCTTTGAATGGCACGCCAAGCGATATCAGCCACTCGAGGTGCTCGGCGCCACCCTCGGCATAAGCCCTGACCTTGACAGCATCCGCCTGGGGTCCGTTGCTCGCCATCAGATAGCCGTAAACATCGTCAACTGAATCGTCGTAACCGACGGCCCGCTGGATTCGGGTGCCACCACCCAAGTAGATTTCAGCCGACGACAATGCGGTCGAGCCCCCGGAAGCAGAGGCTGCCTCAAACATCAAAACCGTCGCACCGCCATCGGCTGCCTCGATCGCCGCACACGCTCCCGCACCACCAAAACCCACCACAAGCACATCGGCGGTACCCGACCACTGGGGAACATCAACCTCGCAAATAGGTTCAAACGACATGGCGACTGCTCTCGCATCACAATCCAGCTCTCAGTAACCCTAACCACTGACGTCGGGCTAATCTGCCTCCGTTCGGACGATAGTGTCGGCTTGCATCTCGGACCCGGACAGAGGAATCTCGTGCACGATTGGCTCACCAAGAAAAGGTTCTCACCATGCAGTGGTATACGGGCAATGCGCTCTACGACACGCTTTTGATCATAGGCTTCGCCTACGCCGCTCTCATCTTTGGCTCCAGCCTGTTCGGGACCGCAGCTTACGGAGGGCGTTTCGGGGGGGGCAAACGCGCCAAGGGCATCAAGCTGGGCTCAAAACTTGGGTGGGTGCTGATGGAACTGCCGGGGCTTATCGTGTTTCCGGTGGTGTTTTTTATGGGTACCAATGCGGATCAGTTGGTGCCGCTTATCTTTCTAGTGATCTGGATGTTTCACTATACCAACCGCGCGCTGGTGGCTCCGCTCCTGATGCGCGTGCAGCCCGGGAGCACTGCGAGCTTTTCGCTCGGCGTCGTTATCGCCGGCTGGATCACGCTGCTGCTACACGGCTACTTCAATGCAGCCTACATTACCGAGTTTGGCTCTCACTACACCAAAGAATGGCTACAGGACCCGCGTTTTCAGCTGGGACTCCTGATTTACGCGACGGGATTTACCCTGAACGTTCACTCCGACCGTATTTTGCGCCACTTACGATCACCCAATCCCAGCCCCGATGAACCCCGGTACAAGATTCCCTATGGCGGCGGCTTCCGCTGGGTGTCCTGCCCCCAGTACTTCGGAGAAATCCTGTCATTCACAGGCTTCGCCGTGATGACCTGGAATTTAGGGGCCGTGTTTGTCCTGGCGGTTACCGCAGGAAACCTTATTCCGCGAGCGATCTTTACACATCGCTGGTTCCTCAAAAACTTCGACGACTATCCGCCTGAGCGCAAAGCGATTATTCCTTATCTTCTGTAGTGTCTGAGCTACCATCAGGCACATACCAAATGGGCGAACCGATGGCGCGCTCTTGAATTACCGCAGGCTCCATCGGTGCGATCCCTAGGCGCTTCGCATCGTAGGTCGACCAGCGCGGGGTCGGAATCTCCAACACCCGCGCGTAATAAAAGGCTCGACCCCCGGCGTCGAATTCGTCGTCTCGCCACCACCCCACCAGACTGGGGGAGCCCACGGTGTTGCTATAAGAGGCGTCCGCTGGGTTCACCGTGCTGGCCAGCGGTTCTAGCGCACCTGTTTCAGGGTCCATGGCCCTTTGATCCGACCAAGCGACATTGATGATCCGCTCCCTAGCGACGCCCTGCCCGTCGATCCACCCCTTAATGATTTGGATCCGATCGAGATTGGCACCCAGGGGATCCTTTGACGCGAGGACAATAAAGGCGGGAGCATCTCTCTTGGAAGCGGGCGCCTTGAGACGCCCACCCATGGCTGCCGCACGCTGCTCTATGTGTTGAATCAGGTCGCTCTGGTCAACTCGCCCTTGGTCCAGTTCCCAGTCGGCAAACATACGAAGACTTATTCTGGGTCCGCTGGTGGCATAGGTTTCACGCCGCTCGAGGGCTTCATAAATTTGCTCTCGGGTATTCCCGGAGGCCCACACCGCCGCCAATCCACCAGACCCCCACTGAGTGGCGGGGGTTAGATACGCCAGCGCGATGCCCGCCTTACCCGTGCGTAAACCTGCAGAACCATCCATCATCGGCAATTTGCCGGTGTAGATATCTTCGTCTGTGGAGGAGCTTGCATTGTGACTATCACTCGAGCCAATAAATCCAAACTCCAGGGGATTTACTCCCAGCTGTTCTGCCGCCGACAACCCCTGAAGCAGCCCATCCCGGGCGTAAGAACCCACGGCGGTTGCCAGCGTGGCTTCTCTACCCGGCACAACGTTTGCGATTTCAAACCCCGCAAACTCATCGAGGGAAGACAAGATAGGGTGAGTCTCAGAGGCTCCCTTCACCTGTAGGATTTCGCTCACGGGCTCGAGGGATGAACGATCGTCAGCTGACAGCTCGGATATCAACCGACCATCTTCGTCAAATAAACGGTACATTCCCCCTGCCGACAAGTTGGCATTGTGCGGGATCGCCATGACCCGCCGCCCCTGCTCTCGCTCACTCCGGATGAAAGCCCACAATGCAGGCGGGTCCGCCCCATCCAACGCGCTAAATGGAACCTCAGGCACATCATCGGAACCATAGATCACGTTGCGGTGCAGGTGTGTACTGACGTCATTCCCGTTGGTTGCGGACCACTCCCAACCGATAAGTGTGGTGAATTCTCCAGGCTTGTAATACCGTTCTGCGGCTGCGACCGACTGCTCCCAAGCACGACGATTAATTGCCGCATCAATGCCATCGAGACTCAGGCGGAATCCGCTTTCTCGAATAAGCGCCATTGTCTCAAGCCAAGCTTTGGTCACCTCGAAACGACTTCCTTCTCGCAACAGCTGCGATAGTGACTGGCGGGTGGTTGGCAGGGAAAGATCGGCGAGTCTCGCCTGACCGAGAAATTCAGCATGGTCGGTCACCGCGACAAAATCCAATGGCCGCCGGATGGTCATCGGAAAACCCGCCCCGTGCTGTATCGTTTCACCGGTGGCGAAGCGATACACGTCTTCAGGCAGGCCTCTAACACCCATCGCGTAGGCGTCACTTGAGAGCGACGTATGAATATGTAGGTCACCCCAGTAGAGCTGCTTTGAACCGGACTCCACGGCTTCTTCCGAGGGCGTATCGAAAGGGGCGCCCACATGGGTATATCCGTCGAGCGAAGGGTCCTCCAGCGGCCCACAGCCGTTCAGTACCAAGACGACACTTATGGCTGACGGCCAGAGCCTCAGAGTAGACACCATAATCAGTAGATCACTGCGGCAGAACGCTCCGGCGGTGCGCCCAACATCTCGCGGTGGGACGGTGGCCACGCCCCGTCATCATCGATACCGAGCTCGCGCCCGAGCTCCGCGCCGATAACGGTTTTACCGGCGAAATCAGGTCCGCGAGGGTCGCTCATCAAAGCGGCAATCAAGTGCCCCGTGTATTCGGGGTTCTCCGCCAGCTTCATGATCTCCTCATATTGCTCGGGGTGTACCTCGGCCGCCTTTTTGGCGCGCTCTGTTCGCAGGGGTCCCATCCAGATAGAGACCGCATGGACTCCCGTTCCAGTAAAGTCATGCTCCATATCCGCCGCAAACTTATCGATGCCCGCTTTTTGGGCACCGTAACCAGGACCATGCATGTAGCAGTTGGCGCCAAAGGAACTTCCAAAAACAATCCAGCCACTGCCCTGCTTGACCATCATATTGGCTGCGTGCCAGCTCGCCACATAGGCGGAACGCAACCCGACATCGAGTATTTCACCTGCGTCGACTGATTTCTCCCAAAAAGGTTTCGGCGCGATGAGCTCGGGATGCATGTAAGTGGCGTTGTTGACCAAGAGGTCAAGTCGACCCTGCTCGGCCTGAATTTGCTCAAAGACTGTGGCCACCGCCGCGTCATCAGCATGGTCACAAGGCACGGAAATACCGACACCCCCAAGCGATGTGATCGCCTCGGCTGTTTCATGAATTGTGCCGGGCAACACCGAGCCATCCCAGGCCTTTGCGGATCCCACCACCTCGGATCGACCGGTGACATACACGGTAAAACCATGACTGCCTAGAGCTCGGGCTATACCCGCACCTGCACCGCGGCTCGCACCGGTAACCAGGGCTACACGCTGATCTGTTTTCATTGAACTCTCCATTACTTGGCTACCCGCGCTGGCGCTCGCTCTGCCAGCACTCAGTCGCTGTGAGCGCGTTGAGCCGCCACGCTCTCTGCGCGCTCTTTCAATTCCCGAGACATTCGCTCGAAACCGGCTTTGAGATCCTTCGCCATCAACCATCCGACGATCGGCGACAACCAACCATACAACACAAATACCGACTGATACTGGGTGTCGTTGGGGCCTATGACAGTGATTTTATGTTGGCGATAGCTCCGCAAAAACGGGCCAAGGGGCCTCATCCGATATTCGAAAAGACGTTGCGGCACTACCTCAGCCACCGACTCGGTTTGTTGGATTACCCGACGTCCCAGTTTCACTGTCATCGTAATGGGAGCACCAGGTCGCAGCTCGGCGTCACATGCCGGCGTAAAACTATTCCATGCACCGTAATCACTAAAGCCAGTAGTGACTTCCCAAACGACGTCTGCGGGGGCGGTTATATGATGGTCATAAACAAGCTTTAGCATGATCTTTTTAGCAGTGCACACACTGCCCTCACGTTACTCACGAGGAAGTGGCAATCATTTGATTGTCTTCAAGCGAGTTTGGGGGTCGATGAATACACCAGGTACCCGCGGGGTGATAAATATAGGCAATACAGCTATTGCAGTTATCGCACAGCGCAGGCTCCTCCGGGTGATTCCGCCACTTGGTAACCAGGTCGGGCTCTCGCAACAACGCCCGCGCAATCACGACGGCCTCAAACCCTTCCGCCATGCAACTTGCGACATTATCGGCAGACTTGACGCCTCCCAAATACGCCAAGGGAACGGTGACCGCTGCGCGAATCTGCTTTGAGTATTCCCAGAAATAAAGCTCTTTGAACGTGACCTTGGGAGCGGTCTTCGCTGTCGCACCGATCGCCATACCGCTCAGCGACCAACGGCCCAAGACACGCTGCATGGCTTCAAGGTTCATGTTGCTTCCAAACATAAACCAACCGGACTCAACGTTACGGCCACCAGATAACACGAGCATGTCAGCGCCCGCCTCTTCAAGAAGCTTCGCCGTCACAATGGCATCTTCCACCGTGGCGCCGCTACGCCGACCATCCGCCACATTAATCTTGGCAAGCACCGCCATGCGGTGTCCCACTGCTGCTTTCACCTCGCGTAAAACCCGCACCGGAAAACGAGCTCGATTTTCGGCGCTCCCGCCGTACTCGTCGGTGCGTTGATTATCCATGGGCGAAAGAAATTGATTTAGCAGATAGCCATGGCCCATGTGGATCTCGACGGCATCAAAGCCGGCTTCCATACACTTGATCGCGCCCGCGACAAAGTGCCCCACCATCTGATCCATGTCTTGCTCATTCATCGCGCGACGAAAAAGATTGCCACGCAGCAGACCAGCGGCATTAAGGCCAGACATAGAGCTCAACAGGCGACGAGGCTGGAAGATGCCGGTTACAAAAGAGCCGCCATGGGTGATCTGGGCCGAAATCTTACCCCCGGCAGCGTGTACGGCCTCCGTCACAACACGCAGTGCGGGCACCGCCTCCTCACTGAGCCATAGCTGGTCTGGTAGGGTCCGCCCATCCCTGGTTACCGATAGGTAAGCCACAGTGGTCAGGCCTACGCCACCGCGTGCAAGCTCTTCGTGGTGTTTCACCAGCGCTTTGGTGGGCAGACCGCGAAGGGCCATATTTTCATTGGCACCGGCTTTGATGAAGCGATTGGGCAGCGTGATGGGACCAAGGTCCAGCGGCTGATAGGCCAGATCCAGGGCGAGCTTTTGTTCTTCCGGCGACATACCAAATCCCGCGGTTACCATTGAGGGGCCAGTATACGAGCAAAGCCGAGCGCTATTATCGTCCCTTTGGAGGCCGGCCAAACAACCCTATCAGCTAGCTATCCGACTAACAAACGCGCGTTACGAGAAATTGCTGGCTTAAAAGCCCTCCGCCTGATGCGCAACGCGCCATACAAACCCCGGAAAAAAGCGGCGCATCAATACGCCAATCCGCGTCTGTTTCCCCGGATAGGCAAAGGGCTCACCCGCCTTCAGACAACGTTCAATCTCGTCAATCACCTGATCTGCTTCGAGGGTCTCCCCTTTGCTGGGGAGCTTGGGGACGACAGTTGCTTCGGCCTGCTTCCACAGCGCGGTATTGACGGCCGGGGGGCATACACAGCAAAAGCGCACTCCCGAGTTCCTGTTCTCGTGATACAGAATTTCACTGTAAAACTGAACCGCCGCCTTGCTGGCTGCATAAGCGCCCATCAACAGACCCGGTATCAAACCAGTCATGGAGGAGAAACTGATGAATTCACCCTGCCCTCTAGCGAGCATGGGAGGTAAGGCGGCGGCGGCAACATTGACCAACCCAGTGTAGTTGACCGACATGACCTGATTGATTTGCTTTGGGTCCTGCTCGAGCAATCGACCAAAGGGCATGATCGCGGCGGCATTCGCCACACGGTCTACAGGGCCAAGCGCGTGTTCAATGTCAGCAAACACCTTGGCAACCTCCTCGGTTGCCGTTACGTCAACCGCCCGAAAGCTGATGCGCTCTTCGTGACCGCGAGCGGTTTCTGCCATGCCCGCTTCATTCAAATCGAGTAGTACGACTCGCGTGCCTTCGCTGGCAAGTCGCCGCGCCCAGGCTCGCCCCATACCGCTGCCGCCACCGGTGATAACTGCGAGGCGTTGCTGTCCGTCAGTCATAGACTCCTCCCTAAGATCAGGCCGCTGCCGGCTTCGATGGCAACTCCGGGGTAAACTCTATTGGCATGGCTTTGATGGTGTTGATAAAAGCGGAGCGCATGTAGGTAATGTCTCCTGCTACTTTTGGATTTCTCAGTCGCGGCAGGATTTCTTCCAACATGACTCGCATCTCGAGTCGCGCCAAGTTCATCCCCAAACAAAAATGCTCCCCAATGCCGAATGAGCGCATCTCGCGATTCAATGCAGGCATTCGTTTATGACGGTGAATATCGAACATCATCGCGTCATCACCAAACACATCTTCGTCATGGTTGACCGCGTGATAGTGCATGACAATTTTGTCGCCCTTATTGAAGCGGTATCCGTTCCACTCGACCTCTTCGGTTACAGTTCTTCGCATAGTGATGAACGCCGTGTTGTAGCGGAGCATCTCCTCAACGGCGGTTGGAATATCCTCAGGGTGATCTACTAAATGTTGTAACTGGTCGGGATGCTCCATCAGCAGGCGCATTCCGTGAGCGAGGGCCGTACGTGTGCTCTCGTTGCCGCCGACCATAAGCAAAATAAACACCCAGGCGAACATCTCGTCGCTCACAGGCACCCCATCCACCTCGCCCTCGAGCAGGGCTTGAATGACCGGCCCGGTAAACCCTTGGCGCTGCTTTTTCGCCAACTCCATCGCATACAACATGACCTCGAAAGCAACGGTATTGGCTTCGTCCATGCCAGTGCTGATATCCGGATCGTCGGCAAATGCCATGATATTGGTCCACTCAAAGAACTGTTTCCGATCCTCCTGAGGCACTCCGAGTAGTTCGAGGATAGCCATCAACGGTAGCTCCGCCGCGACTTCTTCGACGAACTCGCAGGCCCCCTTGCTCGCCACTCGATCGACAATGGCCTTCGCCTGCTCTCGAAGCCACGGCTCCATGGCAGCCACCGCTCGGGGTGTAAACGCATCTCTCACGACACGACGGTGGGCCATGTGTTGAGGAGGGTCCATGGCGATAAAACTGTTGGCGTTCATCACCGCCGTCGTCTCCCGCTCGGTGTCAGAGCGCGGCTCCATCGGAAACGGTCCCGCGACCTGTGAGGAAAAAATTTTCGGATTTTGTGACACAAAATCCAGAGCATCTCGCTTGACCGCCAACCAATAAGGGACGCCGGTGCCGGGATCGTCAAAGTGTACGAAGCTGCCCTGCTTTCTCAGCGCCGCAAGCTGCTGGTATGGCATGCCTTCGCGATAGCTGTCCAAGTCAAGTGGGTGAGTAAATGGGCAAGTTGCCATGGGAGTTTTGCTCCTTCAGAAAGGGCCAATAAAGGGGTGCTGCCGCTCTACACTGTCCCGTTTTCGTCGAGGCCAGAGGCAGCCGTCAACATTCAGCTCATTGACGAGCCATTGGTTTTACTACACCATCGAGTAAGAAAACAGTGTTTTCTTAAAAGTTTTAGTGACGATGGCGACTACTTAATTACGTCGTTTGATCCGCGCTGGTTTTATAGGGCTGGTGCTTAGAAACAGCGCTTGAGGCCGCAAGCGCCCGGCGACCTGGCGACAGGATCTCACAACCGTCGTAGCAGCTGAGCCACACGAGGAAGGACAAGAAAGCGACATGCCGAGACCGCTACTCGATTCAGACACTATCTATGAGGCTGCCCTCGGCCTTATCGAGAGCGGTGAACCCGGGGCCCTCACGGCACGCAATCTCGCCTCAACGCTTCGCTGCTCAACCCGCACACTTTACAAACAGGTTGGCAAGCAGGAGGAGCTGATTACTTCGCTGCTTGATTATTACTTCCGAAGCAAAACACCGAGTTTTCCAGCTGGTCAAAGCTGGCAGAACGCCATCCTCAAATGGTCTTGTGACCTGCGGCAAGTCATTCTGGATCGACCCAATCTCGCCGCTCACCTGACGCCTGAGAACCACGCAGCTATCGCGGGATATACCAAACCAATGCTCACCTTTTTAATTAAGGCTGGGTTTGAACCCGTTGCTGCGGCCGACATTTGCAAGTCACTGGCCCACGTGGTCATCAGTCTTGCTCACGCCGAATTCGCCACCCAAAAATACCCGACGCCGGCATTGACGGATGCAACAGCGCGAGCTGATGTAACCGCCCTGCTCTACTCGAGACTGGCTGAAGATCTAGCACAGCCTGATCCTGCGCTGCCAACACCCAATTTTTTACGCACCGTCGAATGGTTGGTGAAAGGAATAGAAGCCCACCAACCATCTTCCATGGGAGCCAACTGAATCATGTTGGTCTTAATCATGCTGGTCTTGGCCCCACTGGTAGCTCCGCCGGCGACATTATGCGCTTGGCGAGCTCGGCTCCAACCCACCAGCGTATTACAGCGACCTTTTCTTTTATCACCTTATTCATCAGGGAGAAAATCATCATGAGCGACCGCCTACTTGTGGTATCAACCGATTGCCATGCCGGCCTGCCAATCCATCAATACAAGCCTTATGTCGAAACGAAGTATCACGACTTCATCGACATGGCGGTGGATATTCAGGTCGACATGATGAACAAGGCTGAAAAGCAGTTCCTGATCAAGGAGATCAATGATGAGTGGCGCGCGCCGATAGAGCAGGAGCTGACAGGCGCCTGGGACTACCAGGAACGCAAGAAAATGCTGGCGAAAGACGGCATTGCCGCCGAAATCGTCTTCCCCGATGGCATCACCGAGCACAACACGCCGCCCTTTGGTGCTGGCTTGGGACTCTCGCCTCGGGATGCAGTCCCCGAGCTCCAATGGGCTGGGGCCATGGCCCACAACCGATGGCTAGCGGAGCTGGTCGCCAACGACCCTAAGCGGCATCTCGGGGTCGCCTCTATCCCCCTGTTGTTTGACGTTGACCAAGCGATTGAGGCAGTCCGGTGGTGCGCCGAAAACGGGCTGAAGGGAGTCATGCTGCCAACGCTTTGGGGGGACCACGCGCCCTACCATGACAAGAAATACGACCCCTTCTGGGAGGTCTGTCAGGATCTGGGCATCTTTATCCATTTCCACTCCGGCCCCGCTCCCTTAAATGAATACTTTGGTCCCGATTTCCCCAACGAGGACCGCAGCGAGTCGCTACCCGGGGCGATGGGCTGCTACGTGTCCGAGGTGATGTTCTGGCTCTACAGACCCCTCACCTTCATGCTCTGGGGTGGCGTTTTTGAACGTTTTCCCAAGTTAAAGGCCATGGTCGTTGAGGGGGGCACACTGTTTATGGTCCCTTCTTGGCTCACGCTACTCGATCACAACTACACCGACGTCCACTTCTCGGCCAAGTTGGGTGACTTCAGATCCCACCTGAGCATGGCCCCCAGCGAGTATTTTGCGCGCAACTGTGGCATTGGGGCGTCTTGCGTGCCGCGCCGAGATCTGGAAATGAAAGACGTGATCGGGGTCAACCAGATCATGTGGGGTAGCGACTACCCCCACCCTGAGGGTACTTGGCCTCATACGCAGCAGTACTACACCGATACGTTTAAAGGATTCCCCCAGGAGGACGGCAAGCTAATTCTGGGACTGAACGCGGTCGACTTCTATGGATTAGACGGCTCTTATCTAAGAACCCTGGCAGACGAAATCGGACCATCCTCAAGTATTTTTCAATAACAATTCGTCAGTAACGACGATCAGTCAAAGACTAGATCTACAAGGGAGATAATCATCATGGAACTCATCGCTGTCTGTGATTCAAAAACAAATACTGCACCTGACTTTCCCATGGGCTGGTGGTCGCTCGCTAGAAGCCACGAGCTGCAGGTCGGAGAAGTTAAGGCCGTTTCGGCGCTGGACCGCGATCTCGTGCTGTATCGGACGCGCTCCGGTGCGGTGCGGGTTCACGATGCCTATTGTCCGCACCTAGGTGCGAACCTGGGCATCAACGGCCGCGTGGTGGGCGAGTCCATTCAATGTCCCTTCCACGGCTGGCAGTTCGGTGCCGACGGCGCCTGCCAGCACATTCCCTACTGCGAGGACATTCCTGCACGGGCTAAAGTGAACAACTGGCCAACCAGCGAAGTCAACGGCGAGATCTACATGTGGTTTCACCCGACGGGCGAAGCGCCGATGTGGGAGGTTCCGGTAATCGAGCAACTGCAGGATGCCAGCTGGACTGCGCCTAGGCAGGTGGAATTTACGATTCCGACTCATATCCAAGATATCGCCGAAAACTCTTGCGACCCCGAGCATTTTCAATACGTCCACAAGCAAAACGAAACGCCACCCTCTTCAGTAACCGTTGAGGACGATGGCGCCGTGCACCTTCATGCGGATATGAATGCGAACGGCATCCCGGGGCACCTCCACGCGACGATGTTCCAACCCGGATTGGCTCGGGTTCAAACAAGCTACGGACCCGGCGCCGAGATGATCGTTTACAACTCGGCCCAGCCGATCACCCAAAACGAGACTCTTCTGCGCTGGACGCTCACGGTCTGTAAAGATATTGAAGACCTCGCTGGGGACGCCGTGATGAATGGCATCATTGACGGCCTGCAGGACGACTACCCGATTTGGAAGCACAAGGTGCACCGGAAGCAGCCGATCTTCTGCAAAGGCGACGAAACCCTCGTGCTGTTCCGTAAATGGGTGCGGCGGTTTTATCTTGAAACCAGCCCACGGGGCCAGCAATGAGTGACTATTACCGGGGCAAGACCGCGGTTATCACCGGCGGTGCAAGTGGCGTCGGACGGTCATTGGCCTTTGCCCTAGGTCGCGCCGGCGCAAAGATCGTGATCGGCGATGTGGACGCAAGCGCC
This sequence comes from uncultured Halieaceae bacterium, assembly GCA_913056165.1. GTDB lineage: Bacteria > Pseudomonadota > Gammaproteobacteria > Pseudomonadales > Halieaceae > Luminiphilus. The sequence continues at coordinate 41,271 of CAJXMD010000016.1, forward strand.
ATGACGGCGATCGGAGAAGATCTGTCCTCAGCGGGTATCGACCACCAAATCTGCCGGTGCGACGTCACCGACGTAACGAGTCTTCAGGCCCTTCTGGATAGCGCCCTCACCGCTTTTGAGCAGGTTGATTTTGTCTTTGCCAATGCCGGCATTGGTGCCGGTGAGGCGGGCGCCATGTGGGACTTTTCCGACAAGGACTGGCAGTGGTGTTTTAACGTCAATGTCTGGGGGGCCGTGAATTCGATCCGCGTCTTTATGCCTTACTTGGTTACACGATCAGAGCCGACACACATGGTGATCACCGGCTCGGGTAATGGCGCTTACATGGTACTCCCCGACGCCCCGATCTACACCGCGTCCAAAGCCGCGGTGCAGACAATCACGGAAAATCTTCATTATCAGGTACAGGGCGCAGGGTTACCCATAAAAGTCAGCGCCCTGTTTCCCGGGCCGCACATTGTGGACACCGGCCTGTTTAATTCGGGTCGGGTTCGACCCGAGGAGTTTGCTAAAGAGACCACAGGCAACGAGAGTGGTATCAACTCGGTCGATGACATGAAGCGCATGGCTGACGAATTTGGCTTTGAGTTAAAGACCACCCATCCCGATGAAGTCGCCGAAATGGCCTTAGCGAAATTGCCTGGCGGTGAATTCTGGCTGCATACCCTTACCGAAGATCATGAGGCCAAGATACGACGCAGGGCCGACATGATCATCAATAGCACGATCCCCGTTCCGGAATCTGTTATCTAACCGACAACAATAAAGAGGAATTGTCATGAGCGAGACACCACAAGCCCCACAAGGAAACACCGGCGATATCATCAACTGGCCGATGCTTAAAGTGCACTACCGCACCGACCCCGAGGCGATTGCCGCCCTGCTCCCACCCGGGATCACCGTGGGTAGCGAGCCCAATGTCAACCTGACCGTTTATAATTTCCCGGTACCCGACGTCCCCGAATACGGTGTGGTTACCACCGTGAACGCTGACTTCAACGGCGTCGCCGGCGAGTACACGCTGGGCTATGGTATTGATCAGGAATCGGCGATTTTTATCAGTCAGGAGATGAACGGGCAGCCCAAGTACCCAGCAATCATCGACTACCACCGGATTGGCCCGATGGTGCGCGCGCGCTGCACCCACCAGGGCTACACCTTTCTCGAGTTTGAGGGGATGAGCGATGGGCCTGTGGATCCCATGGCAGAATTCGTGCAAAACGAATGGTGGATCAAGGTGTCTCGCGCAGTAAGCATTGGCGGCCCCGCCACCGGCTATGACTTTCCGCCACATG
>CAJXMD010000017.1 GCA_913056165.1 uncultured Halieaceae bacterium
GGACTGATGTAGGGCAGTGGGTGCAGAGTGTTGGTTTGGGCGGCCTGTTCGGTGCTATCAATTGGGCGGATATTGAAGGCTGGCGGGTCGCTTTTGTCGTTGTTGGCCTGCCCGGGGTGCTTGTTGCCCTCGTTGTGTGGCTGACTATCAAAGAGCCGCCTCGTGGCTATTCAGACCCTCCCAGCGAAACTGATCACAGTAAGGTTGTGGGGTGGTCAGATACCTTCGCTGAGCTCAAGGGCAAGCCATCCTTCTGGTGGATGGCCATAGCCGCTTCGCTTGTTGCTTTTGTAGGGTACGGCCTCATCAGTTTTCAGGCGCCATTCCTGCAGCGAGAGCACGGGCTAAGCGTGCGCGACGCGGCTATTAATTTCGGAGCGCCTTTGTCTTTGATGGCAGCAGCCGGCACGTTTTTTGGTGGTTATATCACCGAGCGTCTAACCCAGCGAATACCGACAGCTATGGCTATTGTGCCGGCTGTGGGACTGTTACTGGCGGTGCCAGCCTATGTCACTGCTTTTTTCGTCGAAGACCTTTTTTGGGTGTTTGTCTTATGGGGCATTGGCGCTGTGTTGCATTACAGCTACCTGGGCGCGCAGTACAACATTGGTCAGGGCGTTGTCAGCAACCGCTCTCGTGCTACCGCCATAGCTGTGTTACTGATTTTGGTGTCATTAATCGGCAACGGAATTGGTCCGTATTTTGTCGGTTTCATGAGCGACTTCTTTATGCAGCAGCAGCTGTTCGCCCTCGATCCACTGACCACACTGACACCAGAGATCTGTAAGACTGCCGAGTATGTTCAAACTTCTTCGGCAGAGCAGGCCTGTCGCGATGCAAATTCTACCGGTCTTAAGTTTTCGATGGCGGCAACCGCTAGTATTTTCATCATTGCCGCTGCCTGCTTCCTTATGTGCGCCCGTACCCTGCAGCGGGATTTTGTTGCTGAACTAGGGGCGAAGTAAGAGACTGTGCCCGTCAAGATCGCTCTACAGGTTTTTACGGCGTGAGATTGCGAACATAACCGAGCTCGGTCTCATAGTGTGTGGTTGGGGTTCCAGTCGCCCTCAGTTGGTTTACCGCAGCATTGGAGACTTCTCCGTAAAGCTTCACGGTAAATAGCAGGTGTCTTGTGCCGTTGGCGGGTACTGTGGAGTTAGTAAAACGAAGCGTTAATCAGCCATAAAAAAAGCCCGGCAAGTGCCGGGCTTCGTCAAGGCGCGGACAGTCAAGACCCGGCCATGTAGATCACGCGGGAATCGAAGATAAACGGTCCGTTGCAGGTTGAAAATTCACCAGCTGTTGCTGCGTGCGCTGCCTCGTTGTAAGCAGCCCAGCCTGCATCGCGTTCCTGATCGCTGGTCCAACCATTGAACCACATGTAGTCAAAGGGATTTTCTGCGGTGGGTTCAAAAAACGGCGCCATGGTGGCAGCCCAATAACCGGAGGCACCGTTGGTCGCTTCATAGGCATCCATGAATTCGTTGTGAAGTTCCACGAATGCCGCTAGATCTTCAGCACCATGGCCCTCGTTATAGGAGCAGAACATGTATTCGCTTATGCCCATACCTGAAGCGTTAGGCGCGCTTGGTTGTCTGACAGGAGTTGGTGCGAAACTGAACACGTTATCGGCGCTGTAGGTGAAAATGCCCGCGCTATCTTCAAGCCACTGGGACTCGTAGTTCTCAGCCCAGTTGGACCACGCGCCGTCGCGTGCTTCCTGACTCGGCCACATCATGACCCAGAGAAAATCATAGCGCTCATCGTCGAATCGGGGTGTGTTGACGGCGGCCATCATAAGGCCCCAGTCAGCCTCGCCGGCATAGCCCGCCCATTGGTCGGTTAACCCCTTTAAAGCCTCCTCAGAAAAATTTTGATCTGCTTGATGCCAGACGTACTCGACCATGTAAGGCACGGGAATTTCCGCCGCAGGCGAGGTTTCGACAGGAGCTGCCTCAGGTTTTTCTGCCGCCACTGATGTTGTTGCTTGCTTGTCGCCCCCGCATGCACTCAATGCGGCTAGCAAGGACAGGATGATGATTCGATACATGATGATGATTCCTTTTTTGGTGTTTCCCCCAAGCGTGGTGAGAGGAGATACTTCGCTCACCGACGCGACCAGTAAAAACTTGCCAGTGGGACGATACGATTGCAAGTGCTATGGGACAGCACGTGTCCGCCAAAAAAGCATGGCGCGAGGGTGCTAGCAAAGAGCGTTGCACACCGTCTTGCAATTTGCATAGTAAAAAAGGCGCGTAGGTGCGTGAAGGGTGCTGAGTGGCGCATTTGGCAAAAGCACTTGACCCGCGTGGTCCTGTCGCCTATAAAAATTTAGAAAATTCAAAAAACGTCAGCAGTATTGGTAACCACCTGATCTCCTAAGCCTGTCAGCACACAAAGCAGTTGGAAGTTTTTAGAGATCAGCCGAGGGCAGGCCGCGAGCTGTCCCACAAGAGGGGGGGAGTATGGCACTCAACTATATAAGCACTGCAGCAGTGTCCGGAGCCACGGATCTTGTTGGGGATGCTTCCTACTCCCGTTTTTTCACCGAGACTATTGAGGCGGCAAACCAGCCTGGCAACCTTCCTTTTCCCGTCATTACCTCTCAAAGTTTAACAAGGCTGTTGGCGCCGATCTGCGATGGTGGTGTGAGTCGGCTGGCATCGCTCGCTGAAATACAAGGGGAGGCCTGCGGAGGCGATTTATTGCCGATGCTGCGCGGTTGTTCCACCGTCGGCTCGGCACTTAGTGCATTGCTCCGCTTCATGCCCATCCATGCCGCGCCGATCCACTGGCAGCCGCGACGCCAGGGAGACCACCTTGCCTTGTGCTTTTGGATTGAGCCAAATCTTGACCAGACGGCTGCCGAGCTTGAGCAGATGAGTTTTCTTGCCGCGCTGCAGATTGTTTCAGGATTTGGTGAGGCCGTAGGCAACGCGTTGAAAGTCGACGCCATTCACCGCAGGCCTAGCCAAGCCGGTTATCAATGGCCGAAAAGTTTCAGGGGCGTGCCAATAATCAGCGATGCTGCTGAAGATTTGGTTCTCATCGATATAAGTAGCCTCAATCAGGCCAATCCAAATTTTAACGAGGCGCAAGCCGCGCATGAGCAGGGATTCCTTGATCTCATGCGTGATGCGACGGATCAGGAAATGGCGGCCAGATTTAAACAGCAGGTGAAAGGATGGATACGCGCTGCGTTACCTGTTGGCAACTGTCGTCTGGAGTTACTGGCCACTCGACTTAACTGCGACAAGCGAACCCTGCAACGGCGGCTGGACAAACAAATCGGGCAGCAATTTCAGGGCTTGGTAAATGAGTCGCGAGATGAACTGATGTTCCCCATGCTGAAAAGCAGGGTTTTTCCGATCAAGGTGATCGCCTCTCACGCGGGATTCTCCAACGCCGGCAACTTCTCTCGCTATTTTAACGGCCGCTTCGGTTGCTCCCCGATGGAGTGGCAAGAGTCAGATTTAGCCTAGACGAGGCTGCGGCGTTACTGCCAAGAACGTTGCAGCTGCTCCTGCGTTATCACTCTGGCAACGCTCCCATCGCCATTGAGCTGCTCGATAAGCCGTCCGTCCTTGGTCTTTAAATGAAATAAAACGAGTGCACCATCGGGTCCGGCAAACTCTCTATGGACGTGGGGCTCTACTGAGCGAGCATAATCACCCGCACTTCGCACAAGGGTGTTCATCACGTCGCCACCGTCATAGGTGATGACATGCAGTTCGCCTGAGATAACTAGAGATGTCGTTTCACAAAGGTGCCGATGGAAGTGACAAAAAGCATTTGGTTCCCACCGGTAGAGGATGTCGATAGTACCGTCATCGTAAGACCCCAACAGGGCACCGGCATAGTTGATGTCCTCTTCGCTATTGGAATGATCAACCACGGGTTTCCAGTTTAGGTCCCTTGCATCATCAATCGTCAACATAGAACCTCCTTCGCTTGATTTCATTACGGCGTGGTGGTTTCGGCTCAGTGGCAGTTTAAGGGAATTAATGGAGTGGAGAATGCCTATTTGAACTAACTGACGCGTTTTGAGGTGTTCCAAACGCGACAGCTAGCGTTTGATGACCCATGTGGGGCCACGGAATACCGCAACCAGAGGCGTAAACGTGCCCCAAGAGCCCGGTCCGGGTTACCCTTGGTGCTCACCCAATCGACGCAGGGGGATGGGCTCATGGGATTTTTCTCCTGGCACCGAGAGCAGGTCGTCTCGTGGCAGCGCTTGTTGAAGCTCGATAGCTATCAACTGCTGTGGATCGCGTTTTTCAAGGGCCTCGTTCTAGGCGCCTTAGCGGTATGGCTACTTGGTTGATCGGGCCTATCCAGCAGTAATGCCCGGCACGACGGATGGCTCCGGGCTGATGAAGGGCCCATCGATACAGATACGCCGGCCATCCGGTGCTGCACAGGCACCGCAAATACCGACCCCACATTTTGTTCTGTAATCAATGGCGCTCTGTATTTGGTGCTCAAGACCTGCTGCTCGTTGCACTTCCTCCGCCGCATGAATCATGGGCGCTGGCCCGCAGTTGTAAAACCAGACTGACGCTCGCTCTTCATCGCTCAAGGAAGCGAGGTGATCCGCTAGTGCCTCTGTCACCCTGCCGTGAAAGCCTGCGCTCCCATCATCGGTGGCAACCGTAACCGTGGCGATATCACGGCACTCCTCCAGAAAATACAGGCGATCTGCGGTCCTTGCTCCCGCGAAGATATGCGCAGGTTTTTCGCCGGAGCCAAAATCCCTGGCAATCTGATACACCGCGGCCAGCCCTGTACCACCGGCAACGCAGATGATTGTCGCATCATCGGGTGGCTGGACTGGCGTGCCATAGGGACCGCGAATATACATCTGTGAACCGGGCTCTAGCTGGTAGCAGGCATGAGTGAACTCGCCTACGTCGATAACGGCGAACCGAAGGGGGCTGTCAGTCAGGCAGGAAAAGGGCTTTTCGCCAACGCCGGGAATCCAGATGAAAACATATTCGCCGGCTTGCACGTTCACCGATTCTTCGCAGGTAATCACGGTGATGTCGTCACAGACCGGGTCATTGGCCACCACGGTGACCGGACTAAAATCCATTGAGAGGTCGTAGCGGATAAGTGTCTCTGCAGTTGAAGTGCCGGTGTCAAGATCTGCCTCGAGACACTGAAAGTAACTGCCTATGTCTTCAGTATCCATGCCGCTAAGGGCTGAGCCGATTCCGACGATAGAGGCTCCGCTATGCAGGGCGGCTTCGACATTGGCGGCACTCGACAGACCGCCACAGCCGATAATAGGTTTATCGGTGATAGCCCTGAGTTCGCGGATGGCCTTCATCGCCGTGGGCAGCACGCCTTTTCCCGACATGCCGCCAACGCCATTTGATAACACCGGCGCCCCATGACTCTCGGTATACCCCGGGCCTGCCGTGTTAATCGCACACAGACCGTCAGCGCCAGCGCGTAGGGCGGCTTTTCCAATGCTGGCAATATCGGCAACGTTGGGCGTCAATTTAGGGATAACGGGGAGGGATACCGCCTTTTTCACTGCGGCCACGATGTCGTAGACCATATCGGGATCCTGTCCCATGGCCATTCCATATCCCGCCGCGTGGGGGCAGGACAAATTGAGTTCAAATCCGTCGGCCACCGGTTCCAGAAGTCGGGCTACTTCTACAAATTCCTCGATGCTCCCGCCAAAGATCGACACCAGCAAGAAGCGGTCTGCAGGGACCTTGAGCTGCGCTAATGCCTTTAGGGAGGCGTGGGCACCGGGATTGGTCAGACCAACAGCATTGACAAAACATCCGGGAGCAAACTGACTGTATACCGGCTCCCGGTACCCGGCCCGGGCTTCTAGGCCAATACTTTTGGTTGTAATGACACCCACCGACGGCACATCGCGAATGAATCGCTGGATGATGCTGGGTGCTGTGGTGACAATCCCTGAGGGAATGGTGAATCGGCCGCTTACCTGCTTGCCGAGGAATTCGTAGGGCACGGGCAGTTCCTTGGAAGTTTGATCGATTATACGGGTCTTACCTTAGGTGCCACAAAAGGTTCGGTGAATTTCCTCGTCTTTTTTGGGGCAGGCCGCCCACTCGGTATCGTTCTTCTCCCAGCGGTAAGGCGCACGCCAGCGCTCACCGAGGGTGGTCATCAGTGCATTGTCGCCCTGCTCGGCCTGCGTGATCGCACGGGCAACCAAGTGATTGCGCGGAATAACCACGGGATTACTCTGTGTCATGCGCTCAAGCCCGTCTTCACTAAAGTCCGCTCTTGCGGTCCATTCCCGGTACCAGGCTTCAAGCGCGGGAGAGGGAATGAAGAGTTCAGCAAGGGGAGTGTGATCAATGCTTTTGGTCGCGGTCTCGGTTAACCACCGGAGAGCGAGGGTGAAATCATGCTGATTTTCTTCCAGCAGGGTGAAAAACCCATCGATCAGGGGCTGATCCGCCGCCGATATCGAGTCAAAGCCAAATTTGGCGGCCACTAATCCCGAATAAACGTCCGTGTACTGTTGCGGGAACGCATCGACCACTCTCTGTGCATAGGCCAAGGCGCTTTCCTCATGATCGTCAAGTAGAGGTAGGAGACATTGAGCCAGGACGCTCAGATTCCAGTGCGCGATTGCCGGCTGGTTGGCAAAGGCATAGCGGCCCCCGGTATCGATGGAGCTGAACACCTTGTTGGCTGTGAAGCTATCCATGAAGGCGCAGGGTCCGTAATCAATCGTTTCACCACAGAGCAACATATTGTCGGTATTCAGGACGCCGTGGATAAAACCGAGAGACTGCCATCTGGCCACGAGACCGGCCAGTCGCTTTCCCATTTCGCTTAGCAGCGCACGCGCCGCGCCTTGTATTTCGGAGCACTCAGTTGTATCGATGCTGTCGGAGTAGTGACGTTGGGCGACGTAGTTCACCAGCGTTTCCAGACCCTCGCCGCGCTGTGTCATTGCAAAGTACTGAACGGTGCCAATACGTAGATGACTGCTTGCGACTCTGGTCAGAATGGCCCCTGGTTCGATTTGGTTGCGTATCACTGGATCACCGGTAGTTACCGCTGCCAGGGCGCGGGTTGTCGGAACTCCCAGATGGAACATGGCTTCGCTGAGGAGATACTCTCTAACGACGGGTCCAACCGGTGAGCGACCGTCACCACCCCGGGAGTAGGGCGTGGGGCCAGCCCCCTTCAATTGAATGTCAAATCGTTTCCCCGCTTTGTTTACCCATTCTCCCAACAGCAGTGCTCGGCCGTCTCCCAGTTGAGGGTTAAAACTGCCAAATTGATGTCCTGCATAGACAGTTGCGGCCGGGTTCATGCCCTCCAACACCGTATTGCCCGCCAGCGCATCAAGAGCGGCTGAGGTGTGGCGCCACTTGCTGGGCCAGCCCATCTCCTCAGCCAGGGTTTCATTCCAGGCTAACCAGTTGGGGTTTGTTACAGGCGTCCCGGTACAGGCTGTGGCATACCGATCACCCAACGCGCGATAGCTGTGGTCAAAATGTGCTTGCTGATTGGTCAAAGTCTCTCCGATGTTTTGGACGTTAATCTTGTGTGGCTTGTGGCTTGTGGCTTGTGGCGAATGGCAAGTGGCGCGGGTTTAGCTCTCCGTCCAAGCATGACACCAGCCAGCAGCGGGTACTTGCCTGTCATCGAAAATGGCACAGGTTCCCACGTTGGCATCGGTGGGGTTGAATAGTGCACAGGACTGGCATTGCTGCTTGCCATCCACATCACCCCGTTTTTTCTGCCAGCGCACCTGATCCGCTTGCTGATGGTCGGTAACAAAACCCAGGAGGGTGGCGCGGGGTGAGTTCGGGTCAACAGAGATAGTGGGTGTGGCAGAAGGAGCGGTATCGGCTCGCTCCTGCGGCCTTACTCTGCTGACATAGATGCCCATGGTTGCACCCAAGGCTTTGATCAGGTGGCGACGCGAAAGAACAGGAGATTTATCCGGCATCAGTCACCAAACAGTTTCTTGATGAAGCCGCCAGCTTCTTCTCCTAACTTGTCGACCTCCTTCTGGAGTCTTGATTTGGCTTCGTTTTCCAAGAGCTGGGTAGCAATACTCTCCACATCCACTTTGCACCAACTTTTGGGGTCCTCGCCAATTTTACCCAGACAGATGACCGGCCACTCCACATCCTTATACCTGTCGTTCAGGGCACAAGCGGGATCGATATTCTCTAATTCCTCGCCTAGTGTGGCAGCCACGCGTGCTTTCACGACTTGGTCGGACAGACCTACCGATGCTTTTCCTTCCAGGTCCACGCCGGGGGAAGCAAGATTAAGGTTTGAGATGGTGGCCAGTCCGTCGCCAAGATCGATCCGCAGTGCCATCTTGTTAATGGGTGTTGTTGACGGCATCCCATTGGTGAGAGGCTTTTGTTGAATCTGAGCCGCCGCCTCGCAGAGAAGACCCTGAACACCGAGGGCAGTGATCTCGACGTTTAAGCCGTCAACCGCCAATTGACCGTCCACATTTAGCTGAAGATCCTGAGGGGTAACCCCTGTGGACTCAATATCCCACGCCATGTCCACGCGGCCTACGGCGGTGCCCGGAGACCCGACGCTCGTGAGCAGGCTATCAATTTGGACCCCTTTCATGCCGCCGTCGATGGTGGCCTTGATGTCAGGCTTTCGCGCATCGATTTTCATGCGGGTGTCGAGCTGTCCCTGATGGAGGACGCCCCGGAGGTATTTCATATCGCTGATACCGTCGACCACCCGGAACAGCACTTGGGCATTGCTGATTTCCTGGCCCGACGTCACCAACGACTTCGCATCCACACTGAGCTGCAAATCCAGGTCTCTTAAGGGGCCCACGGGTACAGGTACGGGGGGAACTTGAGTTGAAGGCTCGGCGTCGCTTGCAGCAGTGCTGTCGCTCTCAGGTGATGGTGTTGCCGAACTTGCAGGCTGGATGCTATCGAGGTCGAGCCGGTCGGCACGAAACGCCGCATCGATCTGGGGACTGTTGCTCACCTGATACAGGAGATCGGCATCGATTGCCCCTCCAGGCGTCGTCAGGGTCAGATCCAGATCTGCGTCCATGGGTGAAAGCACGACCCGTCCAGTAAGCCCGGCCGACAGGGTTTCACTGAGGGCTCCATCGATGACCACATCCATCTTATCGATAGTGACCCGTTCGATGCTGGAGGGGACTCGGATACTGCCTGCAATGTCAACCAAGATGGTTTGGCCCGATTCTGGCAGGTTGATATTCACACCCCCGTCAAGCCCGATGGGCTGGTCCGAGAGGTTCAGGCCCTGCACCACCATTGATGGCACCGTCAGGCTGGCGGAGACGCTACCATCAGGATCAAAAATTTGAATGTCGGCACCGGATAAGGTGATGTCCCCAAGCGAATCACCCCCTTTAATGGCAGCCACAAGTGACAGCCCGATATCGATGTCGTCGATACTCGCTAGCACGCGCGATCCGTCCTCTCCTTGTGGCGGAAGATCAATGGTTGCCTGATCCAAAACCAAGACGACACTGGGTAACAGCGAGAGCTCAATATCGCCATCAATGGTGAGCTCACCGCCCGTCGCCTTTCGAACCTGCTCCTGAGCCAATGCAACGATTTCCTGCTGATCGATCAGCATCGGTGCAAAAACGAGCGTAAGGACCACCGCAGCGATTAGAAGTCCCAAAATAAAAAGGATGAACACCATGATGAGTTTCCCCCGAGAACAACCGGACTAGGTTATCAGATTGCAGGTGTCAGCGGATTAATCGGTTTCTTCAAATTGAGCAGCAAAACGCCGCTCTACGTGCCGATTCAGAATTCTTTCTCGCTCCTTGCGAATAAGCGGCTCTGATTTGAGCGCCCACAAGCGGTCTCTGGCCTGGCGGTAACTCCGTTCCAGATTTACTATTGGCTCAGGATAGTCGACGGGATGCAATATCTGCTCAAGGGGCGAGCGCTTCCAGGGAGTGTGGACTAGTGGCGTTGGTAGTTCGGCCAGTTCGGGGACCCATCGCTTGATGAAAAGACCCTCGGGGTCATGCTCCAGGCTTTGTTTTACCGGGTTGTAAATACGGATGGTGTTGATGCCGGTCACACCCGCCTGCATTTGCATCTGCGGATAGTGAATGCCGGGCTCAAAGTCCAGAAATAGCGAGCCCAGGTGAGCGGCACCTGTCTGCCAGTCCTGCCAGAGATGATGGGTCAAGAAACTCACTAACATCGCTCTTGAGCGAAAGTTGATGTAGCCCGTCGCCATCAAACAGCGCATGCTCGCATCGATGAGCGGAAAGCCGGTGCGGCCTTCAGCCCAGGCGGCCAACTTGACCGGATCCTGATCGCGAGGATGATCCAGAAAGCCGCGATTGATTGACTCAAACTCCATGCGACATTCGCTCTCGAACTTTTGAATAAAGTGACAGTGCCAGTGCAATCTCGATTCAAAGGCGGCAAGAGGCCGTGCCCAACCCCCCTGGGCTTTTCTCGCCTGTAAGGCATGGAGGACTTGTCGGATGGATAGGTTGCCCCAGGCTAAATAAGGAGAGAGCCGGGAACAATGTCGGCGGCTCTCCTGTGGTTTGGAAATGAACCGCTGATAGCCACCAGCTTCTGCACTTAAAAAGTGACTGAGCCGTTCATGGGCCGCGCGCTCTCCACCGGTCTGAACGTGTTCGGCGGATCGTTGCCAGTGATCTACGCGCCTACACTCACTGCCCAAGAGAGAGTCCGGAAGCGCAATAGCTCTGCCTCGCAGCGCAGCCAGCTCGATATCCTCGGTAGTTTGAGCGGCACGGCGTGTCCACTCGGCGTTCCAGCCACGGCGGTTTGTTCGCCCTCGCGCGATGCCGTTAGTAGCCCACTCAAGCCATTCAAAGCCGAGGTTCTCAGCGAGTACAGCCACGCGCCGATCACGGGCATAGGTGACCTCGAGGCCGGTTTCTGCGTAGCTGAAAAGCCGGGCTATGGGCTCTTGTCGATGCAATGCCTCGAGTAAGGTGGAAGGATCTCCTTCGAGTATCCATACGCGGGCCTCGACAGCCGTGAGACGTTCATTCATGTCCCTGAGAGATTGGGCTATGAAGTGCCAGTGGCGCCGGCGATAGTGTGGGTCACGCAGGAGTGACGGCTCGACAACATATATAAGCAGGATAGGATCGGGATACTTAAGCGCTTCAGCGAGTGGTTTGTGATCGCTGAGCCTCAGATCCCGCTTGTACCAAACGACGCTTAGACTCATGAGCGTGTCATATCCCCGAGCAGGGGATTGTCTAACTCAAGACCTGAGCGCGCGTCGAAGACGCTGAGTCGCCCTTTTCGAAAAGCGGACAGAAGAAGGTGGTACGCGTCTCGATCGAAATAGTGTTCGTCGATGTGCTTCAACTGCGCCCTGGCCGCCGATGGTGAATCAAAACTTCCGAGGTAGCACCAGTGATTCACTAAATGGGTTTGCTGTGTTGGCTGGCCCTCAAGGGGTTTGACGTTGCTCTCGACCAGAGCCAATGGCCCTGGAAAAGGCCAGGCTGAAATCCTATCCCGGTCGAGCACTGACAGCAGTCGATTGTTGTGCTCTTCCGCACTTTCTTTTCCTGCACAAGCGCCATCGCATCGGGATAGCTGGAACTGGAAGCAAGGGCCTTTGCCCTTATCAAGGCCCAGCATCCGTAGACACAAGCCGTGATCTCGCGCGTGCCTTCGCAGGCTGTTGTCCACATGACGTTTATTGTGAAAAAGCCCATAGCTGTCTTCTGAGCGTTCCCCATCAATCAAAAAGTCTGCCGCCACTGGTTGCAGAAAACCGCTGTTATGCATCCTAAGGTGGATAGACCACAGCTTTTTCATCCTGCGTTGGCGTCGGTTGTATAGAGGAGTCTCTTCTTTGATTGCGGCGTTCTCGATCAGAAGCGCACCGACCTCACCGGCGGTGGCGGTGCAATCGATCCGGGCGACCTGCTGCATGATTCGCTGGTGGCGACCCGGCTGTTTGCCTTCCTGATAGTGAGCGGCAATTCGACTCCGGATATCCACGCTTTTACCGATGTATAGCAGTGCGCCGTCGACGTCATAGAATCGATAGACGCCGCTGAAGCGAGGCAAGGTGTCCACCGGCTCCTGCGAGACGGTAAACGCAACTTGGTCGGGAGTAGGAAGCATGACCGTGATGATCTCTTTTGCTGTGGAGGCTGTGTCAGTGCGTCCACGTTTTGCCTGAATCACTTTGACTTACACGAACATATCGACCCACTGCTATGGACAAATGACGGACGTTTGCAGACTCCCTTTCGCGTATCTCGTAATCTCAAGAGAGAAAAGCAGCGGGAAGTAGGGCATGAAGCAATCACTTAAGCAATTGAGGCGTCAAAGCGAAGTTATCAAGCGCTGTATTATCGAGTCGGTGGATCTCAGCCTGTATATTGCGTTCGCGGAGATTGATGGCGATGAGCATCTTGTTGCCGAGGACAGCGGAAAAATTCTAAAGCGGCATAATCTGCTCGAGATGAAGCGCATTCTCAGAGGCGTTGCTGACTGTGAGCTCGTGCTGCGTCAGCGAAGCGCTTACGACGAGATGGTTGGCCACAACCACCAGGCATCGGCCAATACCCTAGAAGTTTCTCTGGGAGAGGAGCCCCTGCCAGAATGGCTAAACTGAAGCCTTGAGAAGTAAGTTGTTGCAGGCGCCAAAGAGTGGAGCGCTCAGGCATCAAGATCCTTGTCATCAATTGAATGGCCCCAGTCCTGCTTGGCCTTGAGATAGCGAAGGTTGCAGTCGTCCACACCACTAACATGCTTCACCCGCTCAATATTGGTGATGCCGTGAGCGTTTAGGTCTTCGATTTTTTTGGGATTGTTGGTGAGCAACCTGAGGGGTCGCCCGCGCCCAAAGTACTTCAGCAAAGTGGCTGCATCGCTGAAATCCCGAGAGTCGTCCGGCAAACCGAGAGAGCGATTTGCCTGATAGGTATTTTCACCATCATCCTGCAGCAGGTAAGTGGCGGCTTTTGCCCACAAGCCTATACCTCTTCCCTCATGCCCTGCCATGTAAACAAGGTAACCGCCATCAGGCTCCTCTGCCAGACGATCAATCGCTGATTCCAGTTGAGGTCCACATTCGCAGCGACGTGATCCAAAAACATCGCCGGTTAGGCAGTTTGAATGAACGCGCACCAATGGCGATTTTGCTTTGTCTGCGTCACCAATGATCAGGACACTGTTCACCGCCATGCTGGACGCCAGCTGAGAGAAGAGATGCTGTCCTCCCTGTTCCCGCAGGGTCCCTGCAAGATTCTCGACCTCTGATAGCTCGGTGCTGCGCACTGTTGCGTACCACTGAGCAGTCGGGTGACGTGACCCGCGGGCCAGGGGTAAAGGCACGGGCCCGAGTAGATTCAAGCTTCTCTGCCCGCTCGGGGCAGCGCCAGAGGTGTCAATGCGATGTCCATTGGTATCGATGCGCACAAGCTTGTCGCGCTCGATCAATTTCTTTCGTACCTCGGGGTTTAGGTAGGTAAACATGGAATCCTGGGTTGTTGTTGGGTGATGCAATGTACGCCGCCACCCATGGCAAAGATGACTCGCGCGTCAACGCACCTGATGGTTCTGCCGGGCCAGTACTCTGACAGCAACTCTTCGGCAAGGCCATCATTGGGGTCGTCAAATGTTGGCACAATCACCGCTTCGTTGAGTACATAGTGATTAAGGTAGCTGTAGTCCACCCAGCCTATGTTGTCACGCACCTGCCGAGGTGCCGGGATAGCTCGCCACGTCAGGTTATTGTCAGCAAGTGAGGCGCAGTGCGCCTGAAAAAGTGGGTGATCAGGGTGCTGCGTATCCTGTTGATGGTGCAGCAGGACGTCGCCACGTTCGTTGAAGCAAGCAAATACATCGACATGCCCCCGGGTGCCATTGTCCTCATAGTCCCGATGAAGTCCACGATCAAACCAAACCGCCCTTTGGGTTCCCAGATGAGAATGGATTTCCTGCTCCACGGTTTCCTGGGACCAATCGGCATTTCTGTCAGGGTCGAGTTGTACGGTTTTTGTAAGCAGCACCGTGCCCGCTCCATCGATATGCAGTCCACCGCCCTCGTTAACAAGAGCAGACTGACATAACCGCGCATCGGTCAATTCAGAGACCACGCTTGCAAGCTGTGTATCCAAAGACCAGTCAAATGCCGTGTGGTCACCCCAACCGTTGAATTGCCAGTCAACGGCGCAGAGGGTTTTTCCATCAACGGTGAAAGTGGGCCCTGTATCCCTGAGCCATGCGTCGTTGAATCCAGCGACGTGGGTAACAACAGCGTCACTCAGGTGCTTTTTAGCTATCTTTTCCTGGGCAGGATTAACCAACATATGCAGCGGCTCGTGATCTACGATCAGGTTGGCGACTGCTGCCCATGTTCTCCACGCATCGTCGTTGCTGACGCCGGCGCCCGGGTAGGCAGCGGTTGGAAAGGCCATCCAGGTCGCATCATGAGGGGCCCATTCGGGGGGCATTATGGCCGTCATGATCTACAGTCCCGGAATCCTGCCCGGCGCTGATAGATCACCGGCTTTACGCGGTTCCCCCAGTGATTGATAGGTATCGGGCCGTCGGGTAGCGTAAAAGGGGAATAGAGTGAGCCAGTCCCTGCGCTGGGCAATATCAATATCGACAACCAGAACAGCTTCACGATCCCGGGGTGCCTCGGCGAGGATTCGCCCGAAAGGATCAACAATGAAACTGCTGCCATAAAAACTGAGCAGACCCTCGTTACCAAAGCGATTGGGTACCACAATAAACAGGCCGTTCGCGATGGCATGCCCTGTGATCACTTGTTGCAGCAAAGGGGCGGTGTCGAATGCAGGGTAGTCGGGTTCCGAGCCAATAGCGGTGGGATAACACAAAAGATCAGCGCCCCCCAACCCATAACTGCGGGCAACTTCGGGAAACCACTCGTCCCAGCAGGTTGGTAAACCGACAGCGAGTTCCCCACTGTCAATGGGCAGCCGGTGTACCGGGTAGGGCAATGGATCCGACCCCTCGGCAAAATAGAGATCTTCGTGATACCCCGCGGTCACAGGAATGTGCAGCTTTCGTGTCGCGGCACATATTTCTCCATGGGTATCTACCACGATAGCCGTGTTCAACCCCCTGCCGTCTTCCGCGCCGGTGAGTTCGAATAGCGATGCATGCACCAGCACGTCGTTTGTTCTGGCAAGTTCGCTGGCGAAGGCATGAGTAGGTCCACCTGCCAGAGATTCGGCGGTAATATCAGCGCGACCCTCGGGCCGTGAATCAGCGGGGTATCTCGATAGTGTGAGCTCGGGAAGAAATACAACGCTGGCTCCCGCGTTGGCCGCGGTTGCAACACCTTCGGCGAGCTTCTCCCGGTGTAGCGCAGGGTCCGCATACCAGCGAGATTGGACTAAACCCACGGTGACTGGCTCGGGGGTGCGGTCATTGGCTGGGCACAAACTTGGTAACAGTGAGCGGCGCAACAGTTCCATCGTGATCTCCTAGGAGTGGGTCACCACACCCGCTGTTGGTCTTGGAGAGAAACGGGTGTTCCGGCGCCTAGAGAGTAAAACGATGGTTGTTGCATTACCAATAACCATATTGGGTTGTGCTTTGTCGTTTGCAGTTCCTACACTGTCTCTGCACGCGTTACGTGCAATAGCCTTATTAAGCGAGCATTGCGTGCGGTGAGACAGCGTTGTCAGTCGCGGCCTATTGAGGAGCGACGGTTATTGCACCCGGCGGAAAGTCGGCAAGAACACGGGCAGCAGCTGCGTCGATGCTCGCCTGGTCCTTGAGATTTTCACCCTTCAGTTTTGACTGGGTCACGCTGCGCCACACGGATCGTTTCTTTCCCGGTGAAATCATGTCGATGATAAACGTGCCTTGCGTGTATTCAGAGACCCGGACCTCGGTGTTGTTCATGCAGTTGTAACAGTTGTACATCGCGTAACGGTTGTAGCGGCTGTAGCCGACGCCCATGCTGTAGTTGGGGCTGGAGGTGGTGCGGATATCTTGCTTTTCGATGGTGTTCAGATGCCAGCTAATCAGAAGGTCCGCATCCTTGGCGCTATCGACCAACGTAAACCCCTTTGTCTCCAACGCGCGCCCCAGGCCTTCGTTAATACGATCCTTCTGGAAATCGGTGAGTTGCATGGGGTTGTCGCCCGAAATGCTCCCGCTTAGCGCATAAAACCCAATGGTTTTCACCTCACTAAAATTTTCTTCCGCATCGTAATCGACCTCGGGCTTGGGGGGAGCGCTGGTACAGGCGAGCAGTGTCAGTGTGACGGTTAACAGAAAAACGATCGAGTGAAGCGAGCGAGCCATGGTGATATCTCCTAGTGTTCGCTCTTGAGTGTATCAGAAGCTTAGGTGTTAGCCCCAGCAGCAGGGATCTGCAAACCGTGACAGCCAGACAAGGCGGTCTTAATGGCAGCAACGTGAGTAAGGGGCGTGTCTCTGAGACTGCTCAGTAGAGCATCCCTAGATGCTTGCCAGGCGAGATACGGCGGGGTAAGAGTGTCGCCGAGTTGAGTTTCAATACTGCGGATCAGGGTCATTACCTCGTGTTCCCGTTGATTGAGTTGTGCCAGCCAGGGCTGTACGTCGCCGATGAAATACTTCAACACGACTCTCTCGACGATCTTCGCGGCTTCGGTGGCGCCACCACCGGGGCAGAGAGGGCGCTCTCGTTGTCGGAGCACGGCCGTGGCTCGCTCCAGTTCACGGGCCTGTACAGCTGCGGCCAAAAGAAGGTAGCCACCGTCCCCTGTTCGCAGAACCGCAAGATGACGTTCCAGTTCATGAGTGTCCGCTGTTTGCTCTCCTGAGAGCCAAGCCTGCACTTGTTGATCCACCCAACGCAGGGAGTCCAGCAGATCGCCCCCAACGCTGTCAGGATAGCCTTGCAGGGCTGTCGGTAAACGCCAAAAATCTCGCCACTCCACGTCCGTAAACAAAGCATTAAAGATGCGGGGGGCGAGCTCGATTTGTTTACGCTCGGAGATTGCTTCAAGGGACGACGCCAGCACAGTATCTCCAGCGCCGTTCATGGTTTTTATACAGGCGGGCGCAAGCGCCAGAAATTCCAAATCAAGGAGCAGTTGCTGCGAGGGAGATGCGTGGCGCCCAAGCAGGCTGTTGCGGCGTCCAATGTTGACCTGTAACTCGCAGGGAGCGAGGGATAGAAAGTCCAACACATTAATCGAACTGTTGTCGATCGGAATGAGGGTGATGCCGGCGTCACTGACTCGGGGTGGAGCAATCAGAGATCCATAGGGTGGCACTACTTCTCCTGCTGCGGTACCAAGACGCTCGATGTAGTTCTGCAGATAGGCTGGACCGGTATCCGGCGCCGAGCATGCAGCGAGCAGGAGCAGCCCTACTGAGCAGTGACGGATTAGGCGGCGATGCCGCAGCATTTGTCTGTTCTAGCCAAGCTTAGAAATGATGTTGTCATGCCGGCTTACGAAGATTCCGCTTGAAGGGCAGCCTCAGTCCGAGCCCGCCAGGCTAAGAGATTGGGGTATTTTTCACTGAGGTCGACTTTCGCGCCCCATTTGGCAAATACCACGGCCGCAAGCAGATCGATGTCGGCAAAGGAAAAAGTGTCGCCTGCGACAAAGGGGCGGGTACCCAATTCATGCTCGAGGGTCTTTAGCGCCAGGTCCAGTCGGGCGCGTCCACGTTCTGCAAGGGCCGGTATTTGCGGCATGTCAGCCGGGCCGGGTAAACCTCTGGAGGCATAGGCGGGATGGCTATTTCGAAAAATCTCCGCGCAGGCCATGAAGACGGTGTTGAACAGTCGATGATTCCAGTTGAGGATCAACGCTTTTTCCTCATTGCTGGTCCCGAGTAGCGGCCGGTCAGGATGAAGCCCTTCCAGATAGTGGGCTATGGCAATGACCTCGGTGAGGCGACTGCCGTCATCAAGCAGCAACGCCGGTAGAGTCGCCTCTGGGACGATTTCGGTGTAGTCCGCCTCAAGCTGGGCGGCTTTGCCCATATCGATTTGGACGGTGTCGATTTCAATTCCCTTATAGTCAATAAACATCTTCAGACGCGCAGGGTTTGGTGCCGAATCGAATGTGTACAACTTCATGATAGGTCCTCGAGGGTTTGTTGGATGGCCGTGGCTTCTGCGGCCACCCTAGTCCAGTTTTCGTGGCGCACGCAAATCGGTATACTCCGCGCCTCAAACACTCGGCGTCAGGCCAAGACAGGAGTCAACCCATGCGCTTTCTTGCTTTTCTTTGTTTGTTCGTTCCTTTGATCGCCGGCGCGGCGGATCTGTCCAAGGCCCAGCGTGCCGCAATCGAAGACCGGATTAAACCCTTCAGTGAAGTGTGCGTTGCCGGTGATTCTGCCTGCGGGGGCGGTGACGTGCAGGTTGCCGCGGTTGAGGCACTTCCCGGTGCAGCAAAGTACGCTACCTGCAGTGCGTGTCATGGTGCAGAGGGACAAGGTGGCGTGGGTCCCATGCTTGCAGGGCAGAGCGTCGACTATATCGTTGGTCGATTGACCTCCTATAAAGCTGGAGAGACGGTGGGTGCACAGAGCAGTCTGATGTGGGGTCAAGCAGCCGGTTTGAGCGATACCGACATCCAGGATCTCGCCGAGTACGTCCAGAGCCTGTGACGAGGTTTTGTCGCCTGTCACACCGCCGTTGCGGCGTACATTTTTGAACGTCACAGCTAGGCCATTGAGTGCTGGCGCAGTCGGTATCCCAAGGCTTCCAGTAGATCATCCTCAGAGACGTCTTGACTCTTCCGCATGTCGGCAATGGTTCTCGCCACACGCATCGCTTTATGGAGCGCCCGGGCCGATAGTTGGAATTGTTCGGCGACCTGTTCAAGCCACGCGGTAGTTTTTCCGGTCAATTGACACGCAGCCAGTAGGTCGTCTCCTTGCAGTTGACCATTTAGCACGCCCTGCCGCTCCCGCTGAAATTCCCTCAGGGCTCCTGGTGTTGTGTCCGTGGCGCGCGCGCTTTTGGGCGTTGGTTCTTTTGACAGCAGTGATCCCGATTTGAGGCGCTCCAGCTGGATGTGCATGTCTATGCGGTCAAGCACCGGTCCCGACAGCCGGGACTGATACCGACGAATCGCCTCGGGGGTACAGACACAGGAATGTCCCGGATCTTGTGAAAACCCACAGGGACATGGATTCATTGCCGCGACGAGCTGGAAATCGGCGGGGTAGGTAAAGGCACCGCGCGCGCGGGTGATATTGATAATCCCGTTTTCCAAGGGCTGCCTGAGCAGCTCAAGGATTTTTTTGGGGAATTCAGGAAGTTCGTCCAGAAATAACACGCCTTTGTGGGCCAGGGAGATTTCTCCCGGCAGGGCATGACTGCCACCCCCGATCAAACCAGCTGCTGATGCACTGTGGTGTGGCGCTCGAAAAGGTCGCGCGGGTTCACCGCGGAGGCCCACAAGATCTCGAATAACAGCAACCTCAATCCGCTCAGCCTCTGTCAGGGGAGGGAGCAAGCTTGGCAGGCAATTGGCCAGCAAGGTTTTACCTGCCCCCGGGGGGCCGACCATGAGCAAGTGATGCCCTCCTGCAGCTGCAATCTCGATGGCCCGCTTCGCCATCAGTTGACCCACCACTTGCTCAAGCCGCGGCTCCGGCGGCGCGGAGGTCTGTGGCTCACTCTTGGAGGATGTGCTCGCTGCCTTGGCGCGAGCTGATGTGTCACCCTGTTGATTGACTAGCGAGGGATCTTTAATGACTGCACAGGTACTCAGCAAATCTTGTACACCAACGACCCGACCAGATTGTGGCAATGTTAGATCTGCCAGCTGGCAGGCCGGAACCATAAGCATGTGGCTGTTGCGACATCCGGCTAGCACGGCGGATAGAAGACCCCGGCAGGGGCGCACATCGCCATCCAAACCAAGCTCGCCGTAGCACTCTACTCCCTTCAATTCATCTGACGGCAGTTGGCCGGATGCGGCCAGTATGGCGAGGGCGATAGGTAAATCGAAGCGAGCACCGGACTTGGGCAACTCCGCCGGAGACAGACTCACGGTAATCCGCCGGTCGGGCCATGCCAGATGGGAGTTGAGCAGGGCACTTCGAACTCGCTCTTTGGCTTCTTTGACGGTGCTCTCGGGTAAACCAACAATGGCAAAGCTCGGTAGGCCGTTGCTTATGTGCACTTCTACGGAGACAAGCGGCGCGTCAATGCCTGCCGATGTTCTGGAGAGAACTTGAGCGTGACTCATCGATCATCCTTGATCTGTCAGTGGGGTGGTGTTGGGGCTCGGGGTTTGCCCGTCTAGATTTCCATGGGGTCCGCTGGCTTCTTGAATCTTCCGGGATTTAACTGTTCCCAGACTTCTCCAGCTCCTCCGTCAACTCGGCCACCGCTCGCTCAAGTTCCTCTACTTTTGCGCGGGTTCGCTGCAGCACGGCGGTCTGCGCATCAAATTCAGCTCGGCTGACCACGTCAAGTTTGTTTAGGGCGGTCTTGGCAAGGGCTTTTGCATTACGATCGACCTGCTCCAGCACTCCACTCTCGTCCCGCACCAAGCGGTCGAATAATTCACCGAGACCGGGTGGCTTTAACGAGCTGATCCGCTCGGATTTTCCGGATCCTTCATCTTCCTGTCGCGCCATATCAACATCTCCAGAGCCGCCGTTATTTGTTGGTCCACCACTTTAACGCACAGTATGGCGACACCGAACATCCATACCTCTCAAAATCGCCCTTGAGCAGGGCATGAGCGCGCCATTGTGGTGCGATGGGCGGAGACTTGGTTACTGTCGGCTCCTGAGTTAGCCCCGACTGTGTGTCTATAGGCCACTGTTTCTTAAACAAAAAAAAGGATTTGGTATGTCTGTCGCAAAGAGTACTGGGCGGCGTGGGTTCCAGCAGGCCTCTCGTCGGCGCACAAACAGGTAAAGCTAAAGGAGTCCACACATGCTGCAACGCTCAACAATCAAGGTCGCGCTCGCAGGCGCTGCCCGGACAGGGAGGACTGTATGAAACTCGTCACTGCCATTATTAAGCCATTCAAACTCGATGATACCCGCGAGGCGCTGTCACAGATCGGCGTTCAGGGAATCACGGTAACCGAAGTCAAGGGTTTCGGGCGCCAGAAGGGACACACGGAGCTGTATCGGGGCGCCGAGTACGTCGTGGATTTTCTGCCCAAGATCAAGATCGAAGTCGCGGTGGCTGATGCCCTACTAGATCAAGTGATCGAGGCAGTCACTCAGGCTGCTCACACCGGCAAGATCGGCGACGGCAAAATCTTCGTCACTGGCCTAGAACAAATCATCCGCATTCGAACCGGCGAGACCGGCGAAGCGGCCATCTAACCCCACTCAATACAGGAATCTGTCATGGAGAACGAAATTTTTCAGTTGCAATACGCTCTGGACACCTTTTACTTCCTGGTGTGCGGCGCACTGGTTATGTGGATGGCGGCAGGCTTCGCGATGCTAGAAGCCGGTCTGGTCCGAGGTAAAAATACCGTAGAGATCCTAACCAAGAATGTGGCGCTGTTTGCAGTGGCCTGCACGATGTACATGGTATGCGGATACGCCATTATGTACGGCGGCGATTATCTGCTCAGCACGATTACAGGCGATGGAGTGACTGGCGCCGAAGAGGCAGCTACTTACGCACCGTCGGCGGACTTTTTCTTCCAGGTTGTGTTTGTGGCGACGGCAATGTCGATCGTTTCGGGCGCAGTGGCGGAGCGCATGAAGCTCTTCAGCTTCCTTGTGTTTGCCGTCGTGATGACTGGGTTCATCTATCCGATGGAGGGTAGCTGGACCTGGGGCGGCAACCCCGTCTTTGGCATGTACACGCTTGGAGACCTCGGTTTCGTCGACTTTGCAGGATCCGGCATTGTCCACATGGCGGGTGCGGCGGCGGCTCTGGCTGGCGTCATCATGATTGGAGCCCGCAAGGGTAAATATGGTCCGAATGGCGAGGTGAATGCGATCCCGGGTGCAAATTTGCCCCTGGCAACCTTGGGTACCTTCATCCTCTGGCTTGGATGGTTCGGTTTCAACGGCGGCTCTGTACTGGCGACTGCGTCCGTAGAATCAGCGAATGCAGTGGCGGTTGTGTTCATGAACACCAACGCTGCGGCAGCGGGTGGTTGTTTGGCTGCTCTGCTGACTGCCAAGGTATTGTTTGGCAAGGCAGACCTCACCATGGCACTTAATGGCTGTCTGGCTGGTCTCGTCGCGATTACTGCTGGGCCAGATACCCCGACGGCCTTGCTCGCGACAGTCTTTGGTGCGCTTGGTGGCGTGCTGGTTGTATTCTCGATCACCACCCTCGACAAGATGAAGATTGACGACCCTGTCGGTGCGATTTCAGTTCACGGTGTGGTGGGCCTTCTGGGATTGATCCTGGTGCCTGTGACCAATGACGGCGCAAGCTTCTCGGGTCAGCTCATTGGTGCTGCAACAATTTCCGGCTGGGTATTCGGTGTATCGCTGGTCGCCTTCATGGTCATCAAGATGATCATGGGTCTGCGGGTCAGCGAGGAAGAGGAATACGAAGGATCGGATATCGCCGAGTGCGGTGTGGAAGCCTATCCTGAGTTCTCCTCCGCCCGTTAAAGCGAAAACTTTTGGAGTGTGTGTTGGGGCCTTCGGGCCCCTTTTTTTTTGAAAACTTTTTTCCCGAAGGCCGCCTGTGCCCATTGCCAAATTCTGCAGGCAGACCATAATGTGTCAACAATTAGCTTGTTGACGTAAAAGAGAAGCCGATCCCATGAAACTTGTGACCGCAATTATCAAACCTTTCAAGATGGACGACGTACGATCGGCCCTGTCCGAGATAGGCGTACAGGGAGTGACGGTGACCGAGGTCAAGGGTTTTGGTCGCCAGCGTGGTCACACTGAACTCTATCGAGGTGCGGAATACGTTGTCGATTTCCTTCCCAAGCTCAAGCTTGAGGTGGCCTGCGCCGCTGATCAAACTGAAGCGATCGTGGAAGCGATAATGGATTCAGCCGGGACGGGCAAGATTGGTGACGGGAAAATCTTTGTTTCTGATCTGGAACAGGTGGTGCGTATCCGCACCGGCGAAACCGGCGAGGAAGCGATTTAGTGCAACCTAGCTAGCTGGTGAAACTCGGGATTGCAGCGTTGTTAAGACCTCGGGAAGTTCGCTCAGGCAGCTAATAATACCGGTGGCTATGTCGCTTGTAGCACCATCCCCAGCTAGCCATATGCAGTCGATACCTGCTCCCAGCGCGCCCACCACGTCATGGTCATGACTGTCGCCCACATGAAGCATTTCATGATGTGCCAGATTAGTAACTTCGCGGGCACGATCAAAAAGTGCCGGCGCGGGTTTCGCTGCCCCCACTTGTTCGGCCTGTAGGGCAAATTCAAAATGGCGGCCAATAGGGGTTTTGAAGACATCTGCGTTGCCATTGGTCAGGGCCCCGAGACGGTAGCTCTTCCCCAGCTGGCCGAGTACCGAGTCGCTGAAGGGGAACAGCTCGACATCATTGCGCCGTGCGATGAACGCCGCAAAAGCGTCCTCACTGGCTTGCCTCGCTTCGCTGGGGTCTACTCCCGCATTGGTCAGTAAACGTTGAATAAACCGCTGCCGAAATAAGCTGATGTTGTGTCGGAGACTAGGCTCATCCTCAAGAACAGCTTTTTTTAAGGCCAATATCTCGCTGTCTGATGTGTCTTTGAGTGCTTGCGGATAATGATCATTGAGCCACGTATTCTGGGCTTGCTCAGCTCTAAGAAGCGCGGGTCTGACGTCCCAAAGGGTGTCGTCAAGGTCAAAGGTTATGCATCGAATCATGGCTTATTTCGACGTCGCGCTCTGGGATGGGCAGCATCATAGGTTTTCGCCAAGTGTTGAAAATCCAGATGCGTATAAATTTGGGTGGTACTGATATCCGCGTGCCCCAGCAGCTCTTGCACGGCCCGCAGATCACCGCTTGACTCGAGCAGATGGCTGGCGAAGGAATGTCGGAGCATGTGGGGGTGCAGTTTGGTTGCAAGATCGGTGGTGGCGGCTAATCGCTTGAGGCGCTCCTGCACCGAGCGAGGGCTGATGCGTGTGCCACGGGAGGAAACAAAAAGAGGGGAATCGATACTGACGGTTTCCTTACCCAAGGGCCTCTGCTTTAACCACAACGAAATAGCCTCCAACGCGGGCTGACCGACAGGTACTGAACGAGTTTTACGTCCTTTACCGGTGACTGTAATGATTCGCTCTTGACGATCAACATCGCCCACGTTGGCGGAGACCAGCTCCGCGAGGCGGAGGCCCGATGAGTAGAGTAACTCCGCCATGGCCAGGTCACGAAAATCAAGTGGCGACTCGGGTGTCATTTGAAACAACGCGCCGACACTGTCTGCATCGATACTTTTTGGCAATGGCCGTGCGGTTTTTGGAGCCCTAACGCCCAAGGCAGGATTGCCTATAGATGCATCCCGATCCCCTAGATAACGAAAAAGAGCTCTTACCGCCGATAGCTGACGTTGAATGCTGGAACCGGCCAATCCCCGGCGGTGTTCGTTGGCTATCCAGTGCCGTACATCAACCTCTGCAATGTCTGAGCTCACTTTTTTGTCCCGCGACTCGCAGAAATCAATAAAGCTGGAAAGGTCCCGAGCGTAGTTGGTGAGAGTGTGAGGAGATACCTGACGTACATCACGCTGATAGGCGAGATACTGATCGCAAGCGTCCCGAAGAAGAGCAGTCACGCTGAGTCTTTTGAATCCATGCAGGGTAGGGACATCAGAACGTCGGCGAGATACTCCAAAAAGAGTGTCCCTACCTCACTGTCGTAGCGTCTGCTATCTGCCGACCCCACCGCCAGTATGCCAAGCAGGGTGTCACCGCGCACGAGGGGCGCGAGCGCCGCGGAGCCTTCACTCTTGCAGTCTGGGAACAGCGCGCTCATCTCTTCTAAACGAAACACCCCACAGTAGGCCTGTGACTGCCTCATCAGCCCCATCACAACTTGCGCGCGTTGGTCATCGACCGGCGTCATCACTGCGGATTTGTCGAGCCATATCAATTCGCCGTGTTCCACCGAGAAGTGGTTTTTCAAGCCCGCGCTGATTATTTGGCCAAGTGTTGCTTCATCGCGAAGCTGCACCAGATCGAGCACCATTTGTCGCGTGGCCTGCAAAAGTTCATCGTTTGCCTGTGCTGTCTTTGTTATCAGAGCAAGACGATTACGCATCTCAATGTTTCGCTCCCGAAGCAGGGTGACCTGACGCTCTACCAGAGACACTGCGCCAGCGCCCCCGTGGGGTAGTTCCATCGACATTAGCAATTCGGGGCGATGTTTAAAGAAGCTGGCATGCTCCCGAAGGTAATTCTCAACCTGATCGCCTTCGACGATGGTCTTTACTGATTCGGGTGATGATGGGGAGGCCTTGTCTGCTGTCATACGATTACCATCGTCCAGGGGTGGTAACGAGTTTACCGATTTCGCAGGCGGATGCTTCCTTCAAAAATTGTAGCCGTCGGTCCGCCAAGCCATACCGGCGCGTTGTTCTCCATCCAAGAGACCTTCAGCTTACCTCCGGGTAGATACACTGTCACCTTGTTATCAAGCTCGCCCATGCGAATGCCGTGAACAACTGCCGCACAAGCCCCGGAACCACAGGCCTGAGTTTCTCCGGCACCACGCTCAAAAACCCGCAAACGGATTTCACCCGAGTTGACTATTTCCATGAAGCCGACGTTGACGCGATCCGGAAAGTTGGGATCAGCCTGCATGGCTGCCCCCAGCTCAGCAACTGGCGCGGTTTTCACATTATCCACTCGTATAATCGCATGGGGGTTGCCCATGGATATCGCGCCAAAACGGACCTCTTTTCCCCCAAGCAGAAGCGTGTATTCAATCTGCTCGTGCTCCGCCGTCATTGGAATATGCTCGGGAGAGAAAATGGGGCACCCGAGATTGGCTGTGATCAGCCCATCCTCATCGGTCTTGATCGTCATCGGACCACCGGGTGCCAGAACGCGCAGCTCTCGCTTCCAGCTGAGGTTTTGCTCTTTGACAAAACGGGCAAAGCAGCGCGCTCCGTTGCCGCACTGACCCGCCTCAGAGCCATCGGGGTTGAAGATTCGGTAGCGAAAATCGGCATCTGGCTCGTCCGGCGCTTCCACTAAAAGGACCTGATCGCAACCGATACCTCGCTGCCGGTTGGCAATGCGCCTTATCTGATTGGGTGACAGCGTCGCCGACTGACGCACCAAATCGATGATCACAAAGTCATTGCCTGCACCGTGCATTTTTGTGAATCGGAGGTTCATCAGGCTTTCGCAGGTAACTTGGCTTCAGAGGCCCAAAGGGTAGCGACAGTTTCCCGCTCGCGAATCTGGAACGTTTGATGACGATCCACCATCACTTCAGCTGGTCGGGGTCGTGTGTTGTAGTTTGAAGCCATGACGAAGCCGTAAGCGCCGGCACCAGTCACCGCGAGAATATCCTGCTGCGCTAGCTTCAGTTCTCTATTCTTGCCCAGAAAGTCGCCGGTTTCACAAACCGGTCCGACAATATCCCAAGTGATCGTGGCGCCCTCGCGACGTGTTACCGGGACGATATCTTGCCAGGCGTTGTACAAAGATGGTCTAAGCATGTCGTTCATGCCAGCATCTACCAAGGCAAAGTTGCGATAGGGTGTCGTTTTTAAATAATTGACTTGGGTGAGCAGAACGCCAGCCATCGCTACTATCGATCGACCGGGCTCAAAAACAAGCGTTAGAGTGCGATCCCCAAGGCGGGTGACGAGCGCATCGATGTAGGCATCTACTGCGGGAATGTTCTCATCACGATACTGAACCCCGAGACCCCCTCCGATGTCGAGGTGTTTAATTTCTATGCCCGCGTCACCGAGTTGATCAAGCAAAGCGAGCAGCCGATCCAGCGCCTCACAAAAGGGTTCGACTTCAGTCAGCTGACTCCCTATATGGCAGTCGATGCCGATTGGATTAATACCAGGCAAGTCTTTCGCCTGTTGATAGAGATCTTGGGCTTCGCTCATGTCGACGCCAAACTTGTTTTCCTTGAGCCCGGTCGAGATATAGGGATGGGTTTTGGCATCGACGTCGGGATTCACTCGCAGAGAGACGGGGGCAACGGTCCCAAGCCCCGCAGCAACATCGTTAAGAGCGCTGAGTTCTGCAGAGGACTCCACGTTGAAGCACTTGATGCCTAGTTCCAGGGCGCGCGCCATTTCGTCGGGACTTTTACACACGCCAGAAAAGACGATGCTCCCCGGATCTCCACCCGCTTCGATCACCCGTTCGAGCTCACCTACCGAGACGATATCGAACCCGGATCCCAGTTCCACAAGCACCTGCAGTACCGCGAGATTGGAGTTTGCCTTTACCGCGTAACAAATCAGGTGGTCATGTTGAGCCAGTGCGCTGGTATAGCTGGCGTATGCCTTCTCGATCGCGTCTCGAGAATACACATATAGAGGCGTCCCATAGCGCGCGGCTATGTCCTTCAAGGGGACATCCTCGCAATAAAATTCGCTCTGCTGATAATGGAAGGCCATGATATTTCTTACTCAGGTGCTGAGAGCGATTCTTCGGGGGGCTCGGCTGGTCGCAGCGGTCCCGTTTGGCCGCAGGCGAGTAGGGCGACAACCATGAGTAGGGCGGCGAAAAGTCGCATGGTGAAGTCTCTCAAAAGAGGCAGAGTATATCAGTGTCGTGACTTCTCTGGGCGAGCAGGATATGGCGGGGGCCCCATGTGGTAGTGTTATGGCATCGCAGTGGCCCGCGGGCTGACGGTGTCGACGGTTTAGGTGGAGAACTCGGCGTGGCAAGTGCACATTACTATGACCTGATTGAGGAGACCTTCAATGAGGTCGAGATCCGTCTGGAGGAATTGGCAGACGACCCTGATATAAGTGTCGCGGAAGGGGTGATCAATGTTCGTTTCAGCAACGGAGTTGTGTTCGTTTTCAGTAGACAGCCACCAACGGAACAACTTTGGCTTGCGACTCCGGGCGGCGGCTTTCACTACCAGTGGGATCAGGATGCTAACGATTGGCGCGATACCAAAACCCAGGAGAACTTCAGGGATGTACTCGTTACCGAACTGTTAGTGCACGCGGGCGTGACTTTTTCCTGGGATGATTAGCGGTTACTGACTGACTCCAGCGCTGCCTTTGCCGCGGCGGTGACCTGATCAGGCGCAGTGCCTCCCAGATGATTTCTGGCGGCTACCGAGCCCTCGAGCGTGAGTACAGAAAACACATCGTCACCGATTGCGTCGCTAAACTCCTGCAGATCGTCAAGGCTGAGGTCCTCGAGAGTAATATCCTTGCTAACGCAATGACCAACTACTTTACCGACTACCTCATGGGCGTCCCTGAAAGGCAAACCTTTTCGAACCAGATAATCCGCCAGATCGGTGGCGGTGGAAAACCCCTGTAGTGCTGCTGCACGCATCCGCTCCTGGTCAGGCTCTAGAGCGGGTACCATATCGGCAAAGGCGCGCAGGCAATCGAACAGGGTGGTTACCGCGTCAAACAGCGGTTCCTTATCTTCCTGATTGTCTTTGTTGTATGCCAGAGGCTGGCTTTTCATCAATGTCAGAAGCGTGATGAGGTGACCATTCATCCGGCCGCTCTTGCCTCGAACTAGCTCGGGGACATCAGGGTTCTTTTTTTGCGGCATGATCGAGGAGCCCGTGCAAAAGCGATCCGGGATATCGATGAAGCCAAACTGTGCTGAGGTCCAGATAACAAGCTCCTCAGCCATGCGTGATAAATGGGTGGTGGTGATCGCTGCGGCGGCACAGAACTCGATAGCGAAATCCCGGTCTGATACCGAGTCCAGCGAATTGCGGGTGGGGGCATCGAAGCCAAGCGCATCCGAGGTCATGGCACGGTCAATAGGAAACGTGGTGCCTGCGAGCGCAGCGGCTCCCAAGGGGCACTGGTTAAGCCGGTATCGGCAATCCTGCAGTCGCCCCCAGTCCCGCTCGAGCATCTCGTTCCACGCCAGTAGGTGATGTCCGAAAGTAATGGGTTGGGCTACCTGTAAATGGGTAAAGCCAGGCATGACGGTGTGGGCATGTGCCTCGGCCAGCTTGACAATGCCAAGCTGCAATCGCGTGAGTTCTTTTGAAATGCTTTCAATGGCGCGTCTCAGCCATAGTTTTATATCTGTGGCCACCTGGTCATTTCGAGAACGGCCCGTGTGTAATTTCTTGCCGGCATCCCCCACAAGCTCGGTTAATCGAGCTTCGATGTTCATGTGCACATCTTCCCGATCAACCCGCCACTCGAAAGAACCCTGCTCTATTTCATTCTGTATCGATGCCAGTCCCTCTGTGATCGCAGTGAGTTCGTGATCGGACAAAATGCCGGCTGCCGCGAGCATAGTTGCGTGGGCCATCGAGCCTTCTATGTCTTCTTGAGCGAGTTGACGATCGAAACCTTCAGAGGCGGTAAAGCGCTGAACAAAGGCATCGGTGGCCTCGCTAAATCGGCCTCCCCAGAGCGTGCTGGTGTTGTCGGTATCGTCCGATGTGCTCATGTTGTTCTGCCGTGCCTCTGCTCTGCTCGCATCGATGACTGGTGCGCTCACTGGGTAAGCACCCGTTAGGGTCGAAAGTATACCACCCCGAAGGCTACGTTCTGGTCCACCCGTGGTAAGCTCATACTTGGTGTTGGGGAGTCTTATCGTGTCAAAACTTGTTATCGCCACCCGCGAGAGCCCACTCGCCCTTTGGCAGGCCAATCATGTGGCTGGCCGATTGCGTGAATTGCATCCTGATCTCACCGTAGAGCTGTTGGGAATGACGTCGCGAGGCGACCAGCTTCTCGACCGCCCACTGTACAAAGTGGGCGGCAAGGGTTTGTTCGTCAAGGAACTCGAGACGGCACTTCTTGATAGCCGTGCCGACATCGCGGTGCACTCAATGAAGGACGTGCCGATGATGTTGCCCGATGGCCTCACCCTCGGTGTGATTTGTGAGCGCGAGGACCCGAGGGATGCCTTGGTGGGTGTCAGTGATCTCAATGAGTTGGCAGAGGGCGCTCGGTTGGGCACCTCGAGTTTGAGGCGTTCCTGTCAGATCAGACGTGTTCGGCCCGACCTCGACATCGGATTTTTGCGCGGCAATGTAAATACCCGATTGGCAAAACTCGACGCTGGAGAATTCGATGCGATCCTGTTGGCCACCGCGGGTCTCCTGAGACTGGGATTCTCAGACAGGATCGGTGCTTCAATTGATCCCGATGTATCGCTGCCCGCGGGGGGTCAGGGCGCGGTAGGCATCGAATACCGGTCTGATGATGAGCACACGGCGGCCCTGCTAGCTCCATTGAACCACGCCACAACATCCCGGTGCGTAGTCGCCGAGCGAGCGGTGGTGCGCCGGCTTGATGGAGGTTGTGATGTGCCTATTGCGAGTTATGCCATTGAGCGGGGAGACACGCTCTGGTTGCGGGCAAGAGTTGGCGCTGCGGACGGATCCTCGCTGCTCATGGCGGAGGGCTCCGGGGAGGACCCTGAAGCGCTTGGGCAGCGAATCGCAGAGCAACTGCTTGATGACGGTGCTGCCGAGATCCTGAGGGCTGCTCGGGGGTGAAACCAACTGCAGTCTTGACACGGCCGTCGGGCACTGCCGAGACATTGGGTTGCTCGCTGGAAGCGCTCGGTTGGCAGGTGCTTTACCAGCCAATGTTGATGATCGAGCCCATCGCGGAACTGCCTGTGGTTCCCGTCATAACGCGAGATTCGATCGTCATTTTTATCAGTGCCAACGCCGTGCGCGCAGGGCTATCGCACCTGTCGACAGATATACTCAAAACCGGGGCAACGGTCCTGGCGGTTGGCGAAGCCACGGCCACCGCCTTGGCACAGGATGGGATCACTGCGGTCGTCCCTGCAAGGGCCGACTCAGAGGGACTTTTGGCTCTTGGTGAACTCGCGGACCCCAAGGACAGGCCAATCGTCATCGTCAAGGGTGAGGGTGGACGTGGGCTTCTTGCCGACACCCTTTCAGATCGCGGTGCGGCTGTTGCCGAGTTCGTTTGTTACAGACGACTTCCTGCAGACGTCGACGCTGCTGATTTTTGCTGGCACCTCTGCCGTGAGGAATCCCTCGTATTTCAAGCCAGTAGTGCGGAGACGTTGGAGAGGCTATCAGCCCTGCTGGGCGAGGGTGGTCAGCCGAATTTACTGGATAGTCCCGTCATCGTTCCCTCGGCTCGTGTCGCTGAGGTTGCGTCGGCCCTGGGATGGAGTCGCATCCTGGTCGCCGAGAATGCAAGTGATCGGGCATTCCTGAAGGTATTGAATCTGACAGACGACAACGTAGTGCGCGATAAACTTCCAGAAGAAGAGCTTTCAACAGAGGAAGAACAGGCGTTGACTGACGTTGACGACTCCCCTAAAACCGCGCAAGAGATAGAGAGCTCCAGGGAACCGGTGGAACGAGACGACATGGCGGCTACCAGCGTCGACCAAAATCAGCAGCAATCGGCTCCAGCACCTGCTCAGCCGGCACCAAGGCGCGCCGACTGGTTTGCGCGATTGCTCCTTGTGCTGATCCTGCTGTGTCTGGGCGCAGCGAGTTATGTGGGATGGCGATTTCTCTGGCCCCAGTGGACACAGCTGACCGGCGCGGATAGCCGGGTAGAGGAGAGGCTGGCGCGACTGGAGGGCCGTGAAGCGGTAACACCGGCACAAATGAACGCCGCCTTGGCGTCTGGATTGCGCGAGCTGCAAACCAGCCTCATTAGCTCAATCAATGACAGTGGTGATGACCTGGCCAATCGCCAAGCCAGCATGGCGGCAGAGTACAAGGCCCTTCTGACCCGCCTGGATAGAATGGAAATTCGGCTTGCGCGATTGACTGCGACCGACCGGCGTCAATGGTTGGCCCAGGAAGCTGCGTTTACAGTGCGTTTGGCTGCGCAGCGCCTGTCTTCCGCTCGGGATGTTAATGCCGCAATAGCGCTGTTGAACAACGCAGATAATTTGCTTGCAGAGGTCGATGATCCTAGGCTATCCAGAGCCCGCATCGCGATCGCCGCTGATCGAACACAGCTTCTGGCAGCCCCCAAGGTTGACAGCGTAGGTATTCACGCCCGTTTCAGTGCGCTGGCGACTCAGGCTAACGAGTTAACTATCGGTTCACGGCGTGTGGTGACGACCCAGCCCATTCCAGAGCCGAAGGAAGAGGGCCTGCTTGCCCGCTTGGGCTGGGGCTGGGAGGCCGCGCTGTCGAAGCTGAGCAGCTATCTCGTCATTAAATCCAGAAGCGCCAGCCCGTCTGTATTCACGACGCCGGATGAAGAGGAGCTGGCACGACAGATGGTGCGGCTGCTGATAGAGCAGGCGCAAATAGCGGCCCTCTCGGGCAATCAGGCTCTTTTTGACGGGGCGGTGTCTCGTGCTTCCGACATTCTCCGTCTGGTCGAATCGCAAGACCCCCGGCACGTGAACCCGATGCTCGAGGAATTAGCGCTACTCGCTGCGACGGATATCGCTCCTACGCTTCCCGATCTCATTCAATCCAGCGCCGCCCTGGCGGATGCCCTCGCCCTGCTGGAAAACGACGTCGTGGCTGTCGATATCCCAACGGCTGACCAGCAGGAACAATAGTGCGCAGTTTATTTCTTTATGGCGTGTTGGGGCTGCTACTTGGCGCGGGATTGGTCACGCTGGTAGAGCAGGATCCGGGCTATATCTATATCAGCTGGCGAGATAGCTCCGTTGAGACCAGCTTGTGGTTCGGTATCACCTTGGCGCTGGTGACCTGGATGCTTGCCGCGCTGCTTCTCAAGTTTATAACCAAGATACTGCGCAGTCGGTTGACGCTCATGGATTGGCTCGGCAGTCGAAAAAGCAGGAACGCGACTGCCTTGAGTAATAGGGGCCTTATCAATTTTGTTGAAGGTAATTGGGAGCAGTCACGCAAGCAACTTCTTCGGGCCGCCCGATACACGGAGGCACCCCTGCTCAATCATTTGATCGCCGCGCGGGCCAGCTTTCGTCTGGGAGATGTAGATGAGGCCAGGCGCCAGTTAGGTATTGCCGAAACTATTGATGGTGATGCGGGTATTGCGGTCGAGCTCACCCAAGCGGAACTCCAGCTTACGGCAGGTCAATATGAGCAGGCTCTGGCCACGCTCGTTCGAGCAAGAGCGAACGCCAATAAACACCCCTATGTCGTCGAACTGTTGGCACGGGCGCATCTTCAGCTTGAGGACTGGGAGTCCCTGCGAGAAATTTTGCCCGAGCTCAAGAAATACAAGCTCAATGCCAGCGGCCATTTATCGGACACTGAGGAGCGGATGTGGCTCGGCTTGATGTCCTCGGCAATCGAGGCGCCCGATGCGGAGGGTGCTCTGGAAAAACTGTGGCGGTCGGTTCCGGCTGAATTTAAGAGTCAGAGGCGATTCCGGCAGCATTTCATCGAGCAACTTCGCTCCTTAAAGGCCTATGGCGCGCTTGAGCGCAGGGTGATCGAATTTCTGGATAACGAGTGGGATGCAACACTGGTTGACAACCTTGGCCGTTTTGCCCCAAAGCAGCCAAAAAAACTGCTCAAAACCCTCGAGCGGTGGCTTGCCCAACAGGGAAAAGAGTATCCCTTGATGATGGCAGCGGCGCGCGCGGCTTTACACGCTCACGAATGGGATCGTGCCGAGGCATTTTTGCTCGAGGCGAGCCAGCAAGAGGATGCAGCTGAGGCCGCTTGGCTACTGTCGGCCCTGTATCGCGCGACGGGGCGACAAGAGGAGGCCGTAAAGCTTCTGGAGCAGGCTAGCCGTGAACTGCACGGCGAGCCGGAGGTCCCACTCCCAGAGAGAGATCAGGGCTGAGAGCTTCCTAGGATTTGCGGCCCGGAAGTTCGATGCCCAAAGAATCCCACAATGCATCAACACGTGTTTTGACATCGGGGCTCATTGAAATAGCGGTGCCCCACTCGCGGTCGCTCTCACCCTCCCACTTATGAGTGGCGTCCATCCCTACCTTGGAGCCGAGACCAGCAACTGGTGATGCAAAATCCAAGTAATCGATAGGGGTGTTGTCGATAAACACGCAGTCTCGACGAGGGTCCATGCGGGTGGTCATTGCCCAGACGACATCTTCCCAGCTCCGTGCGTTGACGTCATCGTCTGTGACGATAATGAACTTGGTGTACATAAACTGGCGTAGAAATGACCAGACACCCATCATGATGCGCTTGGCATGGCCGGGATACTCTTTTCTGATCGTAACCACGGCAAGACGATAGGAGCAGCCCTCTGGTGGCAAATAAAAATCGACGATCTCTGGAAACTGCTTTCTTAGTAGGGGCACAACCACTTCGTTCAGAGCCACGCCGAGAATGGCAGGCTCGTCGGGGGGTCTCCCGGTGTAGGTGCTGTGATAAATCGGATTGCGCCGGGTAGTCATCGCTTCAACGGTGAATACGGGAAACCGCTCCACTTCGTTGTAGTAGCCCGTATGATCACCGAATGGGCCCTCGTCTGCCTCTTCTCCCGGTTGGATATAGCCCTCGAGAATAATTTCCGAGTGGGCAGGGACACGCAATTCGTTTTGCCTGCAGCGATCGGTCACGCATTCTGCCACCTCGGTCTTGCTTCCCCTGAGCAGGCCAGCAAAGGCGTATTCAGACAGGGCGTCGGGGACGGGGGTCACCGCACCAAGTGTGGTGGCTGGATCAGCGCCGAGGGCAATGGCGACTGGATAAGGCTCCCCCGGATTTTTCAGCGTCCAATCACGGAAATCCAGAGCACCACCACGGTGGGACAGCCAGCGCATGATTAGCTTGTTGTGTCCTATCAGTTGCATGCGATAAATACCGAGGTTCATCCTGGGCTTTTCGGGGCCCCGGGTGATGACCAGTGGCCAGGTCACCAGCGGTCCAGCATCACCCGGCCAGCAGGTCTGTATCGGCAGGCGGGTCAGGTCTATGTCGTTACCTTTGAGCACGACGTCCTGACATGGCGGACGCTTGACGACCTTGGGTCCCATGTTGAGAACCTGCTTCAGTAGGGGTGCCTTGTCGATCAGATCTCGCATCCCTTTAGGCGGGTCTGGTTGTCGCAAATAGGCCAGCAACTCTCCAATCTCCCGTAGGGCCTCGATGGACTCTGCGCCCATACCCATGGCAACACGCTCCTCGGTGCCAAATAAATTGGCGAGCACAGGTACGTCGTAACCCACGGGATTTTCAAACAGCAGTGCTGGACCGCCGCCTCGAAGGGTGCGATCCGAAATTTCAGTCATCTCAAGATTGGGGTCGACAGGCTCCTTGATGCGTACAAGCAGTCCGCGTTTCTCCAGCTCCGTAATGAAGTCCCTGAGGTCGGTAAATTGCACGCTCATTGGGGTATGTCGGATTACTTACGCTTCATCGACTTGAAGAATTCTTCGTTCGACTTTGTATCTTTCAACTTGTCGAGCAGGAACTCGATAGCAGGCAGGTCCTCCATACCGTGCAGTAGCTTGCGCAGAATCCACATGCGCTGTAGCTCTTCGTCTCCAGTAAGGAGTTCCTCGCGGCGTGTACCTGAGCGCCGGATGTTGATGGCAGGGTAAACACGCTTCTCGGCGATTTTCCGATCAAGGTGCAATTCCATATTACCCGTGCCCTTGAATTCTTCGTAGATCACCTCATCCATTTTCGACCCGGTGTCGATGAGTGCCGTCGCGATGATGGAAAGGCTGCCACCCTCCTCAATATTTCTAGCGGCACCGAAGAATCGCTTTGGACGCTCCAGTGCATGGGCGTCAACACCACCCGTTAGTACCTTGCCTGAGCTTGGTACAACCGTGTTGTAAGCTCGGGCAAGTCGCGTGATGGAATCCAGAAGGATGACCACATCACGCTTGTGTTCAACCAGACGCTTGGCCTTCTCAATCACCATATCCGCTACCTGAACATGTCGCGAGGGCGGTTCATCAAAAGTCGAGGCGACCACCTCTGCACCACGCGCGCCTACAGACCGCTGCATCTCGGTTACCTCTTCCGGACGCTCATCAATCAGCAGAACGATAACGTAACATTCCGGATTATTGGTTATGACCGCTTGAGCGATGTTTTGCATCATGATGGTCTTGCCGGCTTTGGGGGGAGCAACCAAAAGGCCCCGCTGTCCTTTACCGATGGGGGCGCACAAATCGATGATGCGTCCCGTAAGGTCTTCCGTTGAGCCATTGCCTTTTTCAAGGGTGAGGCGCTCATTGGGAAATAGGGGGGTCAGATTCTCAAAGAGAATTTTACTCTTGGCGCTCTCGGGCGACTCGAAGTTGACGTCTTTGACCTTCAGCAACGCAAAGTAGCGTTCCGAATCCTTGGGTGGCCGGATCATGCCCGTGATGGTGTCGCCGGTGCGAAGGTTGAAGCGCCGGATCTGGCTGGGGCTTACGTAAATATCGTCAGGGCCCGCCAGGTAGGAGGAGTCCGCCGAGCGCAGGAAACCAAAGCCATCTTGGAGTATTTCGAGGACCCCATCGCCCCAAATGTCCTCGCCGCTCTTGGCGTGCCGTTTGAGCAGGGCAAAGATAATGTCCTGCTTGCGGGATCGAGCCATATTTTCAAGGCCCATCTCCCGGGCCATGTCGATCAGCTCCTGAGTTGACTTGTTCTTGAGCTCGGTGAGGCTGAGGGGGTTCGCACTGGGCGTGCTGGGCTCCCGTCTTTTTTGCCGGCGGTTTCTGCCCCGTCGTCCCCCATTGCTACCGCTGCTGTCGGTTGAATCCGCCGCTTCACTGTTTTCGGCGTCTCCACCGATATCAGCTGGCTCTGCGCTAGATTCGTTGGATTTATTCAGCTTCAGTGTGCGTCCAGTGTCGCTGGATTCTTCATTGACGGGCTGAGTGTCTATTTCTTTGCTCTCTGAGCTATTGTTGTCGTCCACAGATTGATTCCGAAGTAATGGGAAAGAATGCATGCCCTGGGTGGGCAGCTAATGCAGGTCAACGTGATTGTCACCTAACCCCCAACGTCACCAGGAACACAATCAGGCGCGAACCAAGCGTGGAGTTATAAGGGGGGAAGTAGCCAGGAAACCCGAGGCTCTCGGGACCTGCATCTGATAAGTTAGCACTGGACGCTGGGTGCGTCCAGACCTTTTATCACGTTTATTTTTGTCTGTTTTTGGCTATTTTCACATGCAGCCGTCGATGAATTCCGACAGCTGGGTTTTCGACAGTGCACCAACTTTTGTCTCCACCGCGTTTCCGTCCTTGAACACAATAAGGGTGGGGATGCCGCGGATACCAAATTTTTCAGGAATACCGGCGTTCGAATCGACATCGACTTTGCATACCTTCAGTTTGCCCGCATAGTCGGCAGCTATCTCGTCGAGAATAGGCGCAATCATCTTGCAGGGCCCACACCACTCTGCCCAGAAATCTACCAGAACGGGGACTTCTGCAGACAGGACTTCCGAATCAAAGGTGGCTTCTGTAACGTGGACAATACTCTCACTCATATGCGCTCCCTAACAGGCATTAACTACCACTCCATTACGATGACCAACTATAGCACCACCACACCAGCAGACACAGACCCCGAGGGGTCTTGGC
This sequence comes from uncultured Halieaceae bacterium, assembly GCA_913056165.1. GTDB lineage: Bacteria > Pseudomonadota > Gammaproteobacteria > Pseudomonadales > Halieaceae > Luminiphilus. The sequence goes on from CAJXMD010000017.1 coordinate 37,498, forward strand.
AGGTATATTTACTGGCCTGTGCAGATAGCAGCTTCTACGCAGGAGTCACGACCGATTTGGTTCGCAGGCTGCGTCAACACAATGGGGAGCTCGCTGGAGGGGCTCGCTATACCCGGGTTCGTCGGCCTGTGACGGTCGCTTGGCACCAGTCGGTTGCTTCTCGCGGGCAGGCGCAACGGCTGGAGTCCCGGCTAAAAAAGCTGTCCCGTGCTGAAAAAAAGTCATTGATACAGTCCAGGGAGATGATAGCCCTATGAGTGAACAGCACTCAGAATTTTGGCAGTGGGCGCTGGATCGGTGGCAGGGAGCCGGTGCGGCTCGTCTACTCGAGCTGCAGGACAAGCACAATGTGGTCATCCTGGAATTGATGTATGTTGCCTGGCTAGGGCTGCGGGGGAGAGCGATTAGCCGGGAGGATCTCGCTCAATTACGGGCCTGTAGCGAGGCCTGGATTGATCAGGTGGTTCTGCCCCTGCGGCAAGTCCGGCGAGCATGGAAAACAGAGGGCAAAGCAGCGACCCTGCGCGCTCGGTTGAAGACGCTCGAACTTGAGGCAGAGCACGGTCTAGCTAATTTGTACGCTGAATCGTTGCCGCTTACCCCCATGACCTCCAGCAAGAGTTCGGCTGATCATAGCCTGCCCGCCTTTCGACACAACCTTGGGTTGGTGCTCGAGCGGACAGGCTTGCAAACAACCGGTGAGTCGTACCAACAACTCGAGCAGCATCTGCGCGGGTAAAAAACTTCTTAGGGCGCTGAGCGAGGTACGATACTTTGAGTTCTACTCAGTCAGCATGGCCCGAAGTGACAGCCTCCTCGACTGATTCCTTAATGAACTTTTCCCAACCTCCTGGCATCCAGTCTTTCTCCAGCGCTGGCGCTACAGGCAATGTGTGCGTACCATAACGCCCCCGTTAGGGCCGACTTACCCACATTTCCAACTAAAAGCAGGGTCAAAACATGTTTGATGTAACTACGCGTCGCGTTTCCACACTTTTTATGGCACCTCTTTTTGCCGGTGCGTTAATTGCCTGCCAGGAGCAGGCCAAGGAGCCAGCCCCAGTGACACTCGATACTCCTGAAAAACGATTGAGCTACGGCATTGCCCTGCGCATGAGTGAGCGCATGGTTGCCGATGGCATGGTGATGGACGTTGATGCCTACGCACTTGGGATGCGTGATGCCTTCGAGGGTGCTGAAGCACGCCTTACCGAAGAAGAAATCAACGCTGAGATGATGGCGTTTCAGGAAAAAGTGGAGGCTGAGCGTGAAGCTGCTCAGGCTCAAGTCGCTGAAGGCAATGCGGAGGCGGGTGCTGCGTTCTTGGCCGAAAATGCTCAGCGAGAGGGGATTATCGTGACGGATTCCGGCTTGCAATATGAAGTCGTGACTGCTGGTGATGGTGCATCACCCGGGCCTGATGATCAGGTAGAGGTTCACTATCGAGGGACGCTTATCGACGGCACGGTATTTGACAGTTCTTACGATCGTGGTCAAACGGTGACATTTGGGGTTACCCAAGTGATCCCGGGTTGGACAGAGGCGCTACAGCTGATGAAGGAAGGAGACAAGTATAATCTTTATATCCCAAGTGACCTTGCCTACGGCGCTGGGGGTGCCGGTCAGGTCATTGGTCCTAATTCAACGCTGATCTTTGAAGTTGAATTAATCAAAATCCTCGCTGAGGACGCGGCCGAATAGAGGCTGCAAGATTCTAAGAGACCCCGGTTCTACCGGGGTTTTTTATCAAAGCTCCAAATATTGCCTGTAGAAATTCTGCAGGTAATCTTCAAAACCCTGCTGATGATTATTCTCCAAGGCATGTTGTTGAGTGATCGATACGCTTGCAGCAGTCTCAAGCTCTGCCCGTACTATGTCATCTAGAGGCCGACTAAGAAAATTCTCTTGCCAGCTCTGCGAGTAGTTCAGAGCGAGTCGCCAAAAAGGCATATTTTGATCCTGCATTTCTTGCAGAATCCGTCCCGAGGGCGTGGTCTCTGGATTGAATAGCTTGACGTTGGCGTCGGCGATGGCGCGGGCGTAGTCGTCGCCACCAGCAGCACGGTCCAGTGCCTGCGCCGTGTCGCTCATGTCATCGAGTAACCGGGTTGCAAGACTGCGCATAGAGGTCTCACCGACTGCGGTGCTTAACATGAGATCGGGATCCCGTCCCTGATTGACCACGCGCTTTAAGTTCTCCTGGTTGCGCCGCTGGCCTTCCTCATCACATAGCGGGCTATCGGTGATCAATGCATTTACCAAGAAGGTATCGATGAGTCTGATCGTATTCCCATCGATACCAAGGGGCATAAATGGGTTTATGTCGATACAGCGAACCTCGATGTATTCGATTCCACCACGCTGAAGTGCAACGACAGGGGCTTCTCCTGACTTCGTGACCCGCTTTGGTCGAATCGGACTGTAAAATTCGTTTTCTATTTGTAGCAGGCTGTCATTTAACTGCGCTTGTTCTCCATCAGCGGTGAGCTTGAAATCTGCGTAGGGTGGGTGAGGCGTTACGATTGCACTCCGAAGGGTTGCTATGTAGTTGTTCAAATCGTTGTAGCAAACCTGCAGTCCTGCCTGTGCGTTGCTGGTGTATCCCAAATCGCCCATACGCAGTGAGGTAGCGGTTGGCAGGTAGAGACTGCTGGCCGCAGCATCGATCGGAAGCAGGTGATGGTTCTTGTTACCCGATAGGAAGCTCGCGCAAACTGCTGGCGAGGCACCCAGAAGATAGACCAGCAGCCATGCCCGATCGAAGAAGTTCCTGATTAAATCCAGATAGCCCTGTGTTTGGAAATCTTGCAGGGTGGTAGGCTTGCCCGCATTTTCCCATGCGGCCAGCCAAAATTCCTCGGGCATCGAAAAATTGTAGTGAATTCCTGCAATAGCCTGCATCATCCGGCCGTAGCGTACGCTGAGACCATTGCGGTACACCCGCTTCATCTGCCCGACATTCGATGAGCCATAGTGAGCTATGGGTATGTGTGATTCTCCGGCGACAATACAGGGCATGCTGGCGCCCCACACTATTTCATTGTCCAGTGCCGTTGCGGTGAAGCGATGGAGTTCGTCCAGCTGCCCGAGGGTCGTTGAGATATCGCTGGCAACCGGTGTGATGAATTCGAGCAGGGATTCCGAATAGTCAGTTGTAATACCTGGGTGCGTAAGTGCAGAACCCAGCGCCTTGGGATGGGGACTTTGCGCCAGCATTCCTGTTTCCCGATTAACCCGAAGCCCTTCTTTTTCCACACCTCGACAAATCCGGCTCAGGATGTTGCCACCCGACCCTGACAGGCTGTCGCGCCGCGATTGCACAAATGATTCCAAGGGTGGGCTGCCTCCAGAGTCGCCGCTGTCTCAATCGGGGGATGAGCCCCGTTCAAAGTGTATCGGGGCGCAAGTGTATGCTCTCAAGGTGTTGGGGTACAGCAGTTCAAAACAGGGTAAGTTATACACATAACAAGGCAGCCATAAGGAGGTAGCGTGTGCAGATAAATCAGTGTTTGATTCAGGAAAATGGTGCAATCACGTCCTCTCGGGACTTCACTATGGAGGGCATAGAGCGGGATAAGATCACCGTATCTGAGAGGAAAGACTCAAACTGATTGGGGGCCTGACCACACTTGATTCCAGCGCTTTAGGCTTCCGAAGACTGGGCAGAGTCGCCGGATAGCTGCTTTGCCAAAAGGGCCTGCGTTTCCGACTCTGGTTGGGCATGAGTCGCTCTTGTGTGCTGGTGGCAAGTGCCGGGGTTCCTGCTACCGCCGGGAGTCCGCCAGCAACTTATCGACTATGCGCTCTAGCTGTTTGAGATTATTACACTCGGTGGCTAAGTGGCAGTGTCGAATTACTGGCAACATTGCCGAATCGCCACTTCCCCAGGCGACTCTGGGTTCGGGATTTAGCCATATAAGCCGCTTGCAGCGGCTTTTTATCTCGGCAAGGAGGTCCAGTCGGGGGTCGCTGTTATTGTTCCGAGCATCCCCCAGAATGATGACCGTTGTAGCGCTGTGAATATCCATCAGGGCCTGATCGGCGAAATCCTGAAAAGCGCGAGCATAATCCGTTGCGCCACCGTAGGTTCTGTTGACTGCGTTGACGGCTTCCTCCACCGGCATCGCTTCAAACCAGTCAGTCACCTCACCGAGAGTGCTTGAGAAAGCGAAGCTTCGCGTTCTGGGTAATACATCCTGCACTGCGTAAAGAAACATCAAGAGGAATTTTGCATAAGCTGCAACTGATCCGCTCACGTCACATATCGCCATGACCTGAGGTCTCCGCCGTTGGACCGTCTTCCAGCGTGTTGTAAAGGGTATTCCGTCAGTGCTTATTGAGGCCCGCAGGGTGGCGGGAACATTTAACTGTCCTCGTCGATGTCGCTTGCGCTGTCGACCGTGCCGACTCGCCAGCTTTCTTGCCATTCGCTCAATCAATTTCCGCATACGCATCATTTGATGGGGACTTATGTTCGCCAGTTTTACTTGCGCAAGGGTATTGTCCAGAAACTCCTCCGTGTCTCCCGAGGCGTGCACAAGATAGGCACGCTCAACGCGATCCCGGGCACGCAAGCGCAGACGTTCCCGCAGTTCCTGAAGCTCGTGAAAGGCCGCTGTATTCTCCTGTTCTAATTGGATCGCCGCGTCACGCAATTCAGTTTCCCCAAGGGCATCAAGCAGGCGGCGAGTGTACTGGCCACGTTGCGTGAAAAGCCGGATGTTATCTACCTCCGCCTCCCTCGCCGCAGCCTCGATGGCAACAGAGAGCGTCGCTTCATCCCCGGTTTGCAGGGCGCGCACCAGAGATGATTCGAGTAACTCGGATAACTCACTGGAGCCGCTGGCCGCCTGGGAAAGAGCGGATGATGGATTAGCCGGCTGGTCACCGTTGTCGCCATTTGTATCTCCTGAAGGACTTTGATCCTGATCATTTGGTTCCGTTGACGACGCCATATCCGAGTCGTCGCGGGGGGTTGGCAG
>CAJXMD010000018.1 GCA_913056165.1 uncultured Halieaceae bacterium
GTGCGCATCCTCTGGCATACCCCGCTCGAGTACCCGCTCGACCGTTAGCTGTAGCAGGTCGTCGGCGTCTGCTGAATCCCCAGTAAGGGACACACAAAAACGCTTGAGCGAGTTGAGTTCGCTTAATAATCGTTGCTTTTGGCCATCTTTGAGCATCTAAATCAGTGCCACTCACCTATGTATGACGTGTAATTAAGCGATTTATTCCCTATTACCTAACCGCTATTTAAAATTGTTTTTCGCTGATAGACTTATTGATTGTACTTTACTAGTAACTCATAAACTGCATTCTTAAGCTATGTTTCCATTTACGCTATCACGAAGTGCTGGGTTTCCTGTTTTACTTGGAACCACATTTACCGGCCTCCTAACCGTGCTTAGCCCTGTGCATTTGCAGGCAGGTGACTTTACGTTTGGCGGCCTGCCGGAGCCCATCGAGCAGGATGTTGAGGAGGAGATTGCCAGAAGAATAGCTGAAAGGGCAGCGCAAGAGGCTTTTGAGCGCATGCTGGCAGAGGCTTTGGAGCAGCAACTGCTCGACACGACTGAGGAGGCCGTCGAGGACCACATCGAAGCGGAAGTGGAAGAGGCCATTGTTGCTACTGCCGAAGACGCCGTTACTGAAGCTGATACCATCCTCGAGGGATCTGAGAACTCAGATTTGCTACCGGCTATTGAGGATACGGCATCGATTGAATCCAACCGGTTACTTGCGGCAAGTGGTTTCATTGAGCCGCAGTTGGACGAATTCATCGAGAGCTTTGAAGGTGTCATCGATGTTAACGATGACAAAATTCACAGGGGTGAATGGTTGGTCATGGCGGCACCATCAGTATTTGATGAGCTCGCTGAAGAGGGTTATCTGTTCGAAAACTTTACTGACTTGCCCAGTCTCGGGTTGAAATTGGCTGAGGTCGAAGCTCCCGCCACCTTCGATTTACCTCGCACACGAGATGGAATTGTCGACGTTGTCGGCGCAGGACGCGTACAGGTCGATATGAACCATATCTATACCGCTGGCTCCATCGCAGAGGTTAACGATCTAAGCGTGGTCGACGGAGTGAATCCCTTAGAGGCGATGCGTTTCCCTGACGCTGTGGACACCCTCAATCTGAAAATAGGCGTTATTGACAGCGACGTCGATTTGGAGCACGAGGCATTTAAGACGTCATCGATAGCCACAAAGAAGTTCACTGGGCATAACACCAAAAAGTCCTTGTTTCACGGCACCGCGGTCGCTTCAATCATAGTGGCGGAAGATGACGACAGTGAGTTCCGAGGTCTAGCCCCGAGAGCCGAGCTGTTCAGTGCTGCAGTGTTTGAAGATTTTGGTGATGCTGGTGATGTCGCGAGTACAGTAAGCCTTGTTAAAGCCCTTGATTGGATGATAGCTAATGGGGTGGATGTCGTTAATGTCAGCCTTGCCGGGCCTCCAAATAGGTTACTCGAGATTGCTTTGGAGAAAGTAGCTGGCAGTGGCATCACGGTATTAGCTGCTGCAGGCAACGGTGGACCAATGGCTAGACCAAAGTATCCGGCTGCTTATCCTTCGGTTTTGGCAATAACCGCCGTAGATGCAAACGGTCGAGCTTTCAGGCTGGCGAACAGAGGGGATTATCTCGATTTAGCAGCGCCAGGGGTTAACGTAAGGCATGCGCGATCTGGAGGGGGGTACGCAGTCTCTTCCGGCACCTCCTTCGCTGTGCCCTTCGCGACTACTGCCGCAGCTGTTATCAAGAAACAGCATCCCACCGTTGATGTGTTTGACTATCTGGTAAGCGAGGCAGTAGATCTCGGTGACCCGGGCAGGGACGATGTGTACGGCCACGGGCTTCTGCAGTCAAGACTTCCATGAAGTCAAGGCTTAGAATACGAACTCGATGCGACTCCCTAAAACAGATTGGTAATAATCCGCGGATGGAAGGTTTGAGTCATAGTCGCTATATCCTCCGTAGACAGTCACATAGAGGTTTTCCAACAGAGGAATTTCAATCTCACCTGTAAGTCTCAACCGCTTGTCCCATCGTTGTTCGTCGATGCTCGGCGACAGTCCCTCATAGGCCCGTTCCTCGTAGCGCACACCTAGCTCCATTGCCGCCAGGCGACCGAATACAGTTATGCGCTGTACACCTCGCAGCTTGACCTGATGGCTCTCGTAAGTGTATCGATCTGCAACACTGTCTTCGTTTCTAAAGGTGTAGCCCAGATTTAAATATTGCCTCAGGCCACTAACAAAGTAGTAGGCGTCCATTTCCAAACCATCGTTTCTGGCATCCCTGCCTGGTCGATTCTCTATTGATTTCTCTGCGTATGCATAGCTCCCGCGCAAAAACCACCTCTTCTTTATGAAGCCAGACACACTGGGCGCAATTCTTTCGTACCTAAGAAACTTCTTGCCATTCAGTTTTGCATCAATGAAAAAGTAGTCTAAACCAACTGTGTAGGCCCCCATTGATTTGTCTAGGTTGGCGCCTATAACCAAGGTTTTTCTGTTTAGCTTGTCGAAGCTGCTGTATCCAACGTGAGTATAGTCAACACTAAAAGTGCTGCTTACCGTATCAGTAATGTCGTGGGCTACTCGCAAGTCGGCGCTGAAGATGCGTGCAATGTCTCCTTCGCTGCTGCTACGGTCAATCTCATCAACGGAAACGTTGCTGTCATATTCCGCACCCAAAGAAATCCTACCGGAGGTCTCAGTCTCACCCAGAGTGTAAACACTCATTAGCGATAGCATGCCCGCGAGCAAGCAGCTACTAAAGAGTTTTCGGCGAGTTATACGGTACGTCATTCTCGAAGGAAAAGTGGGGCAGGCAGTGGAGGCTACATTAGTGGGTCACCAGCCACAACAAAATTTGCCGCGTGGCCAAAGAATTCCCTTAAAGCTTGATACACTATGCCTAACGTAGAGGAGGCATCATGTCTGAGCAAGATATCCAGCTGGCCACAATGAATAGGTTTATAGCGCTGGCAAACGAAATTAAAGATGAGAAGGTACCAGTGCATGTAGTGTCCTGGGCCATGCTCACTGCTTCAGCGGTTTACGCGACTTACTCTGTTGCGGGGAACTCTGGCGGATTGAACCCCAGCGGTGTCGATAAGGTCGTTGATTCTTTCAGGGACTGCATGCATCAAGTGCAGGATGCCCGCAAGCGAGAGCTGCAGGAAGCCGGCGCCGACATAGAGAACGAGCAGAATTAGTCAGCGCGCCTGTGGGTAGGGGTAGCGTTCAATGAGCGGCTGGGGTGTGCCGTCTCCACCAACAAAATAGGCGTGCTCTCGGCTCAGATCCTGTGGATTTAAAACGCCACAGCTGTGCGCAATCGTCGTCACTTCTTTCAATACGTTTTTCGCGTAGTGTTCGACTCGTACCGCCTTGCTAGCCGGGTTCAGGCCTCGTTGCAGCTTTAGATCGTGCGTGGTTATACCGGTTGGGCAGGTGTTTTGGTTGCATTGCAGCGCTTGGATACAGCCCAAGGCAAACATAAAGCCTCTGGCCGAGTTAACACAGTCAGCTCCCAAACTGAGCGCTGCTGCAACGCCGTAGGGCATCACCATTTTTCCAGACGCAAACACCTTTATTCGTTCTCGTAAGCCGTATTCAATTAATTTGTCTACCACTACTGGGATACTGTAATCCGTGGGCAGGCCCACGTTGTCGATCAAACCCTGCGGGGCTGCACCCGTTCCTCCTTCGGCGCTATCAATGGTGATGAAGTCAGGGGCGGTATGCAGACCACGCTCAATAATGGTTGCTGCAAATAAATCGAGCCAGGCAGTTTGCCCCAACACCAATTTGATGCCCACCGGTTTGCCTGTGACTTCCCGAACTCTGACAATCATTTCCAGCAAGTCATCTATACTGTTGATGTCCTCGTGCCTGTTGGGACTGATTGAATCCACGCCAACTGGGATACCCCTGGTGGTAGCGATGAGCTCCGTCACCTTTTCTGCGGGTAATATCCCGCCTTTGCCTGGTTTGGCGCCCTGAGATAATTTAATTTCAAACATTTTTACCGCGTCGTGATCGGCCACTTCTCTTAATTTCCTATCACAGAGAGCTCCCTGTTTATCCCGCACACCATATTTAGCTGTGCCGATTTGAAAGACCAGGTCGCAGCCCCCTTCCAAATGGTATGGAGACAGGGCACCCTCGCCAGTGTTGTACAGAACCCCGGCATTGGCGGCGCCCTTCGACAATGCCCTTATAGCGGGCGCAGAAAGAGCACCGTAACTCATCGCAGAAATGTGAAAAACCGAATAAGTGCTGTAGGGGAATCTCGCGTATCCGTCGCCGAAAGCAATAGGTGAGCGATCAGAGGAATTAGCCTCGCTGTCGAGTGTCGGCATCATGCTGTTCAGAAAAAGAATTTGACCCGGCGAATGTATCGGTTTGGTTGAGCCGAAAGCGACGGTGGAATCTAAGTTTTTAGCCGCCCGCGCAATCCATGATCGTTGTGCCCGATTAAAGGGGAGCTCTTCCCGGTCCATTGCAAAGAAATACTGACGAAAGAATACTCCCATGTGCTCGAAAAAGTAGCGCAGGCGACCAATAACTGGATAGTTTCGTCTGATGGCTTGCTCTGTTTGGCTAATATCGAGCACATACAATACAAATACAGTCACAAAGCCCGCGAGCAACAGGGTCGCAAGAAGCATTGCTCCTATATCGATAACACTTAGGAGGAAGTCGTGTAATGATTCCATGGCGGGGCCTGTAGTAATTATTGTGGTTGGGAGTATACCTTGAGAAAACAGCGTTGACGTCAGACCTCTTAGGCTTGTTTGTTGTGACCATTGCGGCAGTATCATTGACGCCAGGCATGTGTATGACCCTTGCGTTCTCGTTGGGTTTGAGTCTTGGCTATCGCAAAACGCTTTGGATGATGGCAGGAGAAATGACGGGGGTCGTGGTGGTCGTCAGCACTACCGTCTTCCTTCTCGGTTGGTTGCTGCGACTCGATCCAATCTGGTTCAACGGTCTTGCCATGGTCGGTGCGGTCTATCTGCTTTGGATCGCCAGACAACTTTGGATAGCTGATCCCCAGTTGTCATCAGAGGGGGTCAGGGGATCACTGAAACCTATGTCTCTCGCGGCTCTTGGTTTCACCACGGCAATCATGAATCCAAAAGGGTGGGCTTTCATGATCGCGCTATTGCCAGGATTTATGGATGCCGAGCGGGCGCTCTTGCCTCAGCTCCTTGTTTTTCTTTCTGTGATGCTGACCACGGAGTTTCTATCCCTGTCTCTGTATGCAGGTGGGGGGCGCTGGTTGCGGCGGGCATTGGGTGAGGGTGCACCGATGGGGGTGCTTAACAAGATCGCTGCGGTTCTCATGATCGGGGTGTCGGTGCTGGTTTTCGTCTGATAGGCCCGGTGCTCTGAGACTTGCCGCGAGTCGCCCGCGTAGTAAACCTCGCACGTTAGTCAAAAGAATAGCTCTGCCGGCTTCTCGTTTAACCCGATTGGCTCTTCGCCAAGAGGAGCGCAGGTGGTTTCGCTGTCAATCTGAATCGATGTTGTTGAAGCGCGGGAGTGCAGTGGTACCGGTGGTCGGACTCGAACCGACAAGCTTTTAAGGGCGGGGGATTTTGAATCCCCTGTGTCTACCAATTCCACCACACCGGCAATGTGAGGCTTTTCGGGCGCGCGAGTATAGCAAGCTGGTACAAAACGGCAATAATTAAGGCTGAACCCTGCTGCGCTTTGGGGTACACTCCACGCCGACTGAGCGGGCGAGTTGGCGTAAAATTCCCGCTTCTGAGTATCTCGAGTGGAGAAAAGACATGGCGATGACACTGATAAAAAAGACCGACGAGTACCGAATCTACCAACGCGGTGACGAGCGTTACGCGGTTCAAGACGGCACAGGCAAACCCATTAACGGCGAGGAGAAGGTCAAGATTTTGTTGGCCGAAGAGTTGATCAAGGTCACTCTGCCCGCAGAGCCTCAGCCCGAAGCGGAGCCAGAGGCTGCTGCCGATGAAACGGACGAAGCTGCAGTAGAGGAAGTGGTTGCTGAGGACGAAGCATCGGAACCTGAAGCCGCCGAAGAGGCCCCATCGGAAGAGCCTGCAGAGGAGTCTGCTGACGAGGATGCAGAGCCCAAGGCAGCTGAGGGTTAACTCCCTCACAAGAGAGTCAAGAAAGCCGGCAGAACTCAGCCGGTTTTTTTGTGTCTACCGTCCTTTACTGAGGGCGCGGGGCTGACCTAGCTTCCATGACCATGTTCCAGCGACAAGACTTTCATTTTGATTTACCGGACGAATTAATCGCGCAAGTGCCCCTTGCCGAGAGGTCTGCATCGCGCTTGCTGTGCCTTGAGGGAGGTAGCGGATCACTGGTCCATCGACAGTTCCGAGAGCTCGTGGATCTGGTAGCAGATCGCGATCTGTTGGTATTCAATAACACCAAGGTGCTGCCAGCTCGACTTTATGGTTGCAAACAAACCGGAGGCCGCGTCGAGATATTGATTGAGCGTTTGCGGGGAGACGGCAAGGCTCTGGCTCATATGCGAGCTAGCAAGCCGGCAAAAGAAGGGGCTTGCATTTATATCACCGCAGAGTCTGACACCGATATCACCGATGTGGGAGTGCGAGTTGTGGGCAGGGAGGGGGCACTCTTTGAGCTTGAGCCAGAGGTGGGGCATTGGCAGGAGATTTTGCGGCGCTTTGGGCACATGCCATTGCCACCTTACATTGATCGCCCCGATACCGAGGAAGACCGCGGCCGATACCAAACAGTCTTTGCCTCGAAAGAGGGTGCTGTAGCGGCCCCGACTGCGGGACTACACTTTGATCGACCTCTGTTGCAAGCGCTCTCTCAAAAAGGCATCGCTACCTGTGAAGTGACCTTGCACGTTGGCGCGGGTACATTTCAGCCAGTGCGGGTGGACAACATCGAAGCTCACCGGATGCACAGCGAATTCATAGAGGTAAATGAATCAGTGGTCGCTGCGGTGGCGGCCTGCCGATCGAGGGGTGGCCGTGTTATCGCTGTTGGCACGACTGCAGTTCGCTCGCTGGAGACTGCTGCCCAACAGGGAGTACTGCAACCGTTCAAGGGGGACAGTGATATCTTTCTCTACCCGGGTAAACCTTTTCATGTCGTCGATGCGATGATTACTAACTTCCACCTGCCTGAATCCACGCTGATCATGCTGGTTGCTGCGTTTGCAGGCTTTGATGCAACGATGGATGCTTACCGCGAGGCGGTGCGCCAGCGCTATCGATTTTTCAGCTATGGAGATGCGATGTTTATTACCGCCGATCAGTCTGCACTCCATGAGTGGCGATCCCAGTATGCGATTTGAGCTGGATACGACCGATGGCCTCGCACGACGTGGTCGCCTTGTCTTTGACCGGGGCACTGTTGAAACCCCTGCGTTTATGCCCGTAGGCACCTATGGCACGGTCAAGGGCATGCTTCCCAGGGATATCACCGGTATTGGGGCTGAAATTATCCTGGGTAACACCTTCCATCTTTGGCTCCGCCCGGGCGTTGATATCATCAGTGCCCACGGTGACCTTCACGACTTCATGGGTTGGCAGCAGCCTATCCTGACCGATTCAGGGGGATTTCAGGTTTTCAGTTTGGGTGATATGCGTCGGGTGGCCGAAGAGGGCGTGACGTTTAAATCCCCAGTTAACGGTGACAAGGTATTTCTTGATCCCGAGACGTCAATGAATATCCAGCGAGCATTAGGAAGCGATATCGTCATGATCTTTGATGAGTGCACACCCTATCCTGCGACGGTGGAGCAGGCTCGTGAATCGATGGAGTTGTCCCTTCGTTGGGCGCGCCGCAGTAAGACCGCTCACGGAGATAATCCAGCGGCCCTTTTTGGCATTGTGCAGGGGGGTATGTATCCGGCGCTCCGACAGGAATCGTTATCGGGGTTGATGGATATCGGCTTTGATGGCTATGCCATTGGCGGCTTGTCCGTGGGAGAGCCCAAGGAGGAAATGATTTCGGTGCTCGATGCCATCGGTGACGCCTTGCCACGCTTGCAGCCAAGGTATCTGATGGGCGTCGGCACGCCTGCAGACCTGCTAGAGAGTGTTCGCCGGGGTATCGATATGTTCGACTGCGTGATGCCCACGCGGAACGCGCGGAACGGACACCTGTTTACCAGCAAAGGCCCAATTAAACTTCGCAACGCCCGCCACAAAACCAGCACCCAGCCGGTCGATGAGAATTGTGATTGCTATACCTGCAAGCATTTCACGCGTGCTTATTTGCACCATCTGGACAAATGCAACGAGATACTTGCCTCTCAGCTCTGCACTATCCACAACCTGCGCTACTACCAAAACCACATGGCGGGGATCCGATCAGCCATCGCCGCCGGTGAGCTCGATAGTTTCGCCTCGGAGTTTTATGAGCAGCAATCCAACCCGGAACCCTGAGTCGTAGAACGCATGACTCAAGCCAAAGTAAGCCCAGCGTGATGCAGTCTTCCGTACCGTCTCCTTGTATCTCGATATGCGCCCTCGATGAGAACGGCGTCTGTATGGGGTGCTATCGCACCGGTGACGAAATTACTGACTGGTTTATTGCGGATGACGACAAGAAGCGCGAGATTCTCAGAGAGTGTGAGGCCCGTCGGGATCGCATGAATCCGATCAAGCTCGGATAGGTATGGGTGGCCTAGTGATCGTGATCCAGCGCAGGCTGGTCGTCAGCTGGACTTATCTTTACCTTGCTAATCAACGTGCCCTCAATTTCGAGCACCTCAAGCAGATAACCGGGGATCTGCACGGCTACGTGGCCTGATGGGAAAGCCTCCAAGGCCTCCAATGCGAGGCCGCTGATCGTCTTTGGCCCATCGGTGGGTAAATCCCAGCCTCTCTGACGATTGAGTTCCCGAATACTGATGGTGCCCGAGCACACGGTGCTACCATCCCCGAGCGCGTGCAGTTCTTCGTTCTCTTCGATTAAATTAGACGTAAATTCGCCTACGATCTCTTCGAGAATATCCTCCAAGGTGACCAGACCCATTAAGTCGCCGTACTCATCCACGACGATGCCCATACGAAGCTTCTTTTGCTGGAACTGGCGCAGCTGTATGTGCAGAGGGGTGTTCTCTGGTACGAAGTAGGGGGTTTCAACTTCCTCGAGTAGGGATTCTCGGGAAAGTCCTCCATTGCGCAGTACCCGCGACAGATTGCGCATGTGCAGCACACCACGGATATCGTTGATGTCCTCATGCCATACCGGCAGTAGGGTGTGTGTGCTCTCCTGAAGACAGGTGAGGATAGTGTCGTCCGGGTCGTCGAGATCAATGCCGTAAACCTCGTTGCGAGGTACCATGATGTCATTCACGGTCACCTGTTCCAGATCGAGAATGTTAACCAGCATGCGTCGGTGCCGACCAGGAATCATGCTACCTGACTCGGTCACGATGGTTCTGAGTTCTTCCTGTGACAAGGCCTCGCCTTCCTGTGCATCGGGCTTAAATCCCATCAGTTTGAGAATGCCGTTGGTGACGGCGTTGATGGCCATGACCAGAGGCAGGAACAGTCGCATCAGGGGAGTGAGAATAAAGCTGAACGGAAAGGCAAGTCGCTCGGGATGAAGAGCGGCGATGGTCTTTGGCGTGATCTCCGCAAAGATCAGAACGATGATAGTGAGAAGCACGGTTGCAATGGCGATTCCCGCGTCCCCGTAAAGACGGATGGCGATAACCGTGGCAATGGCGGACGCCAGAATGTTAACGAGATTATTGCCTATCAGTATCAAACCAATCAGGCGGTCGGGTCGTTCGAGCAATTGGCTAGCCCGTCGTGCACCTCGATGGCCCTGAGAGCGAAGGTGTTTTAGCCGATACCGATTGAGAGACATCATGCTGGTCTCGGAGCTGGAGAAAAACCCCGAGATCAGTATCAGTACGGCAAGTGATAAAAATAGAAGTCCCAGCGGGGCGTCGTTCAAGCAGGTGCGGTTCTTTGTTCAGTATGAACCGAGATGGTGGAGAAAAAATGCCGTCAGCACAAGACTTTGCCGACATCAATTTATCCGTCAGAGAATCAGTTCCAGCACCAGTTTCGACCCGAAAAATCCAAGCGCCAGCAATGCATAGCCGACAAATACCAAGGTGAGAGCGGTACCGATACGCCACCCCCGGCGCCACTGGACCAGCAGCGTAACGGTCATCAACCCCCAGCCAAGGGAGGTCAGAACGGTTTTGTGGACGAGTTTTTGCCCCAGTAGGTCATCGATAAAAACGCCCCCAGTCAGAATGGCGACCGTCAGGAGTGCCGTGCCCGCAAGGAGGAGCTCATAAAACATCTGCTCCATGGTATCGAGCGGCGGCAACATGCGGATGATGCCCCGAGTCTTGTGATTCCTCAGCCGCTGGGTCTGGATCGACACCAAAATACCTTGAAAGGTTCCCAGAGTGAGAACCCCGAATGCGAGCAGGGATGTCGATATGTGAACCAGTAGTCCCTCGCTCAGACCCGCCATGGGTTGCCCCGTAGCCGGGGCAAAGTGATTGACCAGCACTGCCAGAGCTGACAGCGGGAAGGTGGCGATAATCAGCATATGGTGGGGGCGCAGCAGCATGCTGATCAGACTGACTGAGCCCATCGCCAGGAAAATGAGAGAAGATATTTTGTAGAAACCGAGATCCAGATTGCCCTGCATCCAGTCGAGAGTGGACAGAATGAGGTGGCAGGACACTGCCAGCGAGGCGAGCCACAGCACTGGCTTGGAGTTGGCGGTCTGTCGTGCATCCAGCGTCAACAGCTGCCTCGCGCTGGCCAACAGGTACAGCGATGCCGTCACTATCGCCAAACCGGCATGCAGCAATTCCTGTGGCGATGTCACGGCCTCACTCCCATTGATCGGATTCCCTTTGGGTCAAGTGTCCAACACCCGTATACTACGCGTTTTTTAGCGAAGTAAAGAAGTGACAGGGCAGTGATTAATGGCCCGCTGGCGAGGATAAAGGGAATTCATGTTTGAGGGATTAAGCGATCGGCTGTCCGCCAGTCTTCGTCAGATGGCTGGCAAGGCGCGTATTTCGGAAGACAACATCAGAGACACCCTGCGCGAAGTACGGATGGCACTCTTGGAGGCTGACGTCGCCCTTGAGGTAGTCAAACAGTTTACCGATGCCGTCAAGGCGCGAGCGGTCGGGGCCGAGGTATCGCAAAGTCTGACGCCGGGGCAGGCTTTCCTCAAGATTGTCCAGTCTGAGTTGACCCAAACCATGGGCGAAGTCAATGAGGTGCTGAGTCTCAATGCCCAGCCGCCCGCGGTGGTGATGGTCGCAGGGTTGCAGGGTGCGGGTAAGACCACATCGGTGGCCAAGTTGGCCAGGTACCTCATCGAGCGTGAGAAAAAGAAAGTGGCGGTTGTAAGTGCGGATGTCTATCGCCCGGCGGCAATTACTCAGCTCGAGACCCTCGCCGCGGAGGTGGGGGCCAGGTTTGAGCCCTCCGAGGCGAGTGAGGATCCGGTGACCATTGTGAATCGGGCGCTGGCGAATTCGCGAGTCAATGTGATTGATGTATTACTGGTAGATACCGCGGGCAGGCTCGCGATTGATGACGCCATGATGGCTGAAATCACCTCGCTCCATGGCGCCATTAATCCAGTCGAGACACTGTTTGTCGTGGATGCCATGACCGGCCAGGATGCGGCAAATACCGCAAAGGCCTTTGGGGATGCACTTCCGCTTACGGGCGTTATTCTCACCAAGGTCGACGCTGACACCCGGGGCGGTGCGGCGCTGTCGGTTAAAACCATCACGGGTAAGCCCATCAAGTTTTTGGGTGTCGGGGAAAAGACCGACGCTCTTGATCCCTTCCACCCCGACCGGCTTGCGTCGCGGATTCTGGGGATGGGTGACATGCTGTCGCTCATCGAAGAGGCCGAGCGCACTGTCGATAAGAAAAAAGCCGAGAAGCTCGCCAAGAAGGTGCAGAAGGGTGGGCGGTTTGATCTAGAAGACTTTCGGGATCAATTGCAGCAAATGCGAAATATGGGTGGGATTGGTGCCATGCTAGACAAACTCCCCGGCATGGGCGGGATGGCGCAGGCGGCCCAGCAGAACATGGATACCAAGCAGTTCGCCAGGATGGAGGCCATGATTAATTCCATGACCCCGGAGGAGCGGCGTAAACCGGACTTGATTGCAGGGTCCAGAAAGCGCCGAATTACCGCGGGCTCGGGGACACAGGTTCAGGACTTGAATCGGCTGCTCAAGCAGCACAAGCAAATGCAGAAAATGATGAAAAAAATGAAGGGCGGAGGCATGCAAAAAATGATGCGTGGCCTCGGTGGCATGATGCCTCCAGGTGGGGGTATGCCCCCGGGTGGCGGTATGCCGCCCGGTGGCTTCAGAGGCCACTGATTCCCTGCCATTCTTACCTTTTCTTGGGGCCTGCTTTGCTGTATCCTCCGCGTCCTTTCAATAGCTGAAGGCTCTTTTTAGGGGGCTTCGGCTAAAAAAATTTAAAGGAATCAATGACATGGTAGTAATCCGACTCTCTCGAGGCGGTTCGAAAAAGCGACCGTTTTATCAGGTAACTGTGACGGACCGGCGCAACTCCCGGGACGGCCGTTTTATTGAGCGCGTTGGCTTCTTTAACCCGATTGCCCGGGGGCAGGAAGAGCGCTTGCGGCTTGATCTGGAGAAGATTGCAGCATGGGCTGCAAAAGGCGCGCAGATTTCACCGCGCGTGAAGGCCCTGATGAAGGACGCGGCTTCGGAGGCGTCGGCGGCCGCCTGAGGGCGGACTAATTAGCCAGTGTGCTCGCGATGGCAGAGCTACTTACGCTGGCAGACATTGTTGGGGCGCACGGTGTTAGGGGCTGGATCAAAATTCGGCCCTACCTTGAGGACCCAAAGATTTTAACTTCCCTCGGCCCGCTTCAGCTGGGCCTAGGTGAGAGAGCAAGAACTAAGCCCGGTACGGGAAGCACCAAGGCTGTCGAGATAGATGCTGTCAGGCGCCAAGGTAAAGGCATCATTGCCCATATTGTGGGGGTTGATGACCGTTCTGAGGCGGAAGCCCTGAGGGGCTTGTCGATCAAGGCAGCAGCCGGATCGTTGCCAGAGGCTCGGATCGACGAGATTTACTGGCGGGATTTGGTGGGGATGGTTGTCCTCTGTCGAGATCCTGACGCCGGTTCAGAGGATCCGGTGTTGCTGGGGACGATAGATTACCTGCTGGATACTGGCGCCAACGATGTCATGGTGATCAAGGCGACGGAAGCAAGTATTGATGACAGGGAGCGATTGATTCCCTGGGTGATTGACTCGGTGGTAACCCGAGTTGACACAGAAGCGGGCGAAGTGTGGGTGACTTGGTATGTCGATGACTGAGGCACGCCGCCGATACGGGGCCATCACCCTGTTTCCCGAAATGTTTGACAGCCTGACAGGTTGGGGAATAACCGGTCGGGCGCACGATCAGGGGCTCTGGGGGCTCTCACTCACGAACCCCAGAGACTTTGCTGACGACCGCCATGGCACGGTAGACGACAGACCGTATGGGGGTGGTCCCGGAATGGTCATGCAGGCGGCGGTCATGGACAGAGCCCTGGAGGCCAGTCGACAGCTTGTCGGTGCATCCGCAAAGGTGGTTGCCCTGACGCCGCAGGGCAGAGTGTTTAGTGACAGTCTGGCGCGGGAGTTGGTGAGTGAGACAGCGCTGATTTTTGTCGCTGGGCGATATGAAGGCATTGATGAACGGTTTCTCGAGGCATCAGTAGATGTTGAGATATCGGTCGGAGATTTCGTGGTAAGCGGTGGTGAGTTGCCGGCCATGGTGGTGATGGATGCGCTGATCCGTCTCCTCCCGGGCGCCCTCGGACACGGGGGTTCAGCAGAAGAGGACTCATTTGTTAATGGTGTTCTCGATTGGCCTCATTACACGCGACCCGAGACGTATCGTGGCGTCGAGGTGCCGGCGGTGCTGTTGAGCGGTGATCACGGCGCCATTTCGCGGTGGCGGCGGGCTCAAGCCCTTCGCCGGACGCTGGATAGACGGCCTGATCTGCTTTGTTGGCAGGGCCTGTCAGAAGAAGACAGAAGGCTTTTAAGCGAGTGGAAACTCGATGATTAGCCAATGAGTTTGCGGTGTGAGCCGCGATAGCGTGGTGATTACGCAAGTTGGATTGGAGAGTGTCATGAACACGAACAAAATTATCTCGGAGATCAACGCCGAGCAAATGAGTAAAGAGATACCCGCCTTTGCACCCGGCGACACTATCGTCGTTCAGGTGAAGGTGAAGGAAGGGAATCGTGAGCGTCTGCAGGCCTTTGAGGGAGTTTGCATCGGCAAGCGTAACCGTGGCCTCAACTCGGCCTTCACTTTGCGCAAGATCTCCCATGGCGTTGGCGTAGAGCGGACCTTCCAGACCTACAGCCCGCTCCTGGATAGCATCACTGTCAAGCGCCGTGGCGATGTTCGACAAGCGAAGCTTTACTATCTCCGTGAGCGCAGTGGTAAGGCAGCGCGTATCAAGGAAAAGCTGTCCAGCTAATCTCTGCACGCTCCTTGCGAGGCCGCCCCGGAGTACCGGCGCGGCCTTTCGCATTTCTGAGGTTCACGCTAGGATTTGCGGCGTCAGAGTGCTCCTCGCAGAGTGCCCGTGAGATCAGTCCGAGAGGTTCTGCTTGCCAGACGTAATCGACCGATTCATTGACGGTTTGTGGTTGGAACGTGGCTTGAGTGAAAACACGCTTGCTGCCTATCGTCGTGATGTCGCCCAATATCATGAATGGCTCGTCACCGATGGGGGTGACTTGCTGGCTGCGGACGCTGCCCAGCTCCAGCTATTTTTGGGCAAGCGCCTGTCGGCAGGCACCTCGCCCCGTTCCACCGCCCGTTTTTTATCGAGTCTGCGTAGTTTCTACCGCTGGGCGCTGCGAGAGAACCTGATCACGGAAGATCCAAGCCTCCGTATCGAGAGTCCCAAGCAGGGAAAACCCTTACCAAAATCTCTTTCAGAGTCCGATGTCGAGAAGCTGCTCGAGATGCCAGATCTTGACCGTGTGGTTGAGTTTAGGGATCGGACCATGCTCGAGTTGCTGTACGCCTGTGGCCTCCGGGTTTCGGAACTGGTTGGTTTGACGATGAGTCAGGTCAGTCTTAATCAGGGTGTTATAAGAGTCATGGGAAAAGGCAGTAAGGAGCGGCTGGTTCCCATGGGGGAGGAGGCGCTGTTGTGGCTTCAGCGTTACACCCGAGGTCCGAGGGTCGATTTGCTTCAGGGCCGACCCAGCGATGTGCTTTTTCCCTCTAATCGAGGGACCGCCATGACTCGTCAGACCTTCTGGTATCGTATTAAAATTTATGGCGAGCGAGCAGGCATTCAATCGCATCTTTCGCCGCATACGCTGCGGCATGCCTTTGCAACCCATTTGCTGAACCACGGCGCTGATTTACGGGTCGTGCAGATGCTCTTGGGCCATAGTGATCTGTCGACGACTCAAATCTACACTCATGTGGCACGGCAACGTATGCAGGAGCTGCACGCCAGCCATCACCCCCGAGGATAACTCGGGGAAACAAAGGACTGATGATGACAATTTATCCACGCTTTTTTGCCACTCATGTTGTGAAGTCTCCAGCGAGCCGCCTCGCTGCCTCGGTTTTCGCTGCCCTGCTTATTACTCTGTTACCTGCACCCATTGCGACCGCGGATGACTATGATCAGCTACGCAGACGGCTGGAAACCGTCCTGTCAGCCAGTATGGGGGATGTGGTCGTCGTTGATTCTGTGCTGGAAACAGAGGCTGAAGAACTGGTTGAAGTGTCTCTTGCAAACGGATTGGTGGTGTATGCGACACCGACGGGAAAGCATTTTGTTGTGGGTGATCTCTACGCGGCGAGGGATGACGGACTGGTAAACCTCGCTGAGCAGAAGCGCGAGGCAGAGCGCAAGACGCTGGTGGATGGACTCGATGTAGACGACATGATCGTATTCCGTCCCGAAGGGGAGACCCGCGGTTACATTACGGTATTCACCGACGTGACCTGCTTCTACTGTCAGAAACTTCACCGTGAGGTTGAGGATTTGAATGCACGCGGCATAGAAGTCCGATACTTGGCTTACCCCCGGGGAGGTCTGGAATCCGAGGGAGCGCGTAAGCTGGCAACGGCTTGGTGCGCTGACGATCGGCAGGACACCCTGACTAAGCTGAAGGCCGGAGTGGTGCTACCGCTCACAGAGTGCGAGGAGGCGCCAATTGCTGACCAGTATGCGCTGGGTCAGAGCCTTGGAGTGCGCGGTACCCCCGCCATCGTAACCAGCAGGGGCCAAATGATACCCGGCTACAAACCCGCCGACGAACTTGAGCAGTTGCTCGGCCTGAATTAAGCCAAGCCCTGGGGTGGTCCACCCCGGCGGCGACTTGGAGCTAACACGTGAACAACAACTTTCAGCGGATAGAACGACTGCCGCCGTATGTTTTCAATATTATTGGCGAGTTGAAGTCAGCTGCCCGCGCTCGCGGGGAAGATATTATCGATTTTGGGATGGGGAACCCGGATCAGGCGACCCCCCAGCACATCGTGGACAAACTCACCGAGACAGTACAGCGCGGAGACACTCATCGTTACTCCCAATCCAAAGGCATTCCGCGACTGCGCCGTGCCATCTGTGATTGGTATCAGCGGCGATACGACGTGACGCTGGACCCAGCGGCCGAGGCGATTGTTACGCTGGGATCAAAAGAAGGTCTCGCTCACTTAGCGCTGGCGACAACGAGCACGGGAGATTCTATTCTCGTGCCGAATCCCTCTTATCCGATTCATCCTTACGGGTTCGTTATCTCGGGGGCCGATTTGCGCCACGTTCCGATGTCCGACGAAGTGACCTTCCTTGAAGAACTCGAGCACGCCATTCGTAACAGCTATCCCAAGCCGAAAATGTTGGTGCTTAATTTCCCATCGAACCCCACCGGTCACTGTGTGGAGCTGGAGTTTTTTGAAAAAGTGGTGGCGATCTGTAAGGAAGCGGGTATTTGGCTGGTTCATGATTTGGCTTACGCAGATTTGTGTTTCGACGGTTACGTCGCCCCAAGCATCCTCCAGGTGGAAGGGGCTCGAGAGATCGCCGTGGAGTTTTTCACCCTGTCCAAGAGCTACAACATGCCAGGGTGGCGTGTTGGATTTTGCTGTGGCAACGCTGAACTCATCGGCGCGCTGACCCGTATTAAATCCTATCTGGATTACGGTATTTTCACGCCCGTACAGGTGGCGGCTATTTCAGCGCTTGAGGGCGATCAGCAATGCGTCACTGACGTGTGTGATATGTATCGGCGACGGCGAGATGTGCTGTGCAACGGATTGAATGAGGCGGGATGGCCCGTGACTCCGCCCAAGGCAACTATGTTTGTTTGGGCTCAGATACCGGAGGCTTTTCGGTCCATGGGGTCTCTGGAGTTTAGTAAGCTACTGCTGAAAGAGGCTGGTGTGGCAGTGTCCCCGGGTTTGGGGTTTGGAGAGTACGGCGAGGGCTATGTGCGTTTTGGCCTTATCGAGAACGAACATCGTACCCGCCAGGCCTTGCGCGGCATAAAAAAAGTATTGCGGCAGGGGCCGCCGGGCGCCTAGTAAAGGATGGTGCAGAGACAATGGAAGCAACTTTTATAACAGCACAGGCTCTCAGGCGGAGCACTGCAGCATGAGCAGGCAACGCATTGGGGTAGGACTGTGTGGCCTGGGTACGGTGGGCAGCGGCGTTGTGACCCTTTTGGATCGTCACGCCCGAGAGTTATCCAGTCGCTGCGGCCTTGCTCTCGAGCTGGTTCATATCGGAGCACGACGGGACAATCCCAACTGTGACACCTCTCGCTATAAAGTGAGCCGGGATATTTTTGACGTCGTGAGCGACCCTGACGTCGACATCCTGGTGGAGCTTATTGGCGGTACCACGACCGCTTTTGATCTTGTGCAGGGCGCGCTGAACGCCGGTAAGCATGTGGTCACGGCAAATAAAGCGCTGATGGCGGCTCGGGGCAACGAACTGGCCGCCTTGGCCGAAGAAAATGGCGTGGCTCTGCGCTATGAGGCGGCGGTGGCGGGCGGCATTCCCATCATAAAAACCCTGAGAGAGTCGCTTGCGGCGAATGCTATCCAGTCGGTGGCGGGTATTATCAACGGTACCGGCAATTTTATTCTCACTGAAATGGCCAAAGCGGGCCGGGACTTCGAGGACGTATTGGCGGAAGCTCAAGCTCTTGGTTACGCGGAAGCGGACCCCACCTTTGATATCGATGGAACCGACGCGGCTCACAAGCTTGTCATCTTGGCCACGCTGGCTTTTGGCATACCACTCAACAGTGAAGGACCATTTACAGAAGGTATTAACAGCGTCGCCCCCGAGGATCTTCGTTTTGCCGCGGAGTTGGGCTATGTCATCAAACATCTGGGTATCGCAACGCGCGCGGGAGAGCGTGTCGATCTCCGCGTGCACCCCACCTTAATTCCTGTCGACAAACAGATAGCGACGGTAGATGGAGTGCTCAATACCGTGATGATTCGCAGCGACGGTGTTGGGGAGCTGGTGCTTGTCGGCCCGGGCGCGGGGGCACTGCCCACAGCCTCGGCGGTGTGCGGTGATGTGGCTGATGTTGCGCAGCACATGGCGAGAGGTATTGGTGACTCGCTACCTGTTCTTGGTCGGCCAGTCTCCGAGCTTCAGGAGCTAGCTACGGTCCCTCGCGGTGAGGTTGAGAGCGAGTGGTATTTGCGCATGGTCGTGGCTGATGAGCCCGGTGCGATGGCAGACATCACTCGATTATTGGGTGATCAGGATATCAGCATAGAATCATTGATTCAGCGTCCTCCAGAAACCGGCTCGACACAGGTTAGTGTGGTAATCGTGACTGACCGTGCGCCAGGTGCCGCCATCGAGCGGGCTACTTCTGCTATCGCCGCGCTCGACGCAACCGATGGATCGATTACCATGCTCCGCATTGAATCATTTGAGGCGGCCTGACGTGGCTATTCGTTATATCAGTACAAGAGGCAACGCTCCTGACCTTAATTTTGAAGAGGTGCTGTTGGCAGGGCTCGCGGCAGACGGGGGGCTGTATGTACCCGACAAGTTGCCCACCTTCAGCGAAGCCAAAATCCGCAGTTTCCGCGGCATGTCTTACCCGGAGCTTGCGTTTAATATTCTGGAGCCTTTTGTCGAGGGTTCGATCGCCTCCGAGGATCTCCGTGCCATTATCGATGACACCTACGGGCAGTTTAGACACCCGGCGGTCGCGCCTCTGGTTCAGATAGGAGACAACCAATGGGTCCTGGAACTGTTTCATGGGCCAACGCTTGCCTTCAAGGATTTTGCACTTCAGTTGCTTGGCCGCTTGCTGGATCACGTGTTGCAGCGACGCCAGCAGAAGGTCGTGATCATGGGAGCCACCTCGGGAGATACGGGGTCGGCGGCTATCGAGGGCTGTAAGCGTTGCAACAATATCGATATTTTTATTTTGTATCCCCACGGGCGTGTTTCCGATGTCCAGCGGCGGCAAATGACTACGGTTGCTGGCGACACCATTCACAATCTCGCCATAGAGGGAAATTTCGACGACTGTCAGGCGATGGTGAAGGCGAGTTTTGTCGCCGAGCCTTTCTTGCCCGATGGCCGTCAGTTGGTGGCGGTTAACTCGATCAACTGGGCCCGGATCATGGCTCAGATTGTTTATTATTTCTATGCTGCGCTGTGCCTTGGTGCCCCCGATCGGGCGATCAATTTTTCGGTGCCTACCGGAAACTTTGGCGATATTTTTGCCGGCTACCTTGCCCGTTGCATGGGGCTACCTATCGATCAGCTGGTGATAGCGACAAACAGGAACGATGTACTCCATCGATTGCTGACTTCAGGGGAGTACGCACGACAGCAATTGGAACAGTCTTTATCGCCCAGTATGGATATCACCGTGTCGTCCAATTTCGAACGCCTCATGTTTGACCTGTACGACCGGGATGCGTCAGCGATAGACCGACTCATGAATGAATTCAAGGAAGGTTCGATTCAGCTGTCCGATTCAGCAATGGCCAAAGCGAGAGCTCTGTTCTCCAGTCAGTGTGTGTCCGACGACGAAACTGCAGAGGAAATAGCCGGGATTTGGGCCCGCTGTGGTTACCTGTTGGATCCTCACAGTGCCATTGGCACGCGTGCAGCAAGAGACTGCCGTCGTGAAGCCAGTCAGCCAATGGTGACTTTGGCCACGGCCCATCCGGCGAAGTTTCCCGATGCGGTTGAGAAAAGTGGGGTGAATACCTCACCGGTATTGCCAGCGCATCTCGCGGATCTTTTTGAACGGGAAGAGCGATTCACCGTCCTCTCAAATGACCTGACAAAGGTACAGCAGCACATGGCTTCGCATCTCAAGGCCTGATGATACCCACGTTAAAAACCCGTTCCGCCACACCCTCCGCCTCTCTGGCCAGTTCTAATGTTTCTGACATCCTGAAGCGACTCTACGCCAACCGCGGCGTTCGTGATGCGGCTGACATTGATCTCGCGCTGAAGAATTTACACCCACCCCAAACGCTTCGAGGCATTGGTGATGCCGCCGCACTGCTTGCGGATGCTATCGAGGGTGAGGCACGGGTCATGGTTATAGGCGACTTTGATGCGGATGGCGCCACCAGCGTGGCGTTGGCGGTTTCAGTCCTGCGTCAGCTCGGGTTGAAAGAGGTGTCATATTTAGTTCCCAACCGGTTTGAATTCGGCTACGGGCTGTCACCCGAAATCGTCGCGCTTGCCGCGAACAGCGAACCCGATCTGATTGTCACCGTCGACAACGGAATTTCGAGTCACGCGGGTGTGATGACCGCGCAGGGTTTCGGAATGAGTGTGCTTATCACTGATCACCATCTTCCCGGGGATGATCTGCCTCAGGCTGATGTGATCGTGAACCCAAATCAGCCGGGCTGCCAGTTCCCCAGCAAGGCGCTGGCGGGAGTGGGTGTGATGTTTTACGTGCTGACGGCACTGCGGGCCGAGCTTCGGAATCGTGGTTGGTTTGAGGAGACTGGTCGTGAGCCGCCCAATCTTGCAGATTCACTCGACCTGGTGGCTCTAGGGACGGTTGCGGATGTTGTACCGCTCGATAGAAACAACCGCATCCTCGTTGCTGCCGGCTTAGCTCGCATCAGGGCTGGTCGTGCGCGCCCAGGGATCGATGCGCTTCTGGAAGTCGCGGGTCGCGATGGAAAGTCCCTCAGTAGCACCGACCTTGGCTTTGTACTGGGGCCTCGACTTAACGCGGCAGGGCGACTGGACGATATGTCCGTTGGCATCGAGTGTTTGCTGGCGGATAGCGGAGCGGCGGCTCGTCCTCTCGCTGCAAAGCTCCATGAATTGAATCGGGAGCGCCGGGATATTGAATCTGACATGCAGGAGGAGGCCGAATCACAGTTGCAGTCGCTTGCGCTCGATGCCGAGTCGATGCCCTATGGCCTGTGTGTTTATCAACCAAGTTTTCATCAGGGCGTGGTTGGGATTGTGGCCTCACGACTGCGTGAGCGCTATCACAGGCCGACAATAGTCTTTGCTGATGCCGGGTCTGGCGAGCTCAAAGGCTCAGGTCGGTCTATCGATGGGGTGCATATCAGGGATGTACTGGATGCTGTGGCGGCATCTCATCCTGGCCTGATCGAAAAGTTTGGCGGACATGCGATGGCTGCTGGCTTGACTCTGGCAGCAGATCGCCTGCAGGAATTCGATGAGGCGTTTGATCGCGCAGTCGCTGGTGCACTTCGAGGAATCCCCCCTGAAGCAACGCTTGAGACAGATGGACAACTGGGCCCTAACGACCTTGATCTTCAAACTGCAGAGTTGCTTCAGGCAGCGGGGCCATGGGGCCAGCATTTCCCAGAGCCCCTTTTTGAGGGCGTGTTCCAAGTCCTCGACCAGCGTTTGCTCAAGGAAAAACACCTCAAGCTGCAGTTGGACCATAAGGGCCGGCGCTTGGAGGGCATTGCTTTTAACGTTGACCTTGACCATTGGCCCGACCCGAGCGCCGGGCACGTGGGTCTCGTGTACCAGCTCGATATCAATGAATACAGAGGTGAACGCCGGCTGCAGCTGATGATCAAGCATCTTTGGAAGCCCTGATGCTGTGACCTTGTACCGACTGACTGGTGCCGACTGAGGACCTTAGGTACACTCGCGCCTCGTCACGCCAAGGGTAAATAGCAGTGGAAGTAGCTCCGCTTTTCAACCAAATCAAAGATATCCGCGCACGCACAGACGTGCTTAGGGGGTACCTTTGACTACCCTGAAAAAAAGGACCGTCTGGCCGAGGTAGAACTCGAGCTGTCAGAGCCCAGTGTCTGGGATGACCCCGAGCGTGCTCAGGCGCTAGGGCGCGAGCGCGCCTCCCTTGAAGCGGTGGTAAAAACGATCGATGACCTCGATACCGGGGTCGCAGATGCTGACGATCTTCTTGAAATGGCTGTGGCCGAGGAAGACGAGGAGACAGCGGCGGCGGTCAGTGCTGACATCGATGGTCTCGTTAAGCAGCTTGAGCAGCTGGAATTTCGCCGCATGTTCGCCGGTGAAATGGATCCAAACAATGCTTATCTTGATGTGCAGGCAGGGTCCGGCGGCACTGAAGCTCAGGACTGGGCAGAGATGCTGCTTCGCATGTATCTGCGATGGGGTGAAGACAAGGGCTTCAAGGCAACCATCCTTGAAGCATCGGCGGGTGAAGTGGCCGGACTTAAAAGTGCGACCGTGCAGTTTGAGGGCGAATATGCCTTCGGATGGTTGCGCACCGAGACAGGTGTACATCGGCTGGTCCGAAAATCCCCCTTTGATAGCGGCGGACGGAGGCACACATCCTTCGCTTCGATTTTTGTGTCACCCGAGATCGACGACAATATCGACATTGAAATTAACCCCGCGGATTTGCGCGTTGATACCTATCGATCCTCCGGCGCTGGTGGGCAGCACGTTAATACCACTGATTCCGCGGTGAGGATTACCCATGAGCCCTCTGGGGTGGTTGTGAGCTGCCAGACCGAACGATCTCAACACCAGAACAAAGACAATGCCATGAAGCAGTTACGCGCTAAACTGTACGAGATTGAAATCCTCAAACGGAGCGCCGAAAAACAGGCGATGGAGGATAGTAAGGCTGATATTGGTTGGGGCAGCCAAATCCGCTCTTATGTCTTGGATGATGCACGTATTAAAGATTTGAGAACCAGTGTGGAAAACCGCAACACTCAGGCGGTTCTGGATGGTGACCTCGATATGTTTATCGAGGCTTCTCTCAAGAAGGGCCTGTAGTCAGGGCGATGCAGCGAGAAGAGTTTGTAAACGATGAATGATTCCACTGACGACAAGGCAGGCGACTCGATTGACGAGAATAAGTTGATCGCCGAGCGGCGCGGCAAGCTTGCGCGAATGCGGGAGCAGGGCCAGGCTTTTCCCAACGATTTTCGTAAAACAGCCGAGGCGGATTATCTCCAGCACACTTATCAAGAAGCATCAAAGGAAGCGCTAGAACAGGAGAACCATGAGTTTGCTGTGGCGGGTAGGCTCGTTCGCAACCGAGGTGCCTTTCTTCTTATTCAGGACGGCTCCTCCAGCATTCAACTTTATGTCAATCGTAAAGCCCTTGATGCGGACACTCTTGAGGCCATCAAGTCGTGGGATTTAGGTGACATCGTCGGCGCGAGGGGCCCCCTGCATCGCAGTGGCAAGGGAGATCTGTACATCAACATGGAGGAGGCCAGGCTCCTGACCAAAGCCTTGCGCCCTCTGCCTGACAAGTATCACGGCCTTGCCGATCAAGAGATGCGCTATCGGCAACGCTACGTGGATTTAATCGTCAATCCCGAGAGCCGTGAGGTATTCAGGGTTCGTTCTGCGGTGATCAGCCGCATTCGGCAATTTCTGGATGCCAAGGCCTTCATGGAAGTTGAGACACCCATGCTGCACCCCATCCCGGGGGGTGCTGCGGCAAAGCCCTTTGTCACCCATCACAACGCCCTCGACATGGACATGTATCTTCGCATTGCGCCGGAGCTCTATCTGAAGCGGTTGACGGTGGGCGGTTTTGACAAGGTCTATGAGATAAACCGGAATTTTAGAAACGAGGGTTTATCGACGCGACACAACCCGGAATTTACGATGATCGAGTTTTACTGGGCATACGCGGATTATCGCGATGCGATGGATCTTACCGAGGAAATGTTGCGCGATGTTACATCCCACGTCTTGGGAACTAATGAAGTGGTATACGGAGACCAGCATTTTGACTTCGGAAAGCCATTCGATCGAATGACGGTTCTTGAGGCAGTCCAGCGCTTCAATCCCGCTATGAGCGCCGAGGCACTGGGAGAGCGACAGAGTGCAGCGACGTTGGCCAAGGAAATCGGTATCGAGGTAAAGCCCACCTGGGGCCTTGGCAAAATTCAGATCGAGATTTTTGAGGCAACTGCCGAGCACCAACTCATCCAGCCAACCTTCATCACCGCCTATCCTACGGAGGTATCACCTCTTGCCCGGCGCAACGATAGCGACCCGTTTGTTACGGATCGATTCGAGTTTTTCGTTGGCGGTCGCGAAATTGCCAATGGTTTTAGCGAACTCAATGATGCAGAGGATCAGGCAGAGCGGTTTCGTGCTCAGGTGGCAGAAAAAGATGCAGGCGATGAAGAGGCTATGCATTTCGATAGCGACTATGTGCGCGCCCTTGAGTACGGTATGCCACCCACCGCGGGAGAGGGCATTGGCATCGATCGCCTCGTGATGCTGCTGACTAACTCATCCTCAATTCGCGACGTCCTGCTCTTTCCTCACATGCGACCCGAGTAGAGGGCTGGTGGGTTATCCCCGCGAATGCTATTCTCCGAAAAACCGGAAAAGAGTAGCCCCGTGAAGCTATCCCGCCCCTCGATTCGCTGTTTTTCCCTTCTCTTGCTCACCCTGATGGTGGGTTGTGCCAGCACGGCTCCCATCGACGAAACCGTCGACCCTGTTAATGAGCCTGAACCGGTCGCGCAGACAGCTGGATCTTCATCCTGCGATTGCGAGTCCGGTGCAGAAGCTGTTTGGAGTGACTTCGACCGCGGGATACAGGCGCTGGCGGATCGGGAATATGGGGTGGCCCGTATTCATTTCGAAAACCACCGCGAGGGCGGCTCGGCTCAGGAGGTCCGTGAGGCGGAAGTGGGCATTGCCTTTGCTGCCCTCATGGCAGAGGTGGACAGCTTGACAGCTGAGTCCGAATTTCCTGACAGCCTTGACGAGCGCGCCGAGGTTATGGTGTTGGCCCTTGCCGCGGTGCAGGCTTTGGAGGGGCAACTCGAGTCACTGGATGCAATTAACGCGGCGCTGACTGATGATCTTGAGAAGCGAGACGAAGCGATCAAGCGTTTGCGAGAGCTGACTCTGGGTCAACAGGAAGCTGCACGCTAAAGCGACTACCCACGCCGGGCTTGCTTTCAAGCTCAATATGACCGCCGAGCATTGAACAAAACTCTCTGACAATGGCCAGACCAAGGCCAGTGCCCCCGTACTTGACTCCCGTGTTTGATTCGGCCTGAACAAAGGCCTGAAATACCCGCGATTGTTGATCGGCTGTCATGCCAATTCCCGTATCACTCACGACAACCGTCAGCCACTTGTTGTCCATGGTCGCCGCTACGGTGATAACACCGTCCTCGGTGAATTTACAGGAGTTGCTGAACAAATTAGTGATGATTTGTTGAAGTTTGCCGGGGTCGCTGTGCATCTCCCCCATCGCGTCGTTATCAATGTCGAGCTCAAGCCGGTTGTTGTACTGATTGACCAGCGGCGACAGGGCATCGCAAACCTGAAATATCAGTGCTGAAGGTTGAAACCATTCCAGACTCACCTGCATCTTGCCGGTTTCTATTTTCGACAAGTCAAGAATATCGTTGATCAAGCTAAGCAGTTGGCGCCCGGAAAAAATAATGGTGCCGAGGTCGTGGCGAAACTGATCCCGATCGACATCGCCGGGATCTCCAATTTCGTCCTGAAGCATCTCGCTGTAACCGATGATGGCATTTAGCGGTGTGCGAAGCTCATGACTCACATTGGCAAGAAACATCGACTTTGCCGCGTTGGCGGAATCTGCATCGGCCTTTGCGCTTTGTACCTCATCGATGGCTATCTGGAGCTTTCCGGACATGTCATTGAAGGTATGGGCGAGATCGCGGATCTCGCCGGCTTCCAGATTTTCTCTGATTCGATAGGTCAGGTCTCCGGAACCAAAGCGCTGTGCGCCGGTTTTCAGGCGCTGCAGACTGGCATTGGTGGCTCTGATGAGGACCACGACCAGAACGAGGGTGACAGCTATCGTCGTAATAAAGCCGATTACGGTAATGCGGTCGGTCAGTGCGATGGTGCGATCAATAGCATTCGACCGTTGAATGGCCAGAAATTCCTGTCGCTGATCGAGTTCCCCCAACCGCTGGATGGCGTCATTGAAGTTGACCGCCGAATCCACATCGATAGCAGCGTCTGTGTCGTTGTACTGCCGATAGAAAGCTTTCCACCCTGAAATCAGACGCGTTGTACTCTCTTGCAAGCGCCGGTAGTAGTCCTCAGTTCCCTCGGTGCCAATGGTGCCCAGCCGTCGAAGTCGCGCTTCGATATTTTCGAGGTCAGTCAGCGCCGCTGTTTGTTCATTTGCATCGAGGGGCTCGTCGGTAGTCTCGCGGAGGGTGGATAAGACCAGCACCTGTTGTCGAGCTGCTTCAAGACTTTGTTGTAGATCACTGGTTAACTGCGCTGCATTAACAGTGTCTCGGTAGGCCACGAGGCTTTCGGTTCGCGCCAGGCTACCCCATAGGTGAGTGGAGACGTTGATCGCAAAGAGGGTGAGGATGGCGCCTGAAAATAGGTAGAGCCGTGCACGGAGGCTGAGCCGTGCCGTGAAGCGCTTCATGTTCACAGCAGTGCCTCGAGTTTGGCAACGAGTGCTGGAAAATCAATCGGTTTTGTCGCGTAGTCGTCGCATCCCGCGGACAAGGCTTTCTGCCGATCCGCCTCCATCGCGTGAGCGGTCAGCGCGATGATAGGGATCGTCGCGAGCGCGGGGTCCTGTTTCGCCTCGCTGGCCACGGTCCAGCCATCTTTGATCGGAAGATTCATATCAAGCAGAACTGCATCGGGCGCGTTTGCGCGCATTTCGTCTAACGCCGCAGCGCCATCTTCAGCGGTGATGACAGTGAAACCGGCGCGCCCCAGTCGTCTGGATAACATATCCCGGTTGAGCGCATTGTCCTCCACCAGGAGGACTTTCAGTGAATTCCCGGTCACGACTTCACCTCCGTCAACGGGAAAACGACCAGCGCTTCTTCGATACCTTTGGCACTCAATTCTCGACGATCCCCGACCACCAGGGCGTTGGGTAATTTCGCGCGGGTGCTTTCAGAGATCAAAACTTCCCCCGGTCCTGCCGCGTCTTCAATACGGGAGGTAACGTTCATTGCGTGACCCACAAAGCCATATTTGGAGCGTCGCTCGCTCCCAATATTCCCCGCCACCACCGAGCCGGTATTCAAGGCAATCGCCATCAAGAGTTCTGGGAGATCGTCCTCAAGATTGGCCTGATTGATCTCGTCCATGGCGGCCTGCATGGCAAGGGCACAGCGCAGGGCGCGCTCGGTATCGTCAGGCTGTTCTTTTGGGGCGCCGAACACCGCGAGCACCGCGTCTCCCAAAAATTCGTCGATGGTGCCGCCATACTCGAGGATGATATCGGTCATGCGCCCCAAATAGCGGTTCAATAATGTCACCACCTTTTGTGGCGGCAGGTGCTCTACCAGCGTGGTGAAGCCGCGTATATCCGACATCATGATAGTCACCTCGCGAAGATCGCCACCGAGGTTCAGCCCTTCAGGACTCTCAAGAATTTCTTCGACAATCTCATCCGACAAGTAGCGACCAAAGGTGGCTCGAATGAACCGCTCTCTCCGCTCCAGCTGCTCACGATATTGATCCTCCCGATCAAACCAGCGCTTGCGCTCGATTCCTGCAGAGATGCGAGCTTGAAGCAGGACGGGGTTAAAGGGTTTTAGAAGATAGTCGTCGGCACCTGCTTCAATACAGGCGACGATTTGATCCATATCCTGCCGGCCACTAATCATGATTACCGGTGTGGCACGGAGTCGATCATCGTTCTTGAGATGCTGAAGGACTTCGGCACCACCGATTCCCGGCATCATTAAGTCCAACAGGACCACGTCGACCCCCATGGTCTCCAGCAGTTCAAGAGCTTCTTCGCCAGATTCGGCGGTGATTACCGTATGCCCAGCTTTGCTCAGGAGGCGCGAGACCAAATCGCGGTTTTCCGGCAGGTCATCCACCGCCAGGATAACGCCCGGATCCTGCGCCAGTTTTTGTTTTCCGGCTTTGGCCGCGGAGGTTTTTCCGATAACTGATACTGGAGACTCGACGGCCCCAAGTAGGGGGGGGAGGGTGTTAGCGATTGAGGGATGGAGCTTTGAGGCCTCCTCGGCCAGCATTTCGCTGTAACCTCGAACAGCGCCGATTATATTTAGACGGTCATGTTTGACTTCCCGGCCTGATTGATCTGCCAGATCGGTGAGACGCGCTAAGGCATCGAGCAGGGCGTCGAGGTCTCGTCGCTCGTCCGACGAAACAGAGACGGTGCGCCGACCCATGGCGTCTCTAAGTGGACCCGCCGCCTCCACAATTCGGGCTGCCCATTCTGCTGATGTGTCGTCTAAATCTGACAAGGTCGACCTCCGTCTGTGGGGAGTATAGCCGCAAAGGGGAAGGAACCGCCTACTCGATTAATGGGATCAAGAAGTCGCTATTTGGGGATAGTCGATCGGCCAATTTATGGGTAGTATCGTGGCCTTAGAAAAAAAACAGAGGCACACGGGCGATGCTGGATCAAGTGGAAATATTTCACGGACTCAACGCGGAGGAACTCAAAGCTCTGGAGGCCAGCAGTACGACCCGTGCTTTTCCCAAAAATACCGTTGTTATCCACGAAAATGATCCCGCGGATTCGCTGTTCGTCATCGAAAGCGGAAAGGTCAAAGTCTATTGCTCGGACAAGAACGGCAAAGAATTCATCATGAACACGCTCTCTGCGGGCGATTACTTCGGCGAGTTGGCCCTCCTTGACGACTCCACCCGGTCTGCCTCGGTGCGCACGGTCGAGAAATGCGAATTTCGTATTGTGATGAAAGAGGACTTCAACGGGGTGCTAGATGAACACCCGAATATCACCCGACAGCTCATCAGCAACCTGGCGGGTCGTGTTCGAAAGCTAACCGCAGATGTGAAGAGCCTCGCGCTACAGGATGTCTATGGTCGTGTTGCCAACGTGTTAATGGATCTCTCGGAAGAGCGGGGTGACGGGACCTTGTTTATCCCCGAAAAACTTACCCAGCAGGATATTGCTGATCGGGTGGGGGCATCTCGGGAAATGGTCGCGCGGATTCTCAAAGACCTGACCATCGGCGAGTACATTCGCTTTGAAGGTCGTCACATCATTATTAATACGCGGCTACCCGCCAAGTATTAAGACTTTCGGTCTGCGCTGGCAGGCGATAACAGCTTAATTATCCGGTCGAGTCTATGGATTCGTTGACTTGGGTGACTGTGCCTTCAACGCTACCGCGATGTAGACGCACATGGAGGGTGTCTCCCATTTGGACATCCCCCGCCTCGCGCAAGATAGCGCCATCGCCTGTATTCACGATCGCGTAACCCCGGGCCAAGGTATTTTCGGGCCCAAGTGACTCTAGAAGACGCAATGCCTGCTGCAGATCAGTCCGCTCTGACATCAGTCGGCGATTAATCTTCTCAGCGAGGTCTCTTTTGCCCTCCAACAACGTATCCCGCGCCCGGCCCAGCGCTGCTTTTGGGTGGTGACTCTTGAGCTGTCGGGTCAAACCTTCGAGCAGAAGATGGTTTTTGTCGAGACGCCCCTGCACCAGTCGCTTTAGGTTTTTTTCTTGGGTGCGGATGGTGTCCAGTTGCATCGCCAGCTGCTTGCCTGGATGCCTGAGTCGTGCCCTGAGATGATCGAGGCGTTCTCGCTGCTGGCTTATTCGCCGCTTCAGCGCCTGATCCAGCTGCAGATGCATCCTGTCCAGGCGCTGAAACCATTCCTCTTGATCAAGGCTTACCAACTCCGCGGCGGCGCTCGGAGTCGCCGCGCGTTGATCAGCGACAAAATCGGCAATACTGAAATCAACCTCATGGCCCACTGCGGATACTATCGGTAGCGCGCTCGCGGCTATAGCTCGAGCTACCACCTCTTCATTAAAGGCCCACAGATCTTCTAGCGAGCCACCTCCGCGACCAACAATCAAGACGTCGAGGGATATCGTCTTTTTCGCGATTCGATTTGCTTGTTGAATCGCTGTGACGATCGCCGCGGGAGCCTCGACTCCCTGCACAGGAACAGGAAATAAATAAACCTCCGTCATGGGGCTTCGCCGCTCAAGTACCGACAGGATGTCGTGGAGCGCAGCGCCCGATGCAGAGGTTATAACGCCCACGCTTCGCGCCGAATCAGGCACTGTCTGTTTTCGGTCCCGCTCAAATAGCCCTTCCGCTTGCAAGCGCGTTTTTAATTTTTCGAAGGCGAGCTGAAGTGCTCCTTCCCCAGCTGGCTCGATGTGTTGGACGATGAGCTGAAATTCGCCGCGGTTTTCGTACAGGGAGACCCGGGCGCGAATGCGCACGCTATCGCCCTTGCCCGGTCGGAATTTCAGCTTGGCATTGGCGCCTTTGAACATCGCGCAGCGGACCTGGGCCGAGGTGTCCTTCAGGGTGAAGTACCAGTGTCCCGAGCTCGCTGCGGTGAAATCACCGATTTCCCCCTCAACCCGGACAAAGTCAAAATGGCTCTCAAGCAGCATTTTGGCCTGATGGTTGAGTTCGCTGACGGAAAAAGCGGGCTGGTCCGGTAGCAAGGGGTCCTCGGGGAGTTATTTACCGCGTTTGTCGGGAAACGGTATAATAGCTCGTTTTCCAGCCCCAATCTCGGCGCTGGGTGAACCCGAGGCCATTATGCTGCGAATCGCACAGGAAGCCCTTACATTCGACGACGTACTGCTGCAGCCCGGTTACTCTGAGGTAACTGCCAAAGACGTCTCCCTCGCCACGCGCCTAACCCGTAACATCACTATGAATCTGCCTCTTGTGTCTGCAGCCATGGACACGGTGACCGAATCGCGCCTTGCCATTGCGCTGGCTCAAGAGGGTGGTATCGGCATCATTCACAAGAATATGACGGTAGCCGAGCAAACCGAGCAAGTCCGTCGTGTGAAGAAGTTCGAGAGTGGGGTAGTGAAGGACCCCATTACGATTCAGGAAAACGAATCTATCCAAACCCTGTATGAGCTGACCCGTGCCAATGGTATTTCGGGCGTGCCGGTGCTGCGAGGATCTGATCTCGTCGGTATCGTGACCCGACGGGATGTGCGCTTCGAAACCGACATGACCCAGCCAGTTTCAGCCATCATGACCCCCAAGGATCGACTAGTAACAGTCTCCGAGGGAGCGCCCTCCGATGAGGTGCAGCGTCTACTCCATCAGCACCGCATTGAGAAGATCTTGGTGGTGAACGACAACTTTGATTTGTGCGGCATGATCACGGTCAAGGATTTTGATAAAGCCGAGAGCTTTCCCTTTGCCTGCAAAGACAGCTTCGGTCGATTGCGGGTGGGTGCGTCGGTGGGCACCAGTCCCGACACCGATGAGCGGGTTGAGGCGTTGATTCGTGCAGGGGTCGATGTGTTGGTCGTGGATACGGCCCATGGTCACTCGCTAAATGTCATTGAGCGAGTTCGGCGTATCAAGAGTGACTATCCAGGGGTTGACGTCATTGGCGGCAACATCGCGACCGGTGAGGCCGCGCTGGCTCTGTATGAAGCAGGTGCCGATGGCGTGAAAGTGGGGATTGGTCCCGGCTCCATTTGCACCACGCGGGTTGTAACAGGGACCGGTGTGCCACAAATTACGGCAATCTCGAATGTCGTTGAAGCGGTAGGGGATAAGGGTATCCCGGTCATTGCCGATGGTGGCATCCGCTTCTCGGGTGATGTCGCGAAAGCCATCGTTGCCGGCGCCCACGCCGTCATGATGGGGTCGATGTTCGCGGGCACTGAGGAGGCGCCTGGCGAGGTTGAGCTGTATCAGGGCCGCACATACAAAGCCTATCGCGGCATGGGTTCTATTGGTGCCATGGCACAAAAGCAGGGCTCTTCCGACCGTTATTTTCAGGACGCCAGTGTGGGTCAGGAGAAGTTAGTTCCCGAGGGGATCGAGGGTCGAGTGCCTTACAAGGGACCGGTGTCAGCGATTATTCATCAGCTAATGGGTGGTGTTCGGTCTGCCATGGGATATGCGGGCTGTCCTGATATTGAGCAGATGCGGACCAAGCCGAGTTTCGTTCGGGTCACCGCCGCAGGTATGTCAGAGTCGCACGTACACGATGTATCGATCACCAAGGAAGCGCCTAATTACCCCGTTCGCTGACCGGTACTGACACCGAGGCTACTGTGACCACTGATATTCACCAGCATCGAATCCTCATCCTGGATTTTGGTTCTCAATATACCCAGCTTATCGCCCGCCGCGTGCGGGAGGTCGGTGTTTTCAGCGAAATACACGCCTGGGATATGGATGAGGCCGCCATTCGCGAATTCAAGCCCAGCGGCATTATCCTATCCGGTGGCCCTGAATCGGTAACGGCACCGAATTCACCTCGGGCCCCCGACGTTGTTTTTTCACTTGATGTTCCCGTTCTTGGCATTTGTTATGGCATGCAGACTATGGCGGTGCAAATGGGTGGCACGGTTGAGGGGTCTGACACCTCCGAGTTTGGCTATGCCCAGATTCGTAGAACCCTGGAAGGCGGGTTGTTGCACGATATCAGCGATCACATTGATGGCGCTGGTCAGATGCTACTCGATGTCTGGATGAGCCACGGGGACAAGGTGGTGACGCTGCCCCCCGAGTTCCGCCTTATTGCCGAGACCGATAGCTGCCCTATAGCGGGCATGGCCCATCGGGAGCAGCCTTGGTTTGGCATCCAGTTTCACCCCGAAGTAACCCACACACTGCAGGGGCAGCGAATCTTCGAGCATTTTGTTCTGGAGATATGCGGCTGCGAAGCCCTGTGGACCCCCGCAAATATTGTCGAGGACGCGATTCGACGCGTACGGGAACAGGTGGGTAGCGACCGGGTGTTGTTAGGTCTCTCTGGGGGCGTCGATTCCTCGGTGGTGGCAGCCCTGTTGCACCGGGCAATCGGTGACCAACTGACCTGTGTGTTTGTGGATAACGGCTTGCTTCGCCTGAATGAGGGCGATCAGGTCATGGACATGTTCGCCAAGAATATGGGCGTCCGTGTTATTCGTGCCGATGCCGAGGAACGGTTTTTAAGCAAGCTCGCAGGTGTTGCTGATCCAGAGGCTAAACGAAAAATAATCGGCAACACCTTCATCGATGTATTTGACGAGGAGGCCACCAAGATCACCGATGTGAAGTGGTTGGCTCAGGGCACCATTTATCCGGATGTCATTGAATCTGCCGGCGCAAAAACCGGCAAAGCCCACGTCATTAAGTCCCATCACAATGTCGGTGGTTTGCCCGACGACATGGCCCTCGAACTGGTCGAGCCCCTGAGGGAATTATTCAAAGACGAGGTGCGTCGACTGGGTCTTGAACTGGGTTTGCCCCGCGACATGGTTTTCCGTCATCCGTTCCCGGGCCCTGGTTTGGGCGTTCGTATTCTGGGAGAGGTTAAGAAGGAGTACGCCGATTTATTACGGGAAGCCGACGCTATTTTTATTGAAGAATTGCATCGTTCTGGGTGGTACGAAAAAACCAGCCAGGCTTTTGCGGTCTTTTTGCCGGTGAAATCCGTTGGGGTCGTTGGCGATGGACGTCGCTATGAATGGGTAATCGCGATTCGCGCGGTGCAAACCATCGACTTCATGACCGCCCGCTGGGCGCATCTGCCCTATGAATTGCTTGAGACGGTATCCAACCGCATTATCAACGAAATCTCTGGCATTTCCCGTGTCACCTACGATATTTCAGGCAAGCCGCCCGCTACGATTGAGTGGGAGTAGTGACATGGGCTGTAAGCCGCGTAGTTGCTGACTTTTACCACTTGTAAACTACTTGAAAACACCCTTTTTTGAGTGGTTTTTGTAAACAAACTTGTAAACACGTGCCACTACTGAAAATCGTAGGTACGTATCAAAATCAGCGCAAATATATGTATATACCACCGCAATTTGAAGAAGTGAGAGAGTCGGAAATTCTTAAAATTATTGAGAACTTTCCGTTAGCAGTACTTGTCTGCAACAATGATGGCGACTTGATTGCTAACCATATTCCACTATTTCGTCACAGTCCAAGTACCTACTTGGGGCATATCGCTAAAGCAAACCAACTCCACAATATCTTTCCTAACGGAGCAGATGCGCTTGCTATCTTTTCTTCAGAGAACTCCTACGTATCTCCTAATTGGTATCCAACAAAGGTTGACACTCATCGTCATGTTCCAACTTGGAATTATCAAGTTGTGCATATGGAAGGAAGGTTATCTTTCGATTACTCAAATAAATCGAAACTCCGAGTAGTGGGCTCTTTAACAAAACTATATGAGAGATTACATTTTGGGGATGCAGAGTGGAAAATTTCAGATGCGCCGAAAGACTTTATGGAGCAAATGTTGGATTCAATCGTTGCCCTTAAATTTGATGTTAAGTCAGTCGTTGCAAAGAGTAAATTGAGTCAAAATAGAGAATTGCAAGACTTCAATTCAGTGAAGAAAAATATGCAAGAACAGAATAGAATGCATCTATTCAATGCAATGGTTGGTATTGAGAAAGAATGAAAACATTGACTGAAGCCAATACGGTGCGCCATCGCAGGGTTATCTAGGCGCAAGAGCGCAAGAGTGGATGGGGGGAGGTAAGGCGCTTTTGGGCTCGCTACGAAGTGTGGATTGATTCTCCCCTTTCTGGGCTCCGCTGTAAATTAATCCTAGTGAAATATCGAATGCAGATGACAATTGTCTTATGTGCTGACGTCTGAGTGATTGATGACGCGCGCAGTCGGGTTTACTGGGTCCTTGCAGCCAACCCATCTGAAACAGAGGGTACCCTCTACGTGGCCCCCAGTGCTTAGCCAGTTTTCATGTCCGGTGTCTTTCACCGCGATGTGAATATCCACAGAACCATCAGCGTTGACAGTCGCCGTGTGTCGGTTGATTGCAATCTTGTGGTATCGGTAGTCGAGAGACTCCATCCAGTAGTTATCGACTTGAAGGTTCCAGGTTTGGCATTCGGGGATAGAGGGAAGCGTAATGACCATGACCTCATCTGAGCTCAGTCGAAAATGACCGTGGTAATAGATGATGTTTGGGTCACCACCCACTGCGTGGCAAAAGGCTTGATCTGCTAGAGGGAGGCTGTTTGGGGTTTCCCTGATATCTTTGCTCCACTGGGAAAATAATCCAATGGTGTTCTGATAGAAAGCAATGGCCTTGTCGAAATTGGCTTTAATTTTTTCCCTGCTCAAAGGCTCAGGGACAACGGATTGATCGACCCGCTTAATGTGTATCTCAGCGGGAACTTCCACCTGACGATCAAGGAATGTTTGGCGGATCAAAAGCGATTCTGAATCTTTATCCATTGGTAGCCAATTGCCTGGCTGCTCATGGGCGCTCAATAGAACTTCGAAGTTGCCGTCAGAATCAGTTTTCAGTTTGTTACTATCCAGAAAGCCTGTTTCGATTTGCTTGAAATTCTCCGCATAACTGCCCTTGCTAGTGGCCATGCTAATATAGTCGACTGTGCCCCGATTACCCGTAAGTAAGTAGTCAAATCGTCCGTCTATGACGGCTTTCTCGTAGATGTTGTCGGGATTATCGGCGCCCAATTTGATCGTCTCGTGAGCGGGTTTGTAGAGCACGGGAAACGCCGAATCATTAAACTCGACGTACCATTCGAGCGCGGCACGGGCTATTCTTGAGAGATAACGAAGACCCTCAGCCTGACTTTGCTCGTCCTGAGGAACGTGGCCTTTTGTTAGTTCTTGCCCAGCAGCTTTGAGTGTGTCGCAAAATTCGCCCCACTTTAAAGCTATATCATCCTCTGCCATGAGCATTTCCTTGCTGTTCGGTGGTTAGACGAAGTTTACTACCAATCTGCTCAAGTGCAGCCGCGGTACCTTAACACCCAGCTTTAACATGGAAAAAGCTCAGCCGCACCCTAATGTGAGCAAGAGATTTCCTTTCAATCCAGGGCCGCTTTAAGTGCCGCCTGGCAATGGATAAAGGTTGTGTCAAAAACTGGGACCCCAGCGTTCTGCGCATTTATTAAAAGACAGACTTCAGTGCAGCCTAAAATCACGCTATCTGCGCCTTGGGCCTTCAGTCGGCCTAAGATACCCAAATAGGCAGCCTCACTTTCGGGTGTGGTGATGTTTTTGCAAAGTTCCTCAAAGATGATGTTGTTGATCACCTCTTGTTGATCAGCCTCAGGTACGATTGGATCGAGGCCACTGTCGCGCAAAATATCCAGATAAAACGCTTCTTGCATCGTGAATTTCGTGGCGAAAAACGCCGGGCGTTTAGAGCCGGCTGACAAAACGGCGGCGGCAGTGGCGTCAGCAATATGAATAAAGGGCAAATCGAGATCTTGCATGATCTGATCCTTCAGCTTATGCATTGTGTTGGTCGCCAATACGATCACTTCAGCGCCACCCGCTGCCAACGACTGCGCCTCTGCATGCAAACATTCGCCGATAGCTGCCCAATTTCCGTCATTCATATGCTGGGCCAGAGGGGCAAAATCCACCGATCGAATCAATAGATTTGGAGAATGCAAACCGCCCAGCTCTGCCTGTGTCAGCGAATTTAGTGTTCGATAATATATCTGAGTGGACGCAGCAGACATTCCGCCCAGGATTCCTATCTTTTTCACCTGCACCTCCTGAGGATTGTGCATCACAAGCGCAGAGCATACCGTCTTATCAAGGCGCGCCGTAGTATTTGTGGACGGCATGACCCTAAATTATCATCTGGCTGCCCACGCGGCCTTTGGAAGACCGAGAGCCAAAACGTTAATTAAGTAACAGACACCAAATCAGCTACTGAAAAGGCCACATCCTGCTCTCTGGGCACGTGTAAACGAGAATAAAAATTATCCAATGAATCCCATAGCCACCTTTGAAGTCGAGCTAGAGACAGAAAACTTTTTTCTTGTCCAAACCGTGCAATCGCATTTTGATGACCTTTATCTTGTCGCCAGCAATCCTATGGTGTGGGCGCAGCACCCGGAGCGTGATAGATGGAAAGAGCCGGTCTTTCTACAGTTTTTTCAGAAGGCGCTGGAAAACGACCTTGGCTGCTTCACGATTATCGACAAAGACAAGAACAGGGTTGTCGGATCCACGCGATTCTATTCTTTTGATTCAGGCAACAAGGCGATTCGCTTAGGTTATACCTTCATGGATCCCTCGTACTGGGGAACCGGCGCGAACAGAGAGATCAAAAATACCCTGATTGACCTTGCATTTTCAGTGGTAGACAAGATTTTCTTCGACATCGGCCCCGATAATCATCGATCGAGAGCTGCGGTTGAGAAGCTAGGAGCTGTGGTTGCAGAAACATCAGCCGAAAAGGTGATCTACGTGCTTAAAAGGAGTGCATTGGACACGACCTCTTCGCCCAGCCCGAGAGAGTAGGGCAGGTACACAGCGACCCACTGGTGTTCTCGTGTAGCCTAGGGAGCCATTACTACGAAAATCCTTGTAGAGTAAAAGTTACCATGGCGTTTATTGGGTGCGCTCCAGCACCGCTCATAAAACGACAACTCTTCAGCGATTCATTGTTATGTAAAGTAGCCGAGTCTTGCTCTGTTACACTGTTCGAAAAATTGCATGCTGGAGCCGTAAAAATGTCTACGTCGCATTTCCGT
The DNA here is from genome assembly GCA_913056165.1 of uncultured Halieaceae bacterium. Lineage (GTDB taxonomy): Bacteria > Pseudomonadota > Gammaproteobacteria > Pseudomonadales > Halieaceae > Luminiphilus. The sequence continues at coordinate 37,945 of CAJXMD010000018.1, forward strand.
TCTTCGGGCCTGTTGGCCGCCATTGCCTTCACAGTAACAATGACCACTGAAGCGCTAGCTGCAGAGGGCTCATGGTCTAATCAGGGCATCATCTATTTGTTGGGCCCCACCCTCGATGGCACGACTGGCATCGGTCCGTTTGATACTGAGATGGATATGGATGCTGGCGATGTGTTTGATGCGTTGGACGGCGCCTTTCTTGGCATGTACCGGGGTCAGGGTGACCGTTGGGGCGTTGGACTCGATGTTGTATACATGGATCTGAAAGTCGATGGAACGGGTGATCGTGGCGCGCTTTCGGGCTCTGTCAACGTCAAACAAAGCACAATGATTGGTACAGGCTACTACCGTCTCTCCGAAGAAGTCCGTTTGATCGGAGGTGCTCTTTTCAATGATCTCTCCACCCGCATTGCGCTAAGCGGACCGCTCAATGACAGGAATCAGCGGTTTGATGAAGACTGGGTCGATCCGATTGTCGGAATAGGCTACGACGTTGCACTAGGCGAAAAATGGGATTTTTCGGGCTCGGCGTTATACGGAGGTTTTGGTGTCGGGTCTGAGTCTGTCATGGTGTTTAGCGCTAGCTTTGCCTATCGGTTTAATCACTGGGCCAGCATGACCCTCGGTGGCCGTTATCTGGACTTTGATTACGAGGACGGCGAAGGGGCCGACCGCTTTAAATTCGATATGAAGCAGTATGGTCCCGCGGTCGGTTTCCGCTTCGATTTCTGAGCAATCCCCCGGATGCAAATCTCGGGAAAGAGTTCACTGTAGGCGCTGACTCGAGAGTTGCTGGATTCTAAGCCGAGGCACCGAGGGCGATACGTCACACCCTCGTTGCGCTTAATGACACAGGAGCTGTCGGGTATTCTTACAAGATGACGTGAGGGGAGGGTGCTAGGTGAACTGGACGGTGCATTCCCCCATTCCCTTAATCTGCACAGTCATGACGTCACCCGCTACCACCGGTTCCAGCGGCACCAGACTGCCGCTCAGAATGATATCTCCCGCATTGAGCGTAATACCAAATTCCCCCAAGGTATTGGCAAGCCAGGTCACGCAGTTGACTGGGCTGCCCATGGCGGCGGCGCCGGTGCCCGTAGATATCACATCCCCATTTTTTGAGACCTCCATCTCGCAGCCCACCAGATCGATTTTTCGCGGGTCGATGGCGGCGTTCTCGTCAATGGTGAACAAACCGCAGCTGGCGTTGTCGGCCACGGTGTCCTGAATACGGATCTTCCAATCGCGGATGCGGGAGTCCACCACTTCAAAACAGGGAAAAACTGCCTCGGTTGCCGACAGCACATCCTCATTTGTCACGCCGGGTCCTATCAAGTCTTTCTTGAGTAAGAAGGCAATTTCGCCCTCGGCGCGGGGTTGAATCAAGGTACGGGAGATAGGCATTTCACCGTCGTAGCGCATGGCATCGGTCATGAATCCAAAGTCAGGCTGCCGAACATCCAGCATGTCCATCACCGCGTTACTCGTCACGCCGATTTTCTTGCCGATCACTTTTTCACCAGCGGCGAGTCGACGATCCAATAGATGCAGAGAAATCTTGTAAGCGTCCTCGATGGTGATGTCAGGATAGGTCTCCGTGAGGGGGGCAATGGTTGTCCGACCAGTAAGAGCGCCATAGAGCGTGTCGCCTAGCTGGTGTATCAGCATCTCATCCATAAGGGTTCCTTTTTCGCCTCCACAATGTTGGGAGAGAGGACGTGAGCGCCCCGTGGCTTATAATTTGGACGTTGAGTCTCGAAGCCTACGTCATCTGGCAGCGCGTTGGCCAATCATGAAAATCCTCCAAACGCAGTAATAGCGCATGTGGCCCTCTCCTGTTGAGCCCGATCGATTCGACATGGCATTTTGGCGTCCCCAGCCCGGTTGGTGCTGGGAGGTTGGGGAAAGCTGCACGATTTGGGGGCTCGATAGCCCGCCACGAAGTTCAATCGGACGAGGTTTTATGTGTAATTTTGGTCTAATGTGGCGACTGGTCATGATGCTCGTTCCCTCGGCGGCATATACAGGGCGTGGCATCATAAGGGCAACGATAGGGAGACACTCGTGTCAAAAATTAAATGTGTGCTGATTGGCTCCGGCAATATCGGAACGGATCTTCTCTACAAGTTAAAGCGTAGTGATGTGCTTGACCCCGTCTGGATGGTGGGTATCGACCCAGATTCTGAAGGACTTGCCCGCGCTCGGGATATGGGCCTGAAAACCACTGCTGAGGGTGTTGATGGGGTGCTACCGCATCTGGTGGCAGATGGCATCCAGATTGCCTTTGATGCCACCTCGGCTTATGTACATAAAGAGAACTCGGACAAGATGAATGCCCACGGTGTCTTTATGGTCGACCTCACCCCGGCGGCTGTTGGTCCTCTCTGTGTACCGCCGGTCAATTTGGATGACCTGTCGGAGACCATGAACGTCAACATGATCTCCTGTGCGGGCCAGGCCACGATTCCCATCGTCTATGGAGTGAGTAGGGTGCAGGGGGTCGAGTACGCCGAGATCATCGCGAGTCTTGCGTCGCTGTCGATTGGGCCGGGAACCCGCGCCAATCTCGATGAATTCACCTACACAACCTCAAGTGCCGTGTGTGAAATTGGCGGTGCAAAGAAAGGTAAGGCGCTCTGTATCATCAATCCGGCTGAGCCCCCGATGATTATGCGCAACACTATTTACTGCCTCACCGAAGGCGAGCCTGATCAGGCAAAGATCACCGCGTCGCTCATGGAAATGATTGAGAAGGTGCAGCAGTATGTGCCTGGCTATCGCTTGGTAAATGGTCCGGTCTTTGAAGGCAATAAGGTGGGCGTTTTTATGGAAGTTGCCGGTCTTGGCGATTACCTGCCAACCTATGCGGGCAATCTCGACATCATGACCGCGGCAGCAGCGCGCACCGCTGAAATGTATGCGGAAAAAATCCTCAGTGGTGAACTAACCTTGGTAGCGGAGGCAGTATGAGCAAGTCGGATTTACACGGCCGGAAGGTTATTTGCCACGACATGTGTCTCCGCGACGGGATGCACGCTAAAAAAGAGCAGATCAGCGTCGAGCAGATGCGTTCCTTTGCGGAGGCAATGGAGCGGGCAGGGGTACCCATGATTCAGGTCACCCACGGTGCCGGCCTTGGGGGCAACTCGCTACAGCATGGTTTCGCCCTGCATAGTAATGAGGAGTACTGGGATGCGGTCGCCCCAGTATTGAGTAATACCGTGATGTCGGTGTTATTGATCCCGGGTCTTGGCACCATGGATGAACTCCGCGTCGCCCACGCTCACGGTGTTGGCAGCGTACATGTGGCTACCCACAGCACCGAGGCTGACACCTCTCCCCAACATATTGCCTGTGGTCGAGAACTGGGCATGGATACCTCGGGCTTTTTGATGATGGCCCATCTCAACACCGCAAGCGGTCTGGCTGAGGAAGCTAAAAAGATGGAGTCCTATGGAGCGCAGACGGTTTATGTCACCGACTCCGCTGGCTACATGCTGCCCGAGGATGTCACCGAATACGTCGGAGCGCTCAGGGATACGCTGGATGATGCGACCGAGATAGGTTTTCACGGGCACAACAATCTGGGCATGGGTATCGCCAATTCGATTGCGGCCGTTCGGGCTGGTGCAAGCCGTATTGACTGCTCGGTAGCGGGTCTTGGGGCCGGTGCGGGCAATACGCCACTGGAGGCCTTCGTTGCGGTATGCGATCGCATGGGCATTGAGACCGGCTGCGACATGTTTGCCCTGATGGATATGGCAGAAGAGCTGGTGTTCCCAATGATGGATCACATCGTGCGAATAGACAGGTCTTCGCTAACACTGGGCTACGCAGGTGTCTACAGCACGTTCCTGCTCCATGCCAACCGCCTCGGCGAGAAATATGGCATACCGCCTCGGGACATTTTGCTCGAGCTCGGGCGCAAGAAAATGATCGGTGGACAGGAAGATATGATTGAAGACACCGCGCTCAGCATGCTCAAGGAGCGGGGTGATCAGTCGGCAGCATGAGGATGCTGAGCCGAAGAGGTCGGATCGTTCTCACGGTGCACGTGTTCATGAACAGGCGGTGAGGCTGAATAAAGGGGGCAGAGCACATGAATGCCAACGTAACCATTAGTCCTAATCAAGTTGCAGAGCTGGGTATGTTTCACGCCGAGCGCGAGGCGGCGCAGGATTTCGATGCGGTTATGGAAACGCTATCTGCTGATCCAAAATACCTGTATCCGTCCCTTGGGAAGGGTTTTTCCGGTCGTGAAAACGCGGAGCGATTTTACCGTTGGTTCTTTGAAAACTT
>CAJXMD010000019.1 GCA_913056165.1 uncultured Halieaceae bacterium
CCTCCAGCACCAGCTTGTCGGCCACCCATTTGAAGGCCTCGCCGTCTATGGCATGGCTGTCTGACTGGGGCTCTTCAACGGCGGCGCCCGCGCTGATCGCCCGTTGCTCAAATTCCACCCCGAGACCTTCGCTATCGACGGTTTTTTCGTGACGATACCAGGCGAAACCCTCAACCCCGACCGCGGTGATGTTGCCCCCGAAGCAGCCATAGCGCTCCAACAAGGTAACGCCCACCCCCGCCCGTGCCGCTGCTATGGCCGCCGCGAGCCCGCCGGGCCCAGATCCGACAACCAGCACGTCGGTACGGTGGACAACAGGGGTCTTTTTGGGACTCTCTTCAATAAACATGGTGTTTTCGACCTGTTAACGCTGACCATGGAAGGGCCCCGATTATGCACCTATTCATGAGACTTTGGCGCCCAAGATCCGGGGCAGAGGTGTGAATTATGAGCCGACGATCTTGGGACCCCTGTGTACGGATGTTTATTGCGGGAAAAAGGCCCTAAAAACGGTTGATTTGAAGGGTATTACCGAGGTATTTATACTTGGTGTACTGATAATCAATAAGCGCCGCCTGTCTTCCTTGGCATAGCGGTACATTGCTTACTGGCCCATCGCTGGCCGAAAGCCACAGTTTCCAGAAAGGGGGGAAACACCACTCATGAATACACCGGTTAAAAAGCAACGATTCATACCGATACCGCAAGCCGCAGCCCGACCTCTGGCGGTCGCAGTGGCAACCGCCTGCAGCGCTGTGGGCTCCGTCGGGTGGGTAGCGTCTACTCAGGCGCAGTCCCTTGAGGAGGTCGTGGTTACTGCTACCCGTCGAAGCGAGAGTGTGCAAGACGTTCCTATGTCAGTAAGCGTGCTTGGGGAGGCGCAACTGACAGATCTTAATATCACCGATATGGAAGATTACCTGATGATGCTTCCCAATGTGGGCTACATCTCCCTGGGCCCAAGCACAGGTAATATTTATATTCGAGGTATTTCCAGTGGCGGTGATGCGCTGGGACTTGGCTCCAACCCTGCGGTCGCGGTGTACCTGGATGAGCAGCCCGTGACGGTCGTTGACGCTTACCTCAATCCTCATATCTATGACGTTAATCGTATCGAGGTGTTGGCTGGCCCGCAGGGAACGACCTTCGGTGCCAACGCCCAGTCGGGAGCGATCCGGATTATTACCAACGCCCCTGAGATCGGTGAATTCTCCGGCGGTTACAGCCTCGACGGTAGTCAGCCAAAGAGTGGCGACATGAGCTACCGGGCCGAGGGCTTTGTGAATATCCCCTTGGGTGAGCGGTCTGCCTTGCGTGTGATGGGTTTTTATAAGCGCGATGGCGGTTATATCGACAATGTGGCCGGTAGTCATACGTTTAGCCGCAGTAATATCCGCGCCGGACTGGCTCCCGATGACCCACTGCGTGCGATCGCTGCAGACGTGACGGTAAGTAACGGCGATGTTGTTGAGGAAAATTTCAATGAGGCGACCACGTATGGTGGCCGAGCGGCACTGCGGGTCGACCTCAGCGACACCTGGACCTTCACCGCTACCGCCATGCTCCAGGATCTAGAGAGAACCGGTGTCTGGGATCACGACCCAACAGTCGGCGACCTCGAGGTCATGTTGCTGCTTCCAGAGGGGATGGATGACCAGTGGACCCAGTTTTCCGGCAAACTCGAAGGCGAATTATTCGGTGGGACGCTGGTGGCCACAGCCGCAAGGCTTGACCGTGAATACGAGGTATACAGCGACTATTCGTTATACAGTGATCAGGATATAGCCTCCGGCTTTGTCGAGCCTTTCTATAACTGCTACGTCAGTTATTTCGGAACCTGCGGGGACCCCAGACAGCAGCTCACCTACGATAACGCGCAAGATCGGACTACCTACGAGATTCGATACACGTCTGATCCGGATAAGCGCTTCCGGTACATGCTTGGCTATTACAACGTTGACGTCGAAGATAGCAGCGATGGCGAATGGCATGTGCTGGGCCTCAATGAGACCCCTCAGGCGGCTGTTGATGCACCCGATATTTACTGGACCACAGACTTTTCAAGGGTCTATGAGGAGTCCGCTATTTTTGGTGAGGTCTCGTTTGATATCACTGAGTCACTGACGATTACCGGCAGCGCTCGACAGTTTGACTTTGAGAGTACGCTGGACGGCTTCTCGGGAACGATTTGGTGGCCTTGTGGTGGTTTTGGGCCGCAGGGTGATCGTCCAGAGAGCAACTACGGCGCCGACTGTGCGTCTGTGGGTCGAACGACCGAAGACAAGGACGAAGTCTATCGGGCGAGTCTCGAGTGGAAGGTCAGCGACGACATTATGCTCTACACGACGTGGGGTGAAGGTTATCGACCCGGTGGTTTGAACCGGTTTTGCGAGACCAGAATTCCCGACGGCCTCGGCGGTCAGGGCGGAGTCAATATTGGTTGTGCCTTCGAGTCAGACATACTGACGTCCTACGAGTTTGGTATCAAATCAGAGCTTCTGGATGGGCGGTTGCGGTTCAATGCGGCTGCCTTCTGGCAAGAATGGGACGACTTCCAGTTGTCGCGTCTGGATACCTCGATTTCACCTATCACGCTTACCTTCAACGTTGGTAATGCGGAGAGCAACGGTGTCGAGTTCGACTTCACGTCTTTGATTACCGAGAACTGGACGGTGAGCGGTGCGGCGAGCTTCCTCGATTCGACTCTTGTTGAGGATTACCGACAGAGCCCGAGCAGTGTAGAGCCCGATGCCGCGGCAGGGACCAGACTGCCTCGGGTACCAGAGGTGAAATGGAATCTGTCAACGCGCTACACCTTCAATAATGACTGGTTCGTGCAGGCCGCTTACATGTACACCGGTGATTCTTACAATGATCTGTATGGTGGAGATCGGCAGAGACAGGATTCCTATGATGTCGTTAATGCCTCTTTCGGCCTGAATCGCAGTAACTGGACAGCTGAAGTTTATGTCCAGAACGCTACTGATGAGCGCGGTGACGTCTACATCAATAACAACAATTGGGATGACCGGATCACCATCAACCAGCCACGCACGCTCGGCGTAAGATGGCAGCAGCGATTCTGAGTTCCACTCTGCGGTAATAGGACAAAGGGCGTCCCTTGGGACGCCCTTTGCTTTGGTGGTGTACACCCACCATACTCACCTCTTCTCCAGTCAATCACTCGGAAACGGTTCCTGAAGAGCACGTAATGCAGTCCACTGAACTACTCTTTGAACGAGCCAGAGACGCGCTGCGCAATCAGGATGCAGCTACCGCCTGTGAACTATGTGAGCAGGCGAGGCAGATCAATGCCGAGGACACACGGTTTACGTTATTACACGGCTTTGCCTTGCGGCGACTCGGCGAGCATGGCGCGGCAGAGCCCCTCCTACGGGCCGTGCTGCGCGAGAATCCCTCGATTGATCTGGTGCACCATGAGCTGGGACAGGCGCTTGTCGGCTTGGGGCGCCTTGGTGAGGCACGGCTATCTCTGGAACAGGCGGTGCAGTTGAATCCAGAGCTTGTGGCCGCGTGGCGGGACCTGTACGAGGTTCGCGCTGCCGAAGGCGACGACCTAGGTGCCGCAGAAGCCTATCGACAGAGTATGAGGAAAAAAGAGCTTGACCCGCTCCTGAAAAAAGCGATTGAGCTTATTGGTCAGGGTCGCCTAGGTGTGGCGGAGGCTATTTGCCGTGAGTACCTGAAGCGGCGTCCTCATGATGTAGATGCGATCAGACTGCTGGCAGAAATTGGCATCGGACTGGATTTGGTTGGGGAAGCTATTCTGCTTTTGGAACGCTGTCTTGAGCTTGCCCCCGACTTTCATGTCGCTAGATCCAACTACGTCACGGCGTTATCTCGCTATCAGAAATTTGATGATGCCCTTCGGGAGAATGAACGTCTTCGGCACAAGCAACCTGATAACCTCTCTCATCAGGTTCAGTTCGCTTCTACCTTGTCGATGGCCGGCCGCTTCGAGCAGGCACACGGTGCCTTTGAAAGGGCTCTGGAACTGGCACCCGCCAGCGAGCGTATTCTCACAAGCTACGGGCATTCCCTCCGCTATGGAGGCAAAGGCAGCGAGGCAATCGACATTTATTTACGTGCTATTGAGGCTGATCCAGCAGCGGGCGAAGCCTATTGGAGTCTTGCCAATCTAAAGACATTTCGCTTTGACGACGCTCGTCTCGCTTCGATGGTGGATCAATACAACGGGCTTGAGAATCCGAGCGAAAATAAATTTCATCTGGCATTTGCGATTGGCAAGGCTTTTGAAGATCGTGAAGACTTTGATCGTTCTTTCAAGGCTTACGCAGAGGGAAATGCTATCAAGAGACAATTCAGCAGCTACGATGCTGACAAGACGTGTGCGCGGGTGGATAGGTTGATTGAGCATTGCGACTCAACGCTATTGGAGATAAATGGCCACCCCTCGAATGAGCCTATTTTTATCGTAGGTCTTCCTCGTGCTGGTTCCACATTGCTCGAACAAATTTTGGTTAGCCACTCGAAGGTTGAGGCGACCGCGGAACTTCCTTTTATCGGGAGAATCGCAAATGAAATTGGCGGCGGAAAAGCTCGAGAAGAAAAGCTGTCGTACCCCGAGGCGTTGACAACACTCGCGCCGGATGACCGCGTGAAATACGGCCAGCAATACTTGGATCTTTGCGATGGCTACCGAACCGGGAAACCTCATTTTATCGATAAGCTACCCAATAATTGGCAGCATGTTGCGCTGATTAAAACCATCTTACCCAACGCGACCATTATCGACGCCAGACGCCACCCCATGGCAGCCTGCTTCGCAAACTTTAAGCAGCTATTCGCTCGGGGTCAGGAATTTACCTACTCCCAAGAGGACATTGGTCGTTATTATGCGGATTACCTTCGGCTGATGAATCATTGGCATAAGGTCTTCGCTGGTGGACTGCTTACGGTGCAGTACGAATCGGTAGTAGCGGACCTGGAGTCTCAGGTGCGGCTATTGCTTGAGCACTGCAAGCTGGACTTCGAGGACGCGTGCGTGACGTACTACGAGAAGGACCGCGCAGTGCGCACCGCCAGTTCGGAGCAAGTGCGACAGCCGATCTACCGGGATGCGCTCGTCCTTTGGGAGAACTATCGCGAATTCTTATCGCCTTTGGAGTCGACATTAGCTCAACAGGGCGTCGAGTGGTGATGTTTGTCCGGCGCCGAGCTTAGGGCGCACCCATCAAAATCATCGTAGGCAGTATCGACTTCATCGCGCGCCTCCAGTGCTATGCTTTCCGCTATGAAAGGGTCGGCTCATTTTTCACGCTGCGGACAGTATCGGTACCAACTTAGCCGTTGCTGGGACCCCACCCTGCCGCGTTGTACCTTCATTGGCTTAAACCCGTCAACAGCGGATGCGAATACCAATGATCCCACCATCCGGCGCGTTATTTCTTTTGCTCAGGAGGAGGGTTTTGGGGGTGTGATCGTCTGTAACTTGTTTGCCTTTCGTGCGACTCGTCCAGAGGATCTGAAAGCGTCGATCGATCCAGTAGGTCCCCGCAACAACTTCTGGATCCGGCGGTCTCTTGCGGAGAGTGACCTCACGGTGGTCGCTTGGGGAAATCACGGCACCTTCAACAACAGAGCCGCGCGGGTACTGCGATACCTGACAGACCCTATGTGCCTGGGAACAACCTCGCTGGGGCAGCCGAAACACCCACTCTATTTGGCTAAAACAACCTCCTTGCGACCTTTCCTCTGAGTATGTTGTCCAAGTGAGCTAGGTGGGTCGGCACTCCTCGACCCAGCGGGTGAGATCGGCCCCGGTCATGCGGGTGTGGTCAGTAAAGGCCGTAATAAAAAGCTCGATGGCGTGGAATGTTCCCATCACCTGCCGGCAATGGGCTTTCACGCCAGCGGCAAGAAGGGTTCTGAAAAAGGCGATGCCTTCATCCCGCAAGGGATCACACTCGTTGACGCTGATAAGGGTAGGCGGGAACTGGGCGACGTCTTCTTCCGAAGCAAAATAGGGCCATGCCAGCGGATTTTTGGCCTCCAGATGCTCAATACCGTAGGCCATCGCCCCATGATTGTTGTTGACCGAGATAAAGATACCGGCGTTCTCGGTCGTCGAAGGCAGCTCCGCTCGAGGCCATTCCCCGGAGATATAGGGGCACAGAGCATACAGGCCGGCCACCGCGTCAGGATGACCGTCCTTGATCAACTTCATCGTTGTGGCAATGCTCAGGTTGCCACCGCCGCTCTCGCCCGACAGGACAATATGCCGAGGATCGATATTTAAGGCTCTCGCGTGTTCAACGATCCAGTGAAAGCCCGATACGCAGTCATTTAAACCTGCGGGAAAGGGTTCGACCTCGGGTGCTGAGGAGGGACGGAGTGCATTGCGAAAATCCACCATCACCACGCAAAGATTCTGGTGGGCGAGGAGTCGCGCCCAGGTTTGATAGCAACCCCGAAAGCACGATGCCGTCATCATCCCACCGCCATGCATGTAGTAGACGCAGGGTAGCGTTTCATCCGTATCCGGGCGGAAGCTTTGCAGTTTGATGGTATTGTCATCAGGCGCGGAGCGAATGTCGTGGGTTTCAATCCTTAACCCATCGCGACTCGCGATGCGCTCATTGTCCATCAGATCCATCAGTGCGTGGGTCTGCTCCTCTCTCTCAAGGGCGGCGGGTGTCGATGTAATGGCGATAAGCTCTTCCCGTGAGGCAACGTCGAGATTCTTGGGCGCGGTTTTCCGCAGATTCTCAAGGATAGGGACGCATCGGGGGTCGAGGCGCTTATCATGATGGTATTGCTGAGACATTGAATTCCTCTTTACGCAGCGATGTTTGGCTAGAGTGGGAGCAGTAGGGCAGTATATCGGGTCGAGTGGGGCTGCAGTGCGCTGCTGGTTTGAAAGCCAAACAGAGTGACATGATTGCTCTGGCTTCAGTCTAGCGGTGTGTAGAGCGAGGTGATCATGACGAATAGTACGCACACGTATACACAGGATTCACGCAACGACGATATTTTGATCAATATCAATGGAGAGTTGGTGCACCGTTCTCAAGCCGTTGTATCCGTATTCGACAGTGGCTTTATTCTCGGTGACGGAATCTGGGAAGGGTTGCGGGTACACCGTGGCAGGATTCCCTTTCTTGGCAGACACCTGAAGCGACTATGGGAGGGCGCGAAAGCCCTGGATCTTAATATCGGTCTGACTCAGGACGACATGGCCCAACGGCTGTATGACACCCTGCAGGCCAATCACATGGAAGACCATGTGCACATTCGGCTGATGGTGAGCAGGGGCATTAAGTCGACCCCCTATCAGGACCCTGCTGTCACGATCAGCCCGCCGACCATCGTCATTATTCCGGAGTACAAGTCACCTGATCCCACGCTCAATGATCGAGGGGTTCGCTTGTATACAGTTTATGTGCGCCGGGGCTATGCGGATGTTCAGGACCCCAGGATTAACAGTCACTCAAAGTTGAACTGCATATTCGGCTGTATTCAGGCGGCAAAAGCTGGCTATGACGAAGCGCTGATGCTCGACCCTCATGGTCATGTGGCAACCTGTAACTCCACGCATTTTTTTATTGTACGGGAAGGGGAAGTATGGACATCGAGCGGTGACTATTGCCTCGATGGAATCACGAGACGCAACGTGATCGATCTGTGTAAGGCCAACGGCATACCAGTCTTTGAAAAAAACTTTTCCGTGATGCAAGCCTACAGCGCCGACGAAGCCTTTGTGACCGGCACGTTTGCGGGATTAACCCCCGTTGTCGACATCGACGGACGGGTCATTGGCTCTGGACAGCGTGGTGCTATGGTTGATCGGCTACAGGAGCTTTATGGACGCTTAATTGACAGCGAGTGTCAGTAGCCAACACCCATGACCATTCGAATTGCCATGTGGTCCGGGCCGCGCAATATATCCACCGCGATGATGCGTGCCTGGGAAAACCGGCCTGACTGCTCGGTAGTCGATGAGCCCTTTTATGCCTGTTACCTCTCTGAGAGCGGTGCCGACCATCCCTGTCGTGAGGCGGTGCTGGCGAGTCAATCTAACCAGCGGGAGGAGGTGGTAGAGGAACTTAAAAGCCCGGCGTTAGTGCCGCTGCAATACGAAAAACACATGACCCATCACATGCCGGTGGGATGTGATCTTGATTGGGTGAACCAATGTCGGAACGCCTTTCTTATCCGATCACCTGCCGCTGTTATCGCCTCTTACCTGCAGAAAATGAATAGCGTCACCGAGGAGGATATCGGGATTACCAGGCAGCGGTCTCTGTTCGAGGAAATCACGGCGATTATAGGGAGGCGCCCGCTAGTAGTCGATGCTGCTGATGTTCTCCGTGAGCCAGCCAACATGATGCGCAAACTTTGTGAGGCGCTCGATGTGCCTGTGGATGTTGCCTCGATGACGGCGTGGCCAAAAGGACGTAGAGACAGCGACGGGGTGTGGGCGAGTCATTGGTACCAGGCCGTTGAGGCCTCGACCGGATTTTCCGCGCCGAGAGACAACCTGGTGCTGCCAGACGAGCAGGCCGCGCTACTGGCGGAGGCAATGCAGGAGCATTACGAGGCGCTGTACTACTACCGGTTGTGATGCTGGTGGGCGGCTTGTCTCTATTGGTTCTCGTTACCGGCAGGTAAAAACAGTGCCCGGACTTCCGCGTGGGGGAGTCGCTTAACCCGAAGCCCGTCAATACCAATGACGGTATCTGCGGCCACCATGGCATTCACGATAGCCTCTTCGGTGGCATCGATGCCTGCCCGGAAAATGGCGCCCAAGGCGTAATTTGGAAATACGGTAGCGGTTCCGAAGTTATTTTCGTCCATAGCCTCAGCATTGGCGGTGGAGAACGCCACAAAAATATCTCCCGACCCCGGCGTGCTGATAGCACCCAGTCGACCGAGGGCGAGGGATGGTCGTTTGGCGAGTCGCGTCAATTGGTGAGGCAACAGGGGCGCGTCGGTGGCCATGACGACAATAATAGAACCGTCACGGGTCCTGCCATTCAGCGATACCTCCACTGGGTCACAGTAGGGGTACCACGGTAACGTTCGCTCGATTGTTGTATCTACATGGCAGTGCTCACCCACTGGGAGTTTATCCGCAACGGCCTGCGATCCCAGTCGTAGATCGGTTCCATCCCAGTTGTAATTGCACTGCACCAAGACGCCAACGGTAAAAGACCGACCCTCGATGCTTAGCGTCCTGGATGCAGTGCCGATGCCGCCCTTGAATCCATTACACACCATGCCAGTGCCGCCGCCGACCGCACCTTCCAGCACTGGACCAGTCGACGCGTTCAATAGCGCGTCCTGAACGTGCTCGGGCTTTACATGCTGGCCGTTAATGTCGTTGAGTGCGCCGTCGTAGGTCTCCGCGACTACCGGGGCGTGCCAGTCGGCACTCCAGCCTTGATCGACCATCCACGCCACCAGGCTATCTCTGACCACGCCAACACTATGGGTGTTGGTGATGGCGATTGGGCCATCAATCAGGCCGCGCTCGGTAAGCCATGTTGTGCCCGTCATTTCTCCCGATGCATTTAACGTAAACCAGCCGCTAAAAACTCCCTGGGTACTATCTTTCCCACGGGGGTGAATCACAGTGACACCGGTGCGAATTGGCCCTTGGCCCCGTTCAAGCGCCCCCTCGCCTGATATCAGGGTGGTATGCCCCACCTCGACGCCCGGGACGTCGGTGATTGCGTTTTCGACCCCACTGACTCCTGCAAAGGGAATGCCCAGATCTCGTGCCCGTTCTTCGGTCGCAGCCACCGATAGGGTGGTCAGTAAAAGAGTAAAAGGTAGTGCGTAAAAAGCGCGACGCGCTGGATGGCGTTCCAACTGGGTAAGGGTGGACATTGATGAATGCTCCGCGGGGCGATTGGCCTCCAATATAAAAGAGGAGTCGCCCATAGCGCTAGCGCCAGAGCGCCCCCGCGGTGGGTGGTGAGCTGGCTAGAGCTTACTCTGCTGCGTAATGCTGGACACAGCTTTCAAAGGTATCCAATTCCAGGGAATCGATCGTTGAAAGCATTTTGGCGTAGGGCTCCATCGCCCACGGCGCTCGTTGGAGAAAGTCGTTCACCATCATGCCTGCAACCTCGGGGGTGACGGCGAAGATGCGCACATCGAGCATGTTGGCTTTCTGATGCCCGTTGCCCATCGGCTGAAAGATACCAACCTCAACCTTGTGCCCGTTTTCCTGCATGACTTTTTCAAGGGCAGTTGCCGCAGCAATGTAGCCTGCTACGTCATTCACAACGATCTGATAGCGCCGCTCAAAGCCAGATGGCAGGGTGAAGGGCTTCAAAATAGCGTAGAACTCTGTAGAGATAACGCTACTGATGTCATTTAACTCTCCGCTTCTGGGGCGTTCTGAAAACATCTGAGCGCCTTTAAAAGCAGCACTCGCGTTTTCAAAAATACTCCAGGCAAAGGCTTGGCCTGGGTAGCGATGCCCGCTCAGCGTAACGCAGGTTCCTCCAGCTTGAGCCCCCAGAGTGGAGAAGACAGATGGATTCTTGCTTACGACGTCAACATAGGCGTTTGGGTTGTCTGCCTGTACATTGACGACAGTGACAACAGGCGTGTCGTTGGCCGCGGTGAATGATGTGGCGAGACCAAGTAACACACCTGCCAGATAGGATATACGTTTGACCATTTTATTGTTCCTTATGATGAGATAAAAATCACGGGTCCATGGAGTCGGCTTGCAACGCCGGCATCCACTATCAAAGCACAGGGACCCGTCTCTCGTTGAGACATTCGGAGCAATCTTCTAGGCTTGGCGGAAAATCATCGGAAATTGGCGCAAGAGCGGGCGCGGCCAGCGTCCAGAAAGCTTTGCCGATTCTTCATGAACATATTGAGGTAAAGAGATTATGGCTATTTCCATCGCGCCGGCGACACCGGAAGATGTCCCGCAGATCTGGCAGTTCGTGGTTGAACTCGCTATCTATGAGCGAGAGCCGGAGGCGGTGATAGCGACCAAAGAGGATTTCCATCGGGTTTTATTCTGCGAATCTCCGCGCGCTTACGCCGTCATGTGCCGCGACGGCGATGTACCCATCGGTTTTGCACTCTACTTCTATAATTTTTCAACCTGGTTAGGTCGACATGGTCTGTACCTTGAGGATCTATATGTCACCCCCGAGCACCGTGGGAAGGGAGCGGGCAAAGCTCTCCTGCAGCACCTGGCGGGCATTGCCGTGGCGGAGGGTTGCGGTCGTTTTGAGTGGAGCGTGCTGGACTGGAATCAGCCGGCTATCGATTTTTATGAGTCCATGGGTGCCAAGCCCCAATCAGAATGGGTCGGTTACCGACTAACAGGAGAGGCGCTACAAGCCCTCGCGTCCCGAGACTGACAACAGAGCGAGGGCTTGCTACACGCTGTCAGCCAGAGCCTGTTCTTCTTCGTCCATTTCAGCCGGGATCGTCTCGAAAAGTGGCGTCGATAGATAGCGCTCACCCGTATCCGGGAGCATCACCAGCATGACCGATCCCTTGGGTGCTTGCTCGGCGACTTCGATAGCAGTGGCAAGGGTAGATCCGCCGGAGACACCTGTGAGAATGCCCTCTTCGGCAGCCAGTCGAGCCGCCCATTGCATGCCAATAGTTCCATCGACGGGTAACACCTGATCGAAACCCTTGTTGTCGATGCTTTCCTGCAGAACCTTGGGTATAAAATCTGGCGTCCAACCCTGAATGACATGGGGTTCCCAGGCTGGGTGACTGCCCGCCGGTGAATCATCCGCGTTTCGCTGCTGAGGTTCTCCTGAGCCCACGAGTCTCGCATTGTGCGGCTCGGACAAAATGATCTTGCAGTTGGGTAAGTCCTTGCGGAGGACCCGCGCCACCCCGGATACGGTACCCCCCGTGCCATACCCGGTTACCCAATAGTCGAGACCGATATCTTTGAAGTCGTTGACGATCTCCCGCCCCGTCGTACTTTCATGAATGTCTGCGTTTGCCGATGATTCAAATTGCCGCGCAAAAAACCAGCCATTTTTCTCAGCCAGCGCCTGCGCCTTACGGTACATGCCAATGCCTTTTTCAGCGCGGGGTGTCAGCACGACTTTGGCCCCGAGAAATCGCATCAGGCGCCGCCGTTCAATGGAGAAGCTATCGGCCATGGTGATGACAAGGGGATAGCCCTTGGCTGCACAGACCATCGCTAGGCCAATGCCGGTGTTGCCTGATGTTGCTTCCACGACAGTTTGCCCGGGTGACAGGAGGCCCTCTCGCTCTGCAGCTTCAATCATATTGAGTGCGAGGCGATCTTTTACCGAGCTCAGGGGATTGAAAGATTCGACTTTGACGTAGAGGCTGACATGATCGGGAGCGATGTGATTTAAGCGAACGCAGGGGGTGTCGCCCACCGTCTCCGTTACAGAGTCATAGAGTTTGCCCCTGCCCGATGTTGTGTACAGATTCCCCACGACACTCACCTCTGGTTTTGTGATGTTGGGTAGAACACTACGCCACTTTGGGAGCCTGTGTCACTTCCGTTGTGATGGTCGCTCAGCGCTCTTTATCCCCAGCGAGAGCTTGATGCTTGAGTCGAATAAATTCCTGGTGGGGAACATAAAGTAAATCGGCGACCCGACGTATCAGATGATCTTCGTACTTGCTTAGATCCCCATCCGCGGCGGCAACTTGCCACATGAGCCCGATGAGCTCGCTTCTCTCCTCGGGCGAACAGTGCTCGTTGATGACGCGGGTAAAGTCATGGAGCGAGACGGCATTTTCTACCTGATCATTGGCTTGTTGGGTTACCAGCTCCACGTCCTCCGGGCTCATATCAAAGGTTGCGGCGAGCAGGCTGATAAGGCGCGCTAACTCCTCTGGGGTGATCTCAAAGTCCGCCCTGGCGACCTCGACAAGCAGGGCTGCTGAAGCGAGCTCCCGCGTACTGCTCTGTTTTTGCTCGATTTTTTCGCTAAAAAGTGTCTCGAAAAGGGATTTAAGCATCGGAAATTGGGTTCAAATGAGGTGGTTGTGTCTTAATGGGCACGATTATTGCTGACCTATACTCGGGGGGCTCTGGCATATCGGCCCAGTATGAGGTCAGGAGCTAAAGGATACGGGTTGTTGCGACAGCTGCAAAGTTGCACGCCCAGGCGAGAGAGTACGGTTTTGGTGGAAGCAGTCAGGGAACTGATCGAGAAGTTTGCCCGGGAGAGAGATGTTTCCGGAGAATTCGTTCAGACGGCGAACGACTGGTATCTCGAAGCGCTGGCACTCATTACCGCGCGGCACAGAGAGGCGGGACGGCCAATTTTAGTCGGGATCTCGGGTTGCCAGGGGTCTGGCAAGTCGACCTTGGCCGAGTTGCTATTCGCTCTTCTGGAGGAACACAGCGGCTATAAAGTTGCCTTGCTTGCACTTGATGATTTTTATCTGGGACGCGAGGACAGGGCGGACCGGGCCCGGAAGTTACACAGGCTTTTCGCCACTCGTGGCGTACCGGGGACTCACGATACTGCTTGGATGAGCCGTTCTATTAACGATCTGCTGACAGGCACCGGCGACGTTGTCACCCCCGTATTTGACAAGTCGAGGGACGATCGCACTGGAAGTGAGCGTTGGCACCATTATGGTGCGCCGGTTGATGTGGTCCTTCTGGAAGGTTGGTGTCTGGGAATTCCCGCCCAGTCAGAGGCAGACCTGAGGTCTCCCTGCAATGAGCTGGAGGCCAGTCAGGATCCTGGTGGCGAGTGGCGCGGCCATGTGAACCGATTTTTGGCGGCAGACTACCAGCCTTTGTTCGACCGACTCGACTTATTGCTGCTGCTTCAGGCGCCTAATTTCGACGCCGTGGCTCAGTGGCGATTCGAGCAGGAACAGCACCTGGCAAGACAACAAACTAAACGAGGTGAAACCACAGGGAGGGCGCTCATGGATGAGCAACAGATAAAGGATTTTGTACAGTACTTTGAGCGACTAACGCTGCACGGGTTTGAGGAGCTGCCTAAGCGTGCGAATTTGGCCTGGCAGCTGGGCGCCGATCGCACGGTGAGCGGTCGGCTGGGGAGAGCGTCGTGAAGCGTCCCGTTATTTACACCGACCTCGATGGCTCCCTTCTCGATCACTATACCTATGAGGCAACGCCAGCCAAGCCTTTGCTTAGACAGTTGGATCAGCTTGGCACCCCGGTCATTCCCTGCACCAGCAAAACCGTCGCGGAAGTGATTCCCCTCTGCCGCTCACTCAACCTCTCGGGACCCTTCATTGCGGAAAATGGGGCGCTTATCTGCGTACCGACGAGCTGGCCAATACCGATTCCAAAAAATAGCGGGCGAACAGGGGCCTATTGGTCTCATTGCATGGGCTACCCCAGATCCGCGCTGCGGGCCGTGCTGGATTCACTGCCGAAACTATGGGCGGATCGATATCAGCCTCTGGTGGATCTCTCGGTTGATGATGTGATGGCACTGACCCAGCTGGACGCACGCGCTGCGGCGCGAGCCTTGCGCAGGGACTTTACTGAGACGCTGGTGTGGCATGGGAGTGATACGGACTTTGATACCTTCTCGACGTTGATGACTGACCGGGGATTGCAATGCGTTCGTGGTGGCCGATTCGTTCATTTGATGGGGCCAAACAACAAGGCGCGGGCGATGGAGTGGCTGCAGCTGGCTATTGGGCACTACCTAGGGGGAGAGGTGGTCAGCATCGGTATCGGGGATGCCGACAATGACCGATCCCTGCTCGAAGCAACAGACATCGCACTTCTCGTCAGGTCGCCAGTTCACGATTTCCCCGTTCTCGATCGGACCGACAATACCTTTCACAGCCGCTCCTATGGCCCAGAGGGCTGGGTCCAGGGGGTGGAGACAATATTGACAACCCTGTTGGGTAAGGAGGCATTGGCGTGAGTGATTTTTTTCAAAATGGGACCATCACCACCCTGCATGATCTGGGCGATCGATCGACAGAGAGTTATGAGGATGCGCTGGTCACTTTCTCCCAAAAAAGACCGATAGGTCTTATTCTGCCCTCTCTCTATTCAGAGCTGGGTACGGAGGCCTTACCAAATATCGTGAAAGAACTGACCCGGGTGCCCTATCTGAGTCAGGTAGTGATAGGTCTGGATCGGGCAGATCAGAGCGAGTATCAGCACGCGATCGATTTCTTCGGCCAGCTGCCGCAACATCATCGAGTGTTGTGGAATGATGGCCCGCGCCTTAGGGCCATTGATCAGCGGCTACAAGAGGCAGGGCTCGCACCCCGAGAGCTGGGCAAAGGGCGAAATGTTTGGTACTGCATGGGCTATGCGTTAGCGACAGCGAAGGCGGATGCCATCGCACTGCATGATTGCGACATTCTTACTTACGACCGCAGTTTACTGGCACGTCTGGTTTACCCGGTGGCCAACCCCCTCTTTAACTACGAGTTTTGTAAGGGTTATTACCCGCGAGTGGCTGATAACAAAATCAATGGTCGCGTCTGCCGACTGCTGGTCACACCGATGATTCGGGCCATGAAGCGAGTTGTTGGTGACTCTCAATACCTCGCCTATCTGGACAGCTACCGCTACATTCTCGCCGGTGAATTCGCTTTTCGCCGGGAGTTGTTAAATGACCTGCGCATCCCCTCCGACTGGGGGCTGGAAATTGGCGTGGTTTCCGAGGTATATCGAAGTAACAACAACAGACAAATTTGTCAGGTCGATATCGCGCATAACTACGATCACAAGCACCAGAATCTGTCGCTCGATGATGCGACCCTCGGCCTGTCTCGCATGTCCATGGATATCGCGAAGTCGATTTTTCGAAAGCTCGCCATACAAGGCACGGTGTTTAATCAGGAGACGTTCCGGACTATAAAGGCGACCTACTATCGGATGGCGCTGGATCTCGTCGAGGCTCATCGCGATAACGCAATCATGAACGGGCTCGGTTACGACATCCACCAGGAAGAAGTCGCGGTTGAGCTCTTCGCTGAAAATATCATGGAGGCGGGCAAGCAATTCCTCGAGCGACCGATGGACGCGCCATTCATTCCTACCTGGAATCGTGTGGTGAGTGCGATCCCCGAGATTCTGGATGACCTCCGCGAGGCGGTGGAAGAGGACTACCTCGAGTTTGGTGTTGATGCGGGGGGCTCTCGAGTACGCGCATGTTAGTGGAGGCTCTGGTTGATCGCCTCAAGGCACAGCTAAACACAATATATGGCGGGGTAATTGGGGAGCAGGAGCAGCTGGATTGGCTGCAGCGGTTTTTGGTCACCATGGGTCTTTCCCAAGACCAGATGCCTCCCGAGGCACACCGAAATATCTGGAGCGAGAAGGACATTGCCTTAATCACCTATGGTGATTCAATCTTGTCTGAGGGTGCGGCACCTCTTCAAGTTCTCGAGAGTTTTCTGTCAGGGTATCTGAAGAGCGTAATAAGCTGGGTTCATATCCTTCCATTTCACCCCTGGACCTCCGACGACGGTTTTGCGGTGATGGATTATTCCAGCGTCAATGAGGCCCTTGGAGATTGGTGTGACATTACGTCCCTGAGTCAAAGTTATAAGGTGATGGCTGATGTGGTACTCAACCACTGCTCAAGCCGATCCGCGTGGTTTGAGAATTTTCGCCAGGGGCTCCACCCCGGTGCCGATTATTTTTATGTGCCCGAGCAGGACTTCGATACATCGAAGGTGGTAAGACCGCGGACCAGTCCTTTGTTGGTACCCGTAGAGACCAGTAGTGGCGAGCGATCAGTCTGGTGCACCTTTAGCGCGGATCAGGTTGATTTTGATTTTAGAAACCCAGCGGTTTTAAATGAATTTCTGGGCATCATTCGCCAGCAGCTGGATGCAGGCGTGCGCGTCTTTCGATTGGATGCGGTCGCTTTTGTCTGGAAGGCCTCGGGAACAACCTGCGTCAACCAGCCCCAAACCCACGCCATTGTTCGATTGCTGCGCACTATGATTGAGTGTGCCGCGCCCGAGGCGGTATTGATCACCGAGACAAATCTTCCCAACAGGGAAAACTTGTCCTATTTTGGAAACGCCAATCAGGCTCATGCGGTTTACAACTTCTCGCTGCCGCCGCTACTGCTGGACTGCCTATTGTCGGGAAACAGTCGGTACTTGAGCCAGTGGATGATGAGCATGCCACCCGCTCAGGACGGCACCACGTATTTCAATTTCATCGCGTCTCATGACGGTATTGGTTTGCGCCCCGCGGAGGGCCTGTTGTCTGAGGCTGAAATTGAGCGCCTCATCGACACGATGACCTCATTTGGCGGCTTGGTTTCCTATCGAGAAACTGATGGTGATAGAAAGCCCTACGAAATTAACATAGCGCTTCGAGATGCACTGACGGGAACTTACGAGGGGGTTGATGATCTCGGTATTCAGCGGTTTATGTGTGCCCATGCGGTGATGTTGGGGCTTGAGGGAATACCGGCTTTTTACATTCACTCACTTATCGGTACGCGCAATGATCATGAGCGCGTCAATCATACCGGCAGGAATCGCTCTATTAACCGGCATCAATGGGGCCTGGATCAGCTAGAGCAGGCCCTCGAGGATGAAGACTCCGAACACGCCACGGTACTGCGAAAGCTATCCTCTCTCATTGCCCTGCGGCAGCGCCAGCCGGCATTTCACCCAAATGCCACACAGTTCACGCTGCGATTGGCTACTGAACTGTTCGGGTTCTGGCGTCAGAGTCAGGATCGCCGGCAGAGTATTTTTTGCGTTTACAACGTATCCAGTGCGCCACAAATGTTACCGCTTGCGGAGCTTAATCTGATTCTCACCGATGAGTGGTATGACCTTATCTCCGGGACTCGATTGTCAGATGCGTCAGCGGAGATGACACTTTCTCCTTATCAGGTGCTCTGGATAAGCAATCAATACCTGGGCTTTTGATACTCTCCCTGCCGACCCACAGTTGAGCAACCCATAAATATAAAAAACGTAACGAACGTGAGCTAAATAGCCCTACTAACCCAAGGAATCCCTTTTATTTCTTGGCAATGGGGTGTAGGTTTGTCAGTGGGGGATACAACAAGAAGAATTACCGTGAAACCAACCGACACGTCGCACCCTGAGTATTTCCACAAGGTTGTGGATTGCCAGTACGCCTGCCCGGCACACACGCCGGTGCCCGAATACATCCGTCTTATCGCAGCAGAGCAATACACCGACGCCTACATGGTGAACTGGGAGTCTAATGTTTTCCCTGGAATTCTAGGTCGCACCTGCGATCGCCCATGCGAGCCTGCCTGTCGCCGTGGACGCGTCGATGAGGAGCCGGTCGCGATCTGTCGACTGAAACGAGTCGCTGCGGATAATAAATCTGACGTCAGTGGTTTATTGCCGGTACCTCCCAAGGCCAAGAATGGCAAGCGCATCGCTCTGATTGGCGGTGGTCCGGCATCTTTGACGGTGGCGCGAGATCTCGCGCCCCTTGGGTATCAAATTGATCTTTACGACGATCAGGCGCTGGCAGGCGGTTTCATGCGCAGCCAGATCCCCGCCTTTCGGCTCCCGCCGGAGGTGCTCAATGAAGAGGTCAACTTCATTCTCGACATGGGTATCAGTCAGCACTTTGAAACCTATGTGGACAGTCTGCAGGCAATCGTAAGTAAGGGATATCACGCGATCTTTATTGGTACCGGTGCCCCCCGAGGAAGCAATCTGGATATACCGGGCCGCGAGGAGTGTGATGCTTCTATTCACGTGGGTATCGATTGGCTTGCATCGGTAGCTTTTGATCACGTATCCAAGATTGGTAAGCGTGTCCTGGTATTGGGCGGTGGTAATACCGCAATGGACTGCTGCAGAACCGCCAGACGATTGGGTGGGGAAGATGTGCGGGTGGTTGTTCGTTCCGAGTTTGCCCGCATGAAGGCGTCTCCCTGGGAGATCGAAGACGCGGTCGCCGAGGACATTCCGATTATTAATAATCATGTGCCCAAGGAGTTTGTTCATGAGGATGGCCGGCTTAAGGGTATGGTTTTTACTGTGGTTGACGTCGTCTACGACGATGAGGGAAAGCGCAGTCTGGTGCCCACCGGTGAGGAAGTGTTCTTCGAGGCCGACGAAGTCATCATCGCGATTGGCCAAGATAACGCCTTTCCCTGGATTGAGCGGAATTTGGGTATCGAATTTGGTAAGTGGGACATGCCCGTGGTTGATAAAACCACCTTCCAGAGCACTCTGCCCCATGTATTTTTTGGTGGTGACGCTGCATTTGGGCCCGAGAACATTATTACGGCGGTTGCTCATGGGCATCAGGCGGCGGTATCGATAGATCTTTATCTGCGTGGCGAAAATATCAACAAGCGACCGCCTCCCGGGGTCAATCTTGTCAGCCAGAAAATGGGGATGCACGAATGGAGTTATGACAGCGAGGTCTCGCCAGATGATCGCTTTGCCGTTCCTCATGTGAGCAAAGACAAGGCGTTGCGGGATAGAAAGCTTGAGGTTGAACTGGGGTTCAGTAAAGAGGTGGCTTACTTTGAGGCCGAGCGCTGTTTAAATTGCGATGTTCAGACGGTTTTCACCACCTCGAAGTGCATCGAGTGCGATGGTTGTGTGGATATCTGTCCCACAGACTGCATCAACTTTATCGACAATGCCGATGAGCCAGAGCTTCGATCCGCCTTGAGGCGGCCTGCCACCAATGCCGAGCAAGACCTGTATGTGTCCGAGGCCTTGGACCAAACAAAACGGGTCATGGTGAAAGACGAAAATGTGTGTTTGCACTGCGGGCTGTGCGCTGAACGCTGCCCAACAGGTGCCTGGGACATGCAACGATTTTTATACAGCGTTACCAAGGCTGGGACATCATGCAAGCAAAGCAGTCCATTAACGACTTCGTCATAAAGTTTGCCAATGTGAATGGCACAGGTTCCGCCAGTGCCAATGGCATGTTCGCCAAAGCAATTTTTCGGATGGGTATCCCCGTAAGCCCCCGCAACATATTCCCCTCTAACATTCAGGGGATGCCCACCTGGTATGAAGTACGTGTGAGTCAGGATGGCTATCTGGGCCGTCGTGGAGGCACCGACATCATGGTCTGTGTCAATCCACAGAGTATGAAGCGCGATGTCGCCGAGGTTGATCCTGGCGGTTATTTTATTTACGACTCTACCAAGCCCCTCGATCTGAGGCTGGTGCGACAAGACATTCATTACATTGGTATCCCGCTGACAGAAATTTGTCTTCGGGAGTACACCGACGCAAGGCAGCGCCTGCTTTTCAAGAACGTCATCTATGTGGGCGCTTTGTCGGCCCTACTGAACATCGATTTTGGGGTGCTCAAAGATCTTGTTGCTGATCAGTTCAAAGGCAAGGAAAAGCTCATCACCCCCAATATATATGCCCTTGAATTGGGCCACCAATATGCCAGCAAGCATTTTGACTGCCCGATTGGTATTCGCCTTGAGCGCGGTCATAAAGTAGCGAAGCACATCGAGGATTTTGACAATATCCTCATGGATGGTAATACCGCCGCCGCACTCGGTGCGGTGTATGCGGGCGCCACGGTAGCCGCCTGGTATCCGATCACTCCTTCCACGTCGGTCGTGGATGCTTTTGACAAGTACTGCCGACGCCTTCGGATAGATCCGGGCACTGGCAAGAAAAACTACGCCATCATTCAGGCAGAGGATGAGCTGTCAGCCTTGGGCATGGTTATCGGCGCTAACTGGAATGGGGCGCGGGCATTCACCGCGACCAGCGGTCCGGGCATGTCTTTGATGAGTGAGTTTTTGGGTCTGGCGTATTTTGCTGAAATTCCAACGGTCCTGATCGACGTTCAGCGGGCGGGTCCTTCGACCGGCATGCCAACACGGACCCAGCAGTCCGATGTTCTCATGGCGGCCTATGCCTCCCATGGTGATACGAAACATGTATTACTTTTTCCGGCCACGCCTGCTGAGTGTTTCAGCATGACCGTCGAGGCGTTTGATTTAGCGGAGCGCCTGCAGACACCGATTATTATCATGAGTGATCTGGATCTCGGCATGAATGAGTGGATGTCGCCGCCGCTTGAGTTTGACGACGACTATCGTTACGACCGCGGCAAGGTGTTAAGCGCCAGCGATCTAGACGCCATGGAAGAGCGCTTTGGTCGCTACAAGGATGTTGATGGTGACGGCATTCCCTACCGCACCTATCCTGGTGTTCATCCCGATAAAGGGGCTTATTTTACGAGAGGCTCCTCTCGTGATGAGTATGCCGCCTACACAGAGGACGGTTCCGAGTACGTTCGCAATATGGATCGCTTACTTCAAAAATTTGAGTCGGCAAAAGAAATTGTTCCAGAGCCAAAAATAAAGCAGTCAGAGCTAGAGACCCGTTACGGTGCGGTCTTTTTTGGTACGACCGCTTCTCCAGCCTATGAGGCCATAGAAATTCTGGAGAAAGAGGGCATCGAGTTGGATACGATGCGTGTCCGTGCCTTCCCTTTCAATGCCGATGTTGAGCAGTTTTTGCGGGAGCACGATCGAATCTTTGTGGTAGAGCAAAATCGAGATGGGCAAATGCGCAGGTTACTGCTCAATGAGACCAGCGTCCCGGCTAATGAGAAGCTCATTCCCATTCTTGAATATGATGGTCTGCCAGTCACTGCGAGGAAGATTGCCGGGATGATTAGAAACTATATCACTCATGGTAACGTCACACCGTTGGTGCGCCGTATACTAAAAGAGGAGGCCACCGCGTGACTTATGTCAAACCCGCATTTCGGCACCCAGATGCACCGGTCAATGAGTTAGGTAGAACGAGAGCGGAATATGAGGGGGGCCTCTCTACCCTGTGTGCTGGTTGTGGTCATGACTCCATCAGCGCAGCCATAATTGACGCTTGTTTTGAGCTGAATATCGAGCCTCACAAGGTCGCCAAACTTTCAGGAATTGGCTGCTCGTCCAAGACTCCTGCCTATTTTCTTTCCGGTTCCCACAGCTTTAACAGCGTGCATGGTCGAATGCCCTCGGTAGCAACCGGGGCAAATTTGGCCAACCGAGAGCTCACGTACATTGGTATTTCCGGTGACGGTGATACTGCGTCGATTGGTCTGGGTCAGTTCGCCCACGTGGTCCGACGCAACCTCAACATGACCTACATCGTCGAGAATAATGGATGTTACGGCCTGACCAAAGGTCAGGACTCCGCGACCATGGACACCGGAGCTAAAAATAAAAAGGGCGATATAAATCTCTATTCTCCGATCGATCTTGCGCGGTTGGCGATTGAAATAGGCGCTACCTTTGTCGGCCGGAGTTTCTCCGGAGACAAGCAGCAGCTGGTGCCATTGATCAAGGCGGCGATTAGCCACCGTGGCTTTGCTCTTCTGGATGTGATTTCTCCCTGTGTCACCTTCAACAATCACGGGGAATCGACAAAGAGTTATGAACACGTCCGCAAGGTGAATGACGCTATGCCGGTGGATTTCGTGCCCATGAAAGAAGAGATCACGGCCACCTACGATTCCGGCACCACCTTCGAGGTGTGTATGCACGATGGCTCGGTGGTTCGGTTATACAAGCAGGACAATGATTACGACATTGAAGATCGTCATGCGGCGCTGGAGGCGACCAGCCACTACACCCAGGAAGGAAAAATTCTAACCGGATTACTTTATATCCAGCGAGATAGTGAGGAGTTACACGATCAGCTGGGTACTACCCGACGGGCCTTGAATTCGATGGATGAAAACGAGCTGTGTCCCGGGTCGCGCTTTCTCGATTCTATCAATGCAGGTCTTCGCTAGCGCCGAAAACAGGTAGCAGCGTTAGCGCCGGCCTAGCCGCAACAGATTGGACTCGTGCTCGCTCTTGTTCAATCGGTAATAGGCCAGAGCCCACAGCATCAGGCCCCATAGTAACCATTGCATGGGTACCAACACGGCGCCTAGGTTCCACATGATGGCGGTATCGACCTCAGCCGGGCTCGTCCCCTCGGGAAACTGAACGGCAGCCAGCACAATACCCGCTATAAAGACACCGATCCCCTGATTTGTTTTTCTTACAAAGGTTAATGTCGAAAAAAAGATTCCTTCGCTTCTCCTTCCGGTGGAGAGCTCCGATTGCTCGACTAAATCGGCGATCATCGAGGCGGAGATAATTTGCATCGCAATAATCAGTCCTAAATCAACCGTATTAATGGTTGCGACCAGCGGGAACAGCAGGGGCGCGCCATTCTCGGGGAGCACATTCAGCAATCGTAACAACACCGGAAGCGGCTGAATTGAAAAAGCCAGCACCCCGAGAACCATAACGGCTTTCTTTTTTCCGAGTTTTCTGGCCGCTTTGGGCGCGATCACAAACCCCAAGAGCGCTGAAATCACTACCAATCCGGTCCAATAAAAGATCTGCATGGAGCTGAAATCCCAGAAGTAGGTCAGCATCAGGAAGGTCAGTGCGGCGGTGAGTCCAGAGGCGACCGATCCGGCGATCGTTGAAAGAAACAATGCAAAGAAGTTTGGATTGACTAGGGTTTCTTTAATGTCTGTGAAGGCTCGTGTGATGGAGGCCTTTTGTCTGGAAGTCTCCTCACCGAAGTAGCGTATGTGGCGCTGGGTGCCCAGGGAGGAGATCATGATGGCAAAAAACATGATCCACGCGGAGAGCCAGCCATAGGTGCTGTACCCCTCCCGATTTAAGGTGCCGACAGGTTGGCTCTCGGTAGGTACCAACAAAAAGCCAAAGGCAATGACGGCGAGCAGCGAGCCACCGGTCCATCCGAAAAAGTGACGAAAGGATTGCAGAGAGGTCCTCTCGTCATAGTCTGACGTCAACTCGGGTAGCAATGAGGAGCTGGGTGTTTCAAAAAACGTAATCAGCGTTCTGATCAGCACCGCCATGATCAGTAAATAGAAAAAAAGGCCCTCATTACTGAGTTGTGGTGGGTTCCATAAGAGCGCATAGCAAGCGGCCACGGGAACTGCGGATGCATACATGAATGGGTGTCTTCGCCCCCATCGCGATCGGGTATTGTCTGACAGATAGCCGACGATCGGGTCGCTGAGGGCATCTAGTATCATGGCGATGAGGAGTGCTGTGCCAACCAATTCCGCATCGAGACCGACGACAGTGCTATAGAACATCAGTAAGAAATAGGCAAAGCCGTTGTCTTTAATGCCGTAGGCGACAGACCCGATGCCATGGAAGATCTTTACATGAATGCCCAGACTCACAGGACGAGATGTGGGGTGCATTGGGTGTGACCGGCTCGTTGCCTTTTCAATGGCTTGACATCCCAGAGACGTGCTGCCCTCTCTCTTTGATCAACGCGTGCAGCGTTGCAATATGATCGGGTCCGACTTCACAGCATCCGCCGACAACGGATGCTCCTGCATCAAGCCAACGCGACACCCAGCCCGCATGCTCGATGGGACCCAGATCTTTTCTGGATTCAAGGACGTCGACGGTCATCCCCGGTTTGAGAGCTTCTATCGAGGTAAAACCGTTGCAGTAAGCGCCAAAGGAGTGAGTGCTGTTGGCAAGAATGGGAATGGCCTGCTCGATGGCTTCGGGAATCGAGCAATTTGCCAGAACGGCATCGACATTACTGTCATCGGCCCTTTTTACGGCACTCTCGAGGGGTTCTCCTGATCGAAGTTTCGAGCCATCGCTGTCCAGGACCGTAACCCCCAGCAATAGGCGAACCCGTGTTTGGGCAGCTGCTTCCAGTACGGCGTCAACCTCCTCTATGGAGGAGAGGGTTTCGGCAATAAAGCCATCAACACGCGCCTTTTGCAGCTCAATCAGTTCACGATACTCGGCCACCATCTGTTCTCGAGATAGAGGGCTTTTGGCGACGTAAGAGGCTGTGAGCGGGGGTAATGAGGCAACGACGTCTATATCCTTACGGTCAATCTCTGCGGCAGCGATACCTTGGCAGGCAAGCTCGTAGGCGAGGTTTAAAAATTCTTCAAGCCGCGATGGGTCAGCGTATTGGGTAAGGCGATGACGCGTACAGCTGTAGGTGTTCAGACACAGCACTTTCGCTCCCGCCAAACAAAAATCCCGATGAACTTCTGCGACCAAGTCGGGCTCATCGATCATGACCTGCATCGACCAGAGGGGATGTGGCCGTTCGGCACGGCTGCGTTTCACCAGCTCTTGTCCGAGCCCCCCGTCGAGAAGCGTGATATCTGCTTGCACCTGCCTGTTCTCCTGAGTGTACTCAGAGGCGCAGGGTAGGGTAATAATCGATGAAGCTCCAGCAATTAACCGGGCTAATTCTTTCGCAGCTCACGTTTTTTCACGACGCAAACCATCGATTATTTTTCGCCCATTTCGGCGACCCGCTGTTTGGGGTTGATAGGTTATCAAACGCTGTGGAAGCGGGAGCCGAGAACGTACTTCGGCAGGCTCTGATCCACCTTCTGGTTTCCCTCATTGAGGGCCGCTTGCCTTGTGGCCTTTCGGGGCCCGCCAAACTTCAGATCACGGCAATGAGCATGGGCAGGGCGATTGCAAATGCACCGAGAGCGACAACGAGAAGATCTTTAGTCGATTGATTCATGAGTTTTCTCCAAATAAGTCTCAAGAGGAATTAAATATCTGGGGATTCATACGGAAAAGCCAAGGGCTGGATGGCACTCGCGAGCGTAAATATTCCATATAATAATGTAAAAAAATTAAAAATATAACCATAAATTATTTAAAAGGCTTGGATGGGCTTGCCCCTAGTTTAAAGCGTAATCGGTGAAAGGCCCCGAGTCGTCACTTCTTCCGGCCAAAATTTGCCGATAGCTAGGCGCCAAATAGTCTCGCCAAAGCGCCAAATCAAAGGAGGGGGTCTTGTCTTATATCTCGATTGGGCTAGCGTGGGGCCTGAAGTAATGGGCCGTCGTTCCCGCGGTAGTTGGTCTATCTGACTGGGCGGACAGCGGTGGTGTCTTTTAGTGCAGCACTCTATTTAAAGAGGAAATTCCTATGTCGAAACTCCCATCGCTGATGATGTTGATTACTTTGTTTTTGGCCCCCCCGTTGATGGCTGAAGATGCCATGCGAGAGGTGAAAACTGCTAACCCGTTTATTCTGTTGCACCCTGAGTCCCAGCAGGCGGCGGCGAGCGACTACTATGCGGCCGTCGAGAAGAATGTATTTAACGGTGCCATTCCCCTCAAATATGCTCAGCTGGCCGCGCTGTCAGCATCGGTAGCGATGAAGTGCGTGTACTGTATTCCTGCCCACGCGACGTTTGCACGCGCTTCAGGGGCAACCGAGGAGGAGATTAAAACGGCTGTGGCGATAGCCGCCGATGTTGCGCTTAACAGTTCCATGCTTTACGGCAGTCAATTCGACATGGATACGTTTATGAAGATGTTTGAATGATTAGCTCATGAAGTCGTAGGTTCACTTATGGGCATAAAAAAATCCGCCTTTCGGCGGATTTTTCATTTCAATGTGGTGAAGGCGCAAGGCGCTCCCGGTGCAAAGCACTCTTATACCGGGTTTGTTTTACTCGGCCGCCTTACCACCCACTGGTTGCGCGTGCCAGATACGCCATCCGTCACACTCGGCGATACTGTCATCACCGGCGATGTGGTAGGACTCGTCACCCCAATCATTAGCGCCAAAAATTTGTAGGCCCTCGCCTCGTTCCGCCAGAGATTGGGTAATCCAAACGTTATAAAAATCTATGTCGCTCTTGATGGCGGAGCCTGTGCCGGGCCACCACAGGTAATTACCTCCAGGCACACCTTTTTCCTCCATCCACTCGGCAATTTCCATGTTGGTACGGCGAACTTGGCCCCAGCTCACACCGGGCTTCATGGTGCAGGAACGAACCTGAACGTAACCCGCCTCACCAAGTTGCGGATAGGGGCGCAGTTCCATGCTGCCCATGTAGTTATGACTCATGCAGGGGGACACTTTGTCAAATTTAGCCTGAAGCTTGTCTCCCTTGGCCAACCACTCATCGTTTACCGTTCCCATCTGTGATGGCGAATCACTGACACCAAGCCAGATCCAGTCCATTGGGAAGTCGCTCTTGGTAAAAAATAGCGGAGTCATCATGTAGGCTCGATAGGGCTCTGAAAAGTTGCTGTCGGCCCACTTGTCCCACTCTGCAGCCACATTCAGTACATCTTGTCGCCCCTTGCCGTCTGCGTAGTTACACGCAAACATTTCCATACTCTTGACATGATGATCAGCAAAAGCCCCCTGCGTTATAAACGCTAATGCTGCGCTGCAGCCCAAAACAAACTTTCTCATTATAAAATCTCCTTGATTGGATTAGCCTCAACCAGATACTGGCCGCGGGTCAGCTACAAGCTTCTCGCAAATGATGGAGAAGTGGCTCTTGAAATCCGGTTAGTGGCGTTTTGGCATTGATTTTTGTCGCGTGAGCGCTACTGAAGGGTCGATACTGCAGGGGCGAGAAGCAGTAGGTGCGCCGTTGAGGGCGCGACGCTCAAGCCCTGTATCGCCTTGGTAGTGTTACATCAACGCCATGGCCATCATGGCAAGAACAACAAGGGCGGCAATCCACACAAGGGAGCGAATGTAGGCGACACCGGCGACATAAAGAATGAGATAAACCACCCGGAGCCCAAGCCAGTACATCGCAAGCTCCGCCACATCAACCTGCTGAATCGACGCGAGTATGGCCAGCGTCAGAAAGACAGGAGCTGTTTCCATAAAGTTTGCCGCTGCGCGCTTCGCGCGCTGGGTAAGGACGGAAAACTCGACTGGATCATCCCGATTACCCAGCAGCCAGGTAGCGTTGCTCAGATTAAGTATCATTGGCAGGAGCCATATATGAACCATCAGCAGTGCGAGAGCCGCCAGAATTTCGTGTGTCATAGCTTTGATCCTTTTGTTGTCATTATGGTCATGTCTGCTGTCTGCCGACGTCAGTTGTGACTGTAGCCACTATGACGCCAACAGCGTAATCGTGGCAGAAAGGTGGGAGGCGGTCTATGATCCGATCAGCCCTTGTTACTTGAGGGACGGTAACAGTAGGGATGCAAGGCTATCTGCTAATGGTAGACATTACAGTGCGGCAAGTGACTGACAACGAGGTAAGTTGGTGGGCTATTTTTCGAATAAGTGCGCGATAATTTCCGGGGCGGGGGACGGCATCGGCCGGGAGCTAGCAGTGCAGCTGAATGCACAGGGGTGTGATTTATTTCTCTGCGATATTAATGAAGCGCGACTCTCTGAAACCGCATCGCTTTTGTCATCGGATCGCGGGGCGATTGACTGCAAGGTAGTCGACTGCGGTGTGCGGGCAGAAATAATTCACTGGGCCGAATCCATCAGTCAGCATCGCTCCCACGTGGACGCGGTGTTCAATAATGCAGGAGTGGCGTACGGCGCGCTTTTCGAAGAGTCCACCGATGAGAATTACGAGTGGTTGATGAACATCAATTTTTGGGGCGTTGTGTGGTCATCTCGTGCCTTTTTGCCCTTACTTAAAGCTGCACCGGTAGGGCATCTTGTCAATGTTTCTTCAATTTTCGGCATGGTTGGAATTAGCACCCAGTCGGCCTACAACGCCTCGAAATTTGCAGTCCGCGGCTTTACCGAAGCGCTGCAGGCGGAGTATCGCGGGAGTCCGCTGAAGATAAGCTGTGTGCACCCCGGCGGTATTGCGACCAATATTGCGCGACGGGCAAGAACTGACGGGGCAACGGTCGCGGGGAGCAGTGAGGAGCGTGACGCACAATTTCGCCGACTCGCGAAAACAACGCCGGCCACGGCAGCCAGCGTTATCCTTAAGGGCACTGCAAAGGGTAAGCCCCGAATTCTGATCGGCCTCGACGCCTGGATCGCCTATCTCCTGACATTCCTGATGCCGACCCGGTACCACGCCATCACTGGAAGACTGCCCGCAGAGAGTGAGCGCGAGTAAGACGTTGGTTCTGTGATAAGCAGGGAATCATAATGAGGTATTACGGCTATCTGCTCTGCTCGGTCGTGCTCATGGCATCGGCCTTTATCGCGGCGAAGCTGCTGCTCAACACAGGTGCCCCTCCCACAGCGCTTGCGGCCGTCAGATTCGCTGTCGCTGGACTGCTCGCAGGGGCTTTTTTGGGTGCCTATAAATCGCTGGATTATCCGGGAAGCCTACGAGACCTTCTCGGCCTTTTGCTCGTTGGTTTGCTGCAGACGGCAGTGCTATTTGGCACCGGATTTCTCGCGATGCTGCATCTGAATCCTGCAACGGTGGCGCTGTTCACGCTGACGATGCCTATTTGGGTGGTGTTGTTCGAGAGTCTTATCGACAGGAAATGGCCCGCAACGCCAACGCTCATGGGCGCTTTCATGGGTGTCTTTGGTGTAGCCCTCATCGTACAGGCGGGGATTGCGATGGGAACAGCAGATTTAATCTGGTACCTACTGCCTCTAGTCGGTGCCGTCAGCTGGGCGTGGGCGACTATCTTCACTAAGCGTGCCGGCCTCGCTTTTTCAGGTTGGAGCATGAATGCCTGGCAGATGCTTTTTGGCGGATCCATGCTCGGGTTTCTTTGCTGGTGGTTTGATCTACCGTTGCTGGAATTGCAGACCACTCAAGACTGGCTAACCTTTTCATGGTTGGTAATACCGGGTTCGATTCTCTCCTTTGGTCTCTGGTTCGCGGCATTGCAAATTGGAGGGGCTACCGTGACCAGTGGTTATCTATTTCTTGTGCCCTTTTTCACTGCCTTGCTGTCCATGCTAATGCTCGACACGCATTTTTCGGGCTATCAGATCGTGGGTGGCATCGCGGTTGGATTGGGCATCTGGTTGATGTCAAAGAATCGATCCATTCCTGATGAGTAGGTCCCGAGACGGCAAATCTACAGGTTCCGCGAACGGAAGACCTTAACCCTGCTCGGGATTCCGGCTACCATTGCGCTCTGAAATATTGTCAGACGACACATCCGTAAGGAATTAAGTCATGGGTCGAGCCTATCAAAACCGAAAGCTGTCGATGGCCAAAACCGCAGCGATGAAGACCTCGGTTTACTCGCGGTATAGTCGGGAGATTTACGTCAGTGCCAAATCAGGAGGCACCGACCCGGCGGCAAATCTATCACTGAGGTCCCTGATAGAGAGAGCAAAAAAAGACCAGGTGCCATCCCACGTTATTGAAAAAGCGATTGATAAAGCGGGATCCGGGGTGGGAGAGGATTATCAGACCCTGCGCTACGAGGGCTTTGGTCCCGGCGGTGTTATGGTCTTGGTGGAGTGTCTCACGGATAACGCTAATCGCACTATCGGGGACGTGCGGCCCGCCTTTACCAAGGGCAAAGGGAAGATCGGCACCCCGGGTACAGTGGCGCATATGTTTGATCACGCTGCCGTCTTTGTTTTTCAGGGCGATGAGGATGAGGTGCTAGAGACCTTGCTCATGGCAGATGTGGATGTATCGGATGTGGAGACCGAGGAGGGCATGCTGACGGTTATGGCGCCCAATACCGAGTACGCCAAGGCGCGAAATGCGCTCACTGATGCGTATCCCGATATTGATTTCGAGGTGGATGAAATCCAATTTGTCCCCAAAGGCGAGACGCCAATTGCCGGCGAGGAGCTGGCACAGTTTGAGAAGCTCCTCGACCTTCTGAACGCCTGTGAAGACGTTCAAAATGTCTATCACGATGCCAAGTTTGAGGCGTCCTAGCGCCTGACCCCAGTCGAGTCTTGTTGGCTACGCAAAAAGCTTCTTGGAAGCTATCTCACAGCCTTGGGCGAGAGATGCCAATTTGGCGAAGGCCACATCCGGATCAATACTGGTGCTGCCAACGTGCACCGAGAAACCGCAGTCCACTCCCGCCATCAACCGCTCCGGATCAATGACCTGCGCCCACTGTGTCAATCGTTGAGCAACCAGATCCGGGTGTTCAATGTAGTTTGACTGAGGTTCGATCAGGCCTGGACACAGTTTCTTGTGGGAAGGCACCCCCAACTCCTTGAGCACGGCCCATTCATGGGCATGCCGGGAATTGGCGCCTTCGACCAATACTGTTTGCGGCTTGGCGGTCCAGACGATATCGATGATGTCCTTGATGGGAACATCATGATGATGAGGTCCCGGGTAATTACCCCAGCAGAGGTGCATTCGGAGCTGCTCTTCCGGGATGTTTCTAACCGCGTGATTCAATGCCTCGATATTGACGCTGATTGTTTTCTGGAACTCGGCCAGATCTTGGGTGGCGTAGGCTGAGTGGCGTCCCATGGCCAAATCGGGGCAATCAAGCTGAACAACGGCGCCTGCATTGGCAATCGCCTCGTATTCGTGACGCATGGCCTCGGCAATCGCAAAAACATACTCCTCATGACTGTCGTAGAAGTCATTGCCGAAAAAGAGTGAAATTACGCCGGGGGAGGCGGCACTTGAAAATATCTGCTCATGGCCTCTGGCTTTAGCAGCGGCGACCAGTGCTGTCATATCGTCGATGGCAGCCTGTCCGTTAACGACCGTAATCGCTTCCGTACAGCTCGGGGCTTTTCGTTTTCGTCGGCCGGGATTGCCCGCGACCATTTCGGCACTGCGCGGGAAGTCCTGCAGGTCATCAAAAAAGTAGTTTTGAACCGATTCGCCGCAAAACCCCGACAGGCGATCCTGCACGTAGGTCGCGTAGGATGGTTTGGACATCTCACCATCATTAATGACGGTGACACCGGCATCGATCTGCTTCTGCACAATTTCATCGATAGCCTTGGCGATGGCATCGTCGAGGGCTGATGAATCGACTGGGATTTCATCCGCCACTGCAAACATCAGTTTGACCAGATTGTCTGGTCTTGGAAGGCTGCCAGTATGTGTGCAGGGAATCATACGCTGTGCCATCTGCGGTCTCCGTAGTCTTTTAATTTAGTGTCGCCAGTGATGGCGTTCTGATTTGGTTTTGACAGCATCTGCGGTCTCGGTTGGTATTAAGTGTCCACTAGCACCCTCGAAGAAGAAAGGTTTGCGATTGCGTGTGCCGGTCGTGATTTCGTTCATGGTGGCAGCTTCATACAGGCGACCATTAAGCATGGTAAGGGACACGTATTCGGACCGCCTAATATCATCCAGGACATTTCCATCAACAATAGCCATATCTGCGAGCTTGCCAGCCTCGATCGAGCCCAGATCTTTCTCCATACCGAGATGTTTAGCGGCATCGATTGTTGCGCCTCTGAGTGCCTCCCAGGGACTAAACCCGCCTTGCACCATCATCCACATTTCCCAATGAGCGGCGAGGCCTTCCCGCTGCCCATGAGCGCCAATCATCACCGGCACCCCACGATCCCTAAGCGCTTTTGCAGTGCTTGCTACATTGATGTGATTGTAGTGATGGTCGGGCGCGGTCGTTCTTCGCATGCTTCGGGGCTCGACAAACTGGCGGGGGGTGTAACGCATCAGGCGCTCGTTACGCCACACCTCGGTTCGGTCATAGAAATAGTTTTCTCCAGAGATTCCACCATAGGCAACGCCGAACGTGGGGACGTAGCCCGTCTCCGTCGCTTGCCATAACTGTTTCACGTCATCATAGATATGAGCGATCGGGATTGAGTGCTCAATACTTGTATGCCCATCTACCAGTTGATTGAGGTTGTGTTGGAATTTCATGCCACCCTCGGGCATCACCATGATTTCATGGCGATCGGCAGCTTCGATAATCTGCTGGCGGGCGCTCCGCGCAAGCTGGTTATAACTCTTAACCGATATGGCACCCGCTGCCTTCAAGCGCTCAATGTGGAATTCAGCCTCTTCAAGATCATGAACCTCGGAGGTGGCATTTGGCGAATTTGCTCCATAAAGAATAGTCCCGGTTGAGTAGGTGCGAGGTCCCAATACCTGGCCTGTGCGCTGCATTTCTGCATGGGCAAAAATCTCACTGGTGTCATTGCTCGGGTCGTGAATTGTAGTAACGCCAAAGGCGAGGTTTGAAAATTGCATCCAGTTTTGCTGAGGAATGATTTCCTCGTTCGCCATCCCTCCATGGGCGTGGGCGTCTATTAACCCGGGCACAATCGTTTTTCCTGACACATCAACCACGCTTGCGCCCTTGGGGATTTTGATAGCAGTACTTTCACCCACGGCTGCAATGCGGTTGCCCACAACAACAACGGTCCCGTTTTCAATCACTTCATTTAGAGTCTCGGCATCGCGCATGGTGACGATTGTTGCGCCAACCAGTGCAATAGTAGACGAGGGCATCTCGGTCTCTACTTCGAAACTCAAATCAAATGCAGCGATTTGGGCCGGGCTCTCCTCTTCTGCTTCCTCTTCGTCCTGCGAGGAAGAGGACAAAAATACATCGCTTAGATCGCGGCGCATCAGAGAGGGGCCGCTGGACCAAAGAAGGGCGCTGCTGTCGTGACTCCAGTGCAGGAATTCTCCCGCTTTCATTGACACCGCCTTCGTGGGGATTGCGGTCCCCTGTCGCCCGATACTGAGGGGGCTGCCGGTGTCGGTGAATGGCATGACATGGACAGTGAAATGCTCCGTGAAAGCGAGCCACTTGCCGTCAGGTGACACTTCGTAGCCGGTAACGTTTTTGCCCGTCGCATGGGTGATCTCGTCATGTCCTTGCAGGTTGACGCTGCGCAACTCAAGACCAGCTTCTCCTCGAGTGGAGAAGAAAATCCGATCGCCTGCGGCGTTGAAATGGGCTCCCGACCCACGGCTGGAAACTTTGACCGGTGCCGATCCATCAAGAGTAAGCCGGTAAATGCCCGGTTCGGTGGACCAAACGGGACTTAGCAGAT
Source organism: uncultured Halieaceae bacterium (assembly GCA_913056165.1). Taxonomy (GTDB): domain Bacteria; phylum Pseudomonadota; class Gammaproteobacteria; order Pseudomonadales; family Halieaceae; genus Luminiphilus. The sequence continues at coordinate 33,663 of CAJXMD010000019.1, forward strand.
AACCCCCAGTGATTTTTCGATAGACGATCTGGCTTCCGTCGGGCGAGAAACGAGGTTCCACATAGTGTCCGGGTTTGGAGGTCAGGGTTTCCGGTTTTCCACCGCGGTGACTAACCTTTTTGATGGCGCCGAGGGTTTCATCATTCCATGTGGCGTATACCACCGATCGACCATCTGCAGAGAGGGATGGCCAATATTCGAATTCAGTTTTTTGTTGTGTTAGCCGTTTTGGGTTGCTGGTTGACTCGCCGGCCAGGCCTTTGCGATAGAGATGTCCCAGAGCTTGAAAGATGGACGCTTTGCCGTCAGGGGTTTGTTGCGCCCAGCGCAACATTTTTACCGCGAACGTGTCTGGCGCCACGTCGACAGGAAAGCGGACGGTATCACGCAGTTTTAGTGTCGCCTGAACACGGACGGGGATGACTGAGACCTCTCCCGTCGTGACGTCAACACGATGAAATTGGCCGGCACTCCAGAAGACGAGTTCTTCGCCATTGGGCAACCAGTCAAAAGCGGTTGTGTTGCCATGGCTACCGGCGGTTTCCTGATTGTCCCGTTCAAGGGTGCCATAGACCATCCGCTCAGATCCCGATTCGAGATCCTTAACGTAAATTGCGCTGTTGAAGTCTGGTAGCCTTTTTACGAAAGCAAGCAAACGACCATCCGGCGATGGAACCGGTCTTACTGCACCACCCGCGCCGCCAGTGATGGTGACGGTATCTCCTGTCGCCAGGGTTAGTCGCTTGATAGCAAAAAGTTCCCCCGTTGAATCCTTGTTGTACTGCCACACCCACCCTGGCGTGACATCCTGACTGTAGTAGATGCTGTTGCCATCTGGTGTGAAGGCTGGCTCAGCAATGGACTTTTGGGCTCTTTCTCCGTCCGGATGCTCTACCAGGGGTACGCCGCCTCCGCCCATGGCGCTGTAAAGCCAGATTTCCCCGGCAGGAATACTGCGTCGGGACACCGTACCCTTGCGCCCTGCAAGCCACTGACCATCTGGCGACCAGGCAGGGTTGTGGATGTTGTGTTTTCGCTCGCTTGATACCTGTCTCAGAGCGCCTCCCTCTCGATCCATAATCCAGAGATTGTCATTGCCATCGCGATCCGAGATAAAGGCGATTGAGCCGCCATCAGGACTGAATATGGGTTGAAAGTTCCACTCGATCCCTTGAGTGAGGGGGGTGGCGTTGCCCCCCTCGATAGGGACCGTATAGATATCCCCCAGCATGTCGAAGACCAGCTCTTTCCCGTCCGGACTTACATCTAAAAAAGACCAGGTCGTGGTTGTCGTATCAATGGGGATTTCTCGCCAATTACCCGGGGGCGCCATCACGTCCCAAGCGTTTTCGTCCTCTGCCGCAAGCGAGGAAATACCTGCTCCAGCGAGTCCTGAAGCCACCAAAAGCACCCGAAGTCGATAGCCAAACTCTGACGGGGGTGTCTGAGCGAAAATCGTTTTTTTTGAGCGTGCCAAGCGAGAAAAAATGGCTAGCATGGGAGAAATCCGATGTCTGGTGGGGGGAGGAGGAAGCTACTACAACCATTGATTACTGGGAAGCACTAGCAACCAATAGACCTCGACAGAGGAGGGTGTACCCTGAAAAATCCTGCAAACCCGCCAGCGTGACGCCTCGAAGAGATGACAATATCCGATGAAATGCGCACACTATGGCCCGCAATCACGAATGGGGGATCAGCCATGACGACACAGTGGGATGTGTTAATCAGCGGCGCCAAGGTTTTTGACGGAACGGGCAGCCTGCCTACGATTCAGGATGTGGCCGTGAAAGATGGACGGGTTATCGCGAGAGGTGAAAACCTCCCTCGAGAGATAGCCGCTGATGTCATCAACGCTGAGGGTCGCTGGCTGATACCGGGGATGCTCGATATTCACACGCACCTCGATCTTGAGGTTGATCTCGAGCCCGGCCTTCCCGAGGTGGTGCGACATGGGACGACCACCGTCCTCGTGGGTAATTGTAGTTTGGGCACCTGCTTCGGACGTCAGGAATCCGATGGACAGGAGCCCATCGTCGATTGTTTTACCCGCGTAGAAAATATACCCAAGTCGGTCCTGCGAAAGTGCGCGGATACCCTCACTTGGGACAATACGGGGGACTATCTAGATCACTTCAAGCAGATTCCCCTGGGGCCGAATGTCGCTGCATTTGTGCCGCACTCCATGCTTCGAATCGAGGCGATGGGTCTGGAGAACAGCATCAGCCGTGCGCCCACCCGTGCCGAACTTGAGAAAATGGAGTCTCTTCTGGAAGAGGCCATGGGGCAGGGTTATGTGGGCATGAGTACCGATGGATTGCCTTTCCACTACCTATCCAACGATCCAAATACCGAAAAACGCATACCGACCCAATTTGCGAGCTTTGGGGAGTTGAAGCGCTTGCTTTCCGTCGTTCGGCGTCACGACCGAGTGTGGCAGACCACGCCGATTATTGAAAATCGACTGAAGGCTTTTTTATATTTTACCCTCACCAGCGGCCGACTTTTTGGAAAGACACTTAAGACCTCGGCACTATCTGCAATGGAAATGACCGCGGCGCCAAAGCTCAGTCGCACATTGCTCAAGTTTGCCAAACTCATGAACTCCTGGTTGTTCAAGGGCGACATGCATTTTCAGGCGTTGGGAACCAATTTCCGGGTGTGGTCGGACGGCATTGTCAGCCCGCTGTTCGAGGAGATGAGTTCGACTTCCCAGCTTATTGCCAAGGAGTATGACGATGTTGAGGGCCGTTTGGCCTTACTCAACGATCCCGCATGGGAGGCAGAATTCAGGCGAGAGTGGATGCACGGCCGCACCGGAGGTGATTTCGCCAGTTGGAAAACCCGGATGGGGATACCGGACAATTTGGTCATTCGAGATCCCTCTCTTTTGATCTTTGACGGTGCACCGGTAAGCGAGTGGGATGGTGAAAGTTTCGAGAAGGTCACTGCCCGACTTAATCGGTATAGGGCCGGGGAGTTGCCACTGGCGCGCTCTGATCAGGAGAGAGAGGTGTTTGATTCCTTTCCCGCGATTCACACCGACGAGCCCGGATTTATTCTGCACTTGCTGAGACGATACGACCGGCATTTTCGCTTTTACGCGGATGTGGGAAATCAGGGCAATCGGGCAACTTTGGAGCTATTGCTCGGCGAGGACACCTTGCCTGGCTTCAATGACTCTGGTGCCCATATCACCAATATGGCGTTTTTTGACGCGAACCTGATGTCCCTGAAGTTGGCCAAACAACAGGACGAGGCAACAGTCGCCCAAATGGTCCACCGTCTCACCCGAAAGCCTGCAGAGGTGTTTGGTCTCGATGCAGGCAGCCTTGAAATAGGCGCTCGGGCAGATTTGGTGTTGCTCAACCCCGATTCGCTGGATGCGTGGGAACCCGACAAGACTCGGGAATTAGTCCATCGAGAAGTGTTTGATCACGCGCAAATGGTAAATCGTTCGGAAGGTATCGTGGAGCAGGTTTGGATTGCAGGGACCAGTGCCTGGGAGGCGGGCGCTGCCGCCCCCGCCCTTGGTACCAAGCCCCTCGGTCAGGCGCTACGCGCGGCCTAGGGGCCACGCTTTGGGCGCCGAGCTTCGGGCAAACCGAGCAACGACGCGCCCGGCCTCGGCAACTGGGTCTACTTTGGGTCCAGCGAGCTCAATCGCTAACGGATACCCAATCTTCGCTGCCCGAAAGCATATCAGCGACCCATTGATAAACAGCTACACCGCCGACTTCCCGCGTGAATTGAGCCTGAAGGAAGGTGTGACTGTTGCCGTCGGCAATGAGGCTTCGAAAACGGTCGGGCTCTCCTTCCTCGAGTGCAGCCATTTCCGCAATGAGCTCAGCCTCAAAGGCTTCCCCTCCAATGCCCACAAAAACATCGGCGATGACCACGTCACGTTTGGTATTCATAAAGCCCATGCGTAAGTTCGCATCTTCGCTGAACTGGTATAGGTGATAGCCGGTCAGGTGGCCACCCTCGGTGATGCAATCATCACAACTGTCAGGGATAAACTGCGTGGCATTCCACTCTTCGCTCAGGAATTCCACGAAACCTGGCTTGGAGACGCCAACGCCCGAGTCGTTAATAAGGTCGATGGCAACATCCGGATATAGTTTTCGCACCAAGGGTAGTGCGTAATCGGTGCCAAATCCTCCGGCACTGTTTCCCGTCAGCACGATTCTTGAGGGACTGGGATAAGTTGACGCGACCACATCAAGGCCTGCAGACAGATTTCTCAGGCCTCGGTGATGTCGATCAATGATGCCATCGTCATCGTCGTCAATGTCGATATCCCCAGAGAATACTGAACCATCACAATAGGGAAAGTACGCGACGTTAAAGTCCTTGGCGGGGTTGTTTTCCCCGGCAGGGTCCAGGATGCCTCGGGCAGGAACACCTGGGGATGCTTCTTGGGTTGCTTGGCAGAAATCACTCCAACAGGCGCCGCCTCCCTCGAGAAAGATCATGAGGGTGTCGTCACCGCCGTCCCGGGTAGCCATAGTGTACTCTCCTCCGGTCAAGCAAAGCGGTCCATCGCCAGCACCAAATGTGTGCTGAACAATGCCATCGGCTGGTTCTGCACTCATTGGCGTAAATTCCCCGAGGTAGCGATCAACTCCCTGTTCGTAAAGCTCTGCGAAGGGCACGGGCTCCGGTTCCGCCTCGGGAGCGGGTGAAGGCGTTATCGGCGGTGGCTGGTAATTTGAATCCGAGCAAGCGGTAAGTCCAATAACGAACGGCAGGACGAGTGCGATAGCGCGATGTTTCATGGTGATTCCCTTTTAGTTGGAGCACTAACTTATTATTAGGTTCGGGATCGGGCACTTTGCTTAGGAAAATACTCCGGCTGTGGAAGTCGTGTTTTTTTTGAAGGCCGAGACCCGATGTTCAAGTGTCTAAGTCTACCTGTATGTGACGCCCGCACAATGGCTGCCTCGAAACCGCTATCAACCCCGACAACTTGTCATTGTCTTGTCGTGGTTTCTCTGCCACCTTCTGATGACCTCTAAAGATTTTTCCTGCCTCTGTGATTACCCTTCCCCGGCGGCCACTTTACTCCCCTCAACGCGTCAAGGAAACCAAATGATCAGCGCAAGCGACAGAAGCCGGATTGTCGAGATGGCGTGGGAAGATCGAACACCCTTCGAGGCGATACGTCGAGATTATGGATTAACGGAGCCTCAGGTGATTACGCTCATGCGTACCGAGCTTAAGCCGAGATCCTTCCGTCTCTGGCGGGCCCGAGTATCGGGGCGGAAGACCAAACATCAGGCGAAGCGTGGCTATGCCGTGGGGCGCTTTTGCTGTCCAACCCAGAAAAATAGAGGGTAGCCGAGTGTCGTCCAGACCCTGACGAAGCGCGTAAATATACTAAGCCACAGGGCTCGCTAATCATTCAAACCGGGCAGGGGCAAGGGGTCCCCAAGGACGTTTTTAGATGCAAGGCCATCCAGTTTCCTACTCAAGAAGTACCATCATCGAACTGATGATTCCCGCCTATACCAATTTCGGAGGCAAGGTACATGGGGGCACGCTCATGTCGATGATGGACAAGTTAGCGTACGTTTGCGCGAGTAAGCATGCGGGCAACTATTGCGTGACGGTCAGTGTTGACGCAGTGGAGTTCTTGCAGCCGGTCGAGGTAGGGGAGGTGGTGTCGCTGTTGGGCTCGGTAAATTACGTGGGGTCAAAATCTCTGGTTGTCGGCATAAAAGTGGTTGCTGAAAACATCCATACGGGCGCTCATCGGCATACAAATACCTGTTACTTCACCATGGTAGCCAAGGATGCAAAAGGTGAGACAGCAATGGTTCCTCCCCTCATTCTTGAAACCGAAGAGGACGTTCGTCGGTATTGTGCGGCGCTGCAGCGCAAACGCTTACGCGATCATGCGAGAAATTATATGAACGACTACCGGGAGAATTTTGCTGTGGATGCCGATGTCCAGCAGTTTCTTGAGAAGCAACGTTGTGTCGTCGCTCTGGAAATAGAGGAATCCTAGACAGACCACCTCAGCGATACCTCCCAAAGGGATTTCAACGCCCGTTAGTCAGTCCGGTGCGATAACGCTCGCAGGCCAGCGTCACTTTTAACTCGAGCGGACAGTATCCATATCCTCCAGTCCACAAAAAAGGGCCCCCATGGGGGCCATT
>CAJXMD010000020.1 GCA_913056165.1 uncultured Halieaceae bacterium
TGCTGGCCATACCCCAGCGCTCTCATCACCATACCGAAGGCTGAGGATGTCTTGCCTTTGCCATCGCCTGTCAGGAGGACAGCAACGCCGCGCTCCGTCGTCGCAGAGGCGATGGCTGCATCAACCGTCGCCTTCTGTTTTTCCATGGCCTTTTTGTGCCGTGTGGCTTTTGTACTGTCAGACATGAGGTCTCCTAGAGCCTGTAGCGTAGACCGAGATACCCCGCTCTACCTTGAGTTGCGTAGTCGCGAATACGTTGATCCGTCTGATTGGTGATGTTCTCCATCCGAAAGCTGAGCACAAAATTGCCGGCAATCTCTGCGGTGATACGCCAGTCAATTTGATGAGTATCTTGCATCGGCAGGTTGGTCACGTCGACGCTGTCGAATTGGCCCCTCAGGGTCAGTGCAGACTGGTACCGATCTCTTTGCCAAAGCAATGAGAAGGCGGCGCTCAGCTCTGGCCGGTAGGCTCTCTGAGAGTCGCTGCTGGTTTCGGTCTCATTCCAGGTTCCATTGGCAATAATCGACCAATCGCGTCCCAGAGCAACCTCACCCGCGAGTTCTATACCACGCGAGGATACTTTGCCGCTGCTTTGCAGGTATCCAGAGTAGGTGGCCAAGTCAAAAATAATTTCATTTTCGATGTATTGATCGAACCAGGTGGCAGACAGGGAGTTTGCACCCTGTTTCCAATGCAGACCGATTTCCCAGCCTTGGCTTTGCTCCTCCCGTAGCGAGGTTGAGGAGGCAGGAGGATAGCTGAAGGGGCCCTGGTTATAGCCAACTTCGTAGAGGCTCGGTGCTCTGAAGCCGGTGCCAATTGCGGCTTTTAGCACCAGGGAGTCAGGGCCAACGTTTAAGGGTTGTGATGTGCTCAGACGCCATGATGTGTAGTGACCGAAGTCCTCGTTGTCGTCGTAGCGAACCCCGGCGGTCGCACTGCCCATGAACGCAGGCAGCTGTAGCTCACCGTAGACCCCGGTGTTGTCTCTTTCACGTTGGTTGAATTCGTCGTCGTATGACTGCTCTTGCAAATCCACGCCAAAAATTATTCGACCAACTGAGCTTTGATAGGTGGAAAGCCAGCTTAGTTCATGCTGATCGCTGTTAGGTTTAAAGGTGCTGATACCTTCGGTCGCGAAGACGCGCTCACTGCTCAAATCCTCAAAGCTCAGACTTGAGGTCAAGGTCTCAGTTCGCCAGTTGACCGCAATACGATGGCTACGTTGCTCAAAGACGTCGGTACAGAGGTTGCTTTGGCTGAAATCGACGGCGCTAAAGCAGCTATCGTAGTCGTTGTCTGCGTCAATAATGTGACTGGTTAACTGCAAATCCCAATGGTCATTGAGGAGCAGCTTCAGATTGCCGTGCAGGGTCTGGTTTTCATACCCATCTTTGTCGGCGGGGTCCACGTCTGAGGGGCGGGCGTTAAAGCCATCGGTAGACATATCGGCCCAGGCAACAGACCCCTGGATCCAGTCGTTACCTGCACTCAGGTTGATGCCAAGTTGGGTAAAATCTTCCTCGCCTACTTCCACGAAGAGATCAGCGTCGACGCCCTCCGAGGTCTGTCGGGATGTGAGCGAAATGACACCGCCTGCATCCGCGCCATACATCAGCCCTTGTGGCCCGCGTAGAATTTCAATGCGCTCGATTCCCTCGGTTAACAGGTGCTCAATGCGAGGACTTATTTGCGGCGACGATGGATCGCTGAGATCGATCCCATCGAGCAATACTCGAGTGCGGTATCCCTCCTCGCCGCGCATCCGAATAGCTGCAGCTTTACCATAGCCTCCGTCGCGGGTTACCGAGATACCGGTCTGGATATCAAGAAGCGAACTCAGATCCCTGTAAGCGAGGAGAGCGATCAGTTCTCGATCCAACACATCGACTGAAATACCGACTTCCGAGAGGGGAGTGGGCACTCGTGACGCGATGACGACCGTCTCTTCAAGGCCGGTTTGGCCAGACGCGAGCATTGGCGTCAGAAAGCTGGCAAGTGTTGCGGCGCGGACAACGTTAGTGGCTGCTGTGTGGCTGCAGACACCGCGGTGTTTAAGGGTATTTTTCTTTTTCACTATGCAGCGCCTTCTCAATAACGGTAACTCAAAGAGATGGGACGCACAGGGGTAGCCGCCAGGGAGGCGATTCGTTACCACCTGACCGAGCCCACCGCTCGACGGTTGATCAGTGTCAGGCAGGTATCGGGCTCGAGAAAATCTCTACCGTTGCGGGGGCAGCGCTGGCTACAAGCATCGATGGCTTTGTGTCAGACTTCCCTTTTAACCTGACCAGATCATCGTGACCGCCAGGCACCGGACGCGGAGACTCTACTCCTCGCGTCACTGGGGGTCAATGTAATTGTTGATCGGCAGTAAGTGCGGTTAATCGTGAGCGTGATGCTTTTCAGGTTCGAACGGACCGGCCCGGGGGGCTAGAGGGAGAGGAGGGCTTGCAGTGGAGCAGCTCGATCAATGGTCTGATTACATTACTCATGCGCTCGGTCGAGCGCCTCGTGGATTACGTGAAATTTCGGCATGGACCGCTGACGGCATGCCGGCGGTGATTCGTGTAGCCCCCGTCGTTGATGGAAAGCCATTCCCAACGCTCTATTGGCTGATCGATCCGGCGTGGAACCTAACTCTGGATCGGCTGGAGGCATCTGGGCATATTGCAGCTATTCAGCAGCAAGTGGATCAATCATCCGTGCTCCGCCTACGAATGCGAGAAGATCATGCTCGGTATCGACGGACCAGAGACGCATTTATGACGGCGGAGGATAAGCAGTTTCTGACAGCAAAGGGTATGATGTCGGCATTTACGGATAGAGGCGTGGGCGGGATTGTAGATCCTGATCGAGTGCGATGTCTGCATACATGGTACGCCGCACATTGGGTATGCCCGAATAGCATCGGCGAGCTCGTTGATGCGCTTGTTGGAAGCAAGGCACAAAAAGACCTTCAAGATTAGGAATAGGATTGGCATGAGGGTAAATACAGACGATACCCGGATTCAGGCGCTGAAGGAGTTGATCTCTCCGGAGGCACTGCTTGAGGAGATCGCCATCGACGAGACGCTGGCAGCCCATGTCTCACAGGCGAGGCTGGGGATACATAACATTCTTCACGGACTGGACGATCGACTGGTTGTGGTTGTCGGGCCATGCAGTATTCACGACCCGGCGGCAGCGATTGACTACGGCAAGCGGCTCGCAGGGTGTGCCGAAAAATACGCCGACACCCTCATGATTGTCATGCGCGTCTATTTCGAAAAGCCGCGTACGACCGTGGGTTGGAAGGGCCTCATCAACGATCCGGGTTTAGATGGCTCCTTTGATATCAACAGAGGGCTGCGCATGGCGCGGCAGCTTCTCGTTGATTTAAATCGAATGGGATTGCCAACGGGCACCGAATATCTCGATTTAATTTCTCCTCAGTATCTCGCTGACCTGGTCAGTTGGGGTGCAATTGGGGCGCGTACTACTGAGAGCCAGACCCACCGAGAACTGGCCTCAGGCTTGTCCTGTCCTGTTGGTTTTAAGAATGCCACCGACGGCGATGTTCAGATAGCAGTCGACGCGATCGGCGCAGCAAACGGGTCCCATCATTTTTTGTCGGTGACCAAAGAGGGGCGCTCAGCCATCTTCGAGACCCGGGGCAATGACGATTGCCACGTTATTTTGCGCGGTGGCAAGCAGCCCAACTATGATATGTTTGCGGTCGATGATGCCTGTGAACTCCTTGGAGCGGCGGGGTTACGCCCTCAGGTCATGATTGACGCCAGCCACGCCAATAGTCGGAAAAAGCCCGACAAACAGATTGCTGTGATCGCCGATATAGCCGCTCAGGTCTCGCGCGGTCGCAAGGAAATTATCGGTCTCATGATCGAAAGTTTTATCGAGGCGGGACGTCAGGGCACCGATCGCTTGGACTCCCTCGTTTATGGACAGAGCATTACCGATCCCTGTATCGCCTGGGATGACACGGAGCAGGTGCTTGGTGCTCTGGCTGAGTCAGTCGAAAAACGCCGTGAGGCGAGAGAGGCATTATGAAGGTTAAAGACTTCAGCTATGCACGACCCTTCTGCTTCCTCGTTTTTCTTTTCTTCGCCTTGGCGTCCAACGCGGATGAATCTTCCGATAGCGGCGAACACTTTAGCGTTGCCGAGGAATTAACGGCCCTTGAGACAGAGTTCGCCGCCATGCAGGAAAACCCAATTGATTGGGAGAGCGCTGAAGGAATCCGGCAGGATGCGTTGCTTTATCGACGGGAGGATTTAACTCTACAGTTGCTGAAGTCACTAGTCCGGGTTGCCAGAAGAGTACTGGATATGCCCGCCGACGCGGCGGAGCGAGGTGAGTTAGCCGCCAGGCTGGCTATCAAAGATAGCAAGTTGGAGGCGGCCTTTACTGATCGCTTTGACAAGTTGCTCGGCCGTATCAATCAGAAGACCCTTCAGGCTGCTAATGTCAGTGGCGCCGACCGAGCAATTTTGGATGCCGAGATTGACAGCTTGTCGGAACTTCGTCTGCGGTTTTTGGAGACGATTGTCGATATTGTCAAAATCCGGGAAGCACTAAATTTTCCGCGGGGAGCATTGGAAGTAATAGCGGGGCGATCACTTGAAACCTATGCCAATGAGAGGGTGGGTTTTATACAGCTCTCCTCTGAGATGCGAAAATCAATTTCAGAAAAGCTGAAGATGTCAGGTAAGGATCCTGATTTGTTGGCTGCGCTTAGTCTTCAGGAGCACTATATCGCTCGCGCTACAACCCGGCTGGATCGAACCATCACCCAGCTTGATCGGCTCGATATGGAGACTGCATCTTTACGGCGAGTGATGATCGAGCAGTCCAAGGCTATATCGGTGTCGATGGTTGACGCCGATGTGCTGAACATTCTGTGGGAAGACTTGCGGGATAGTCTTTCTGTGTGGCTCCAATTCAGCGCAGCGGACTTCCTGTTTCAGGCGTTAGTATTCGCTGCGATCCTGCTTGGCGCGCGCCTGCTCGGGCGTCTGGCTCGCAACTTGGTACAGCGTGGTTTTAGTAGAAATCCAGGCAATACCTCGCAGCTTCTTCGCGATATGACGATCTCTCTGGTTGGGGGGGGCGTGTTCGTTATCGGCTTTTTGATTGCCCTGTCCCAGATCGGAATTTCACTGGCACCGATGCTGGCTGGTTTGGGTGTAGCAGGTTTTATTATCGGTTTTGCGCTTCAAGACACACTCGGCAATTTTGCCGCAGGCGGTATGATTCTCATTTATCGGCCATTTGATGTCGATGATTATATCGAGGTTGCAGGTGTCGACGGCACGGTGAAAAAAATGAATCTCGTCTCTACCACCATTACAACTCCCGACAATCAGGCATTGATTATTCCCAACTCCAAAATTTGGGGTGACGTGATCCGTAACAAAACCGGCCAGCGTGTCAGACGGGTCGACCTTGAGTTTGGCATCAGCTATTCCGACAGCATCGAACATGCCGAAGAGGTCTTCAGAAAAGTCCTTGCCACGATGCCTGCGGTGTTGCCGGAGCCTGCGCCAAACATTCAGGTGATAAGGCATGGCGAGAGTTCGATCGATTTCATTGTTCGGCCCTGGGTTAAGACAGAGGATTACTGGCCGACTTATTGGGCGATGCAACGGGCGGTGAAGCTGGCTTTCGACGAGGCTGGCATCACCATTCCTTTCCCGCAACGTGACGTGCACCATTTTCAGGGCGATAACAGCCTCTCAGGCAAAGGTGACGTCTCGTGAAAACCGTGAGGCTCGTTAAGAGCAGCCAAAACCGCCAAGGCCTCAGGGGCGCCAGCTGACCCCCATCACGATGTTGTAATCGAGTTTGTCGTTGCGGGTAATATCATCATCCGGTTTGCCCGAATCATATTGGGTAGTGCTTGACAGCGTTAGAAATAGATTGGCGAGCATTTCCCATGCGATTTCAGCGCCGATTTCTGCCCTAACCCTCCTTGATTCGGTGATCGACGGATAAAGGTTGGTTATTACCCTTACATCAAAATCCTTATCAGTCAGGTTGTAGAGTGCTATTTCGCCGGATGCGAAAGCTTCGACAGATTTAGAGGTCGCATAGTTCGACTTGCATTCCCTCACCTCAAGTTGACCCAGTATCGCTGTTATCTCCTCGAGCTCAGGGAGGTCGTTGGGATCAACGTCTAGCTCGAAGGAAGGTTCGTAGATGAGTTGGTTGGATGGATTAAAAACACAGCGATTTTCCGTTTTGGTCGCATCCGGTGGGATGGGTACTGCCTCTAAGTACCTGTTTTTCTCGGCCACTCCCTGCAAGCCGAGAGCGCCATTGAAACGCAACCCAGCTCGATCGATAAAATATTTACCGAGACCCGCACCCAACGAAATTCGACCATAGTTATTGAGCGATTCGTTGTAATCAAATCCAGCGGTGAAGGTTCTGTAAAGTGCCTGCCGATTCGTCCATCGCTGGTGCTCCAGGTTGAGAGACATCATTCGGCTCGCGTTACTTGAACGCCGATAACCGTCACCACCTTCCTTGGGGAGTCTTGTTGTCGATTCTTGAAGAATGAGCCTCCCAGTGCTTTGGGTCAGCTCTGTTGCCAAAGCAATGGTCGCTTTTAGCTGTGCGGTTGCTATCTCGGGCTCTAGATTCAGGCTGGCCCCTAGCGTGTATGAGAATGCATCAGCCAGGGTGTCTTCTATTGGTCTTATTTCCGTCACTTCAAGCATATTGATGACGAACGAGTCTTCGACGCTGGTGAACACAAGTTGTCCATTCTTGTCATTGCTTGACAGGTTGCCATAAAGACGGCGACCGTCAGCTGTGGATATTTCAAAATTGTATTGGGATTCAATTTTGGCGACGTGCCACCACTCCACCGAGAACTCTGGTGCGTAGCCTGTTTTAATGCGAAGGTCGCCAAAACCCAGGCCTCGCACCTCACCGGTAATTTGGTCGCCGTTGTACATGGTAATGACGTCACTTTGTTCGTGGGCTTGAACAAAGGTGCCAATGGTCAAGAGAAGTAAAAAAACTGATCGCATCATGGGGTGGACCCGTTTTAAGTGGATAGCTAGTTCCTGAGTGTCTTTAAACGATACACTGTTGGGAGCAAGTTATAAGAAAAAGTAGCGTGCGGGGAGCTTATGATGTCGCGTATTTATGCACCAGTACCTGTGCTACCCCTTGCCGCTGTTGTCGCTAAATGCATATGCTAGCCCTGCGAGTTTAACCAGATAAAACGAGACCCCGCCTTGTGGTAGATCAAGCCATCATATTGACGATAGTCCTTGCGCTGGTGTGTGTGCTGATCTTTACACGCATCTCCCCCGTGAGGGCTTTCGCAGGCTCACTGGTTGCTTGCTATCTCCTTGGGTTTGTCCACACGGAGACCGTGCTGGCCAAAGGAGCTAATGAGGGAGTCATCACCCTCGTATTGTTGCTCCTCGTGTCGGTCGGACTTGAACGCTTGCCTTGGCTCGTGACCCTTTCGGAGCGAATGTTAAGCCCCTCCGTTACAAGATCTTTGCTGGGACTTTCTTTAACAACCGCTATGTTTTCAGCGTTCATCAACAACACGGCTGTCGTCGCCACGCTTGCGTCGTCGATTCGAAAAAATAAAGTTCTGTCACCCAGTCGTTTGCTGCTGCCTCTGTCCTACGCTGCGATCCTTGGCGGCACGTTGACTCTTATAGGGACCTCAACGAACCTTATTGTCAGTAGCTTTGTGCAGGACAAAACCGGTGCCCCAATCCCTTTTCTCGCATTCTTCCCAGTGGCCTTGCCAGCACTGCTGGTCGGCGTCTTGACGATGTTGTTGTTCAGTTGGCGTTTGCCAACTCGCTCCGATGCCGACGACGTGGTGAATGACTACTTGGTGGAGGCTGAAGTCCAGGAAAACTCGCCCATGATTGGTGCCACGGTCGAGGAAAACGGCCTGCGTGATCTGGGTGATCTCTTCCTGGTTGAAATTGTTCGCCAGCAGCATTTGATCACGCCGATATCACCAACGCAGCGCATTGTGGCGGGGGATAAGCTGATTTTTTCAGGGGACGTCTCGCGGGTGGCGCTGCTTGAGAGGTTTCAAGGGTTAAAGATTTTTGCGCTGGAAGAGGGCTTGCTACGCTCTAATATGACCGAGGTGGTGGTGCGGCCAAACGCAGCGATTACCGGCACCACGCTCAAAGAGGCCTCCTTTCGCTCACGGTTTGACGCAGCGGTGGTGGGAATTAAACGCGACGGTGAGAGACTGTCGGGAAAGCTGGGTAATATCGTCATTCAGCCGGGGGATTTCTTGATGTTGGCCACAGGGCCGGACTTCTCCCAAAGACAGAACCTGACTCGAAATTTTCTGCTGGTAAACACAGAAGTCACCGGTCGATCGATCTCGAATTTGAAGTCTGGCGGGTTCACTCTGCTTATAGGAGTCGTGTTTGCCCTCGCGGCAACAGGCCTGCTCGATTTAATCAAGGGACTTTGCTTGACGCTTGCGCTATTGCTCCTCACCGGGGTTGTTAACACAACTGAGTTGCGCCGGAGATTCCCGTGGGAGCTGTGGCTGATTATTACCTCGGCGCTCTGCCTGGCTCAGGCTGTATCAGATACCGGCGCCATCGATGCGCTCATGACTTCAGTGGCTCCGGGTTTAACCCAGATGCCTCCTCTAGCTTTGCTGGTGGTTATTTATTTGATGACCTTGGCCATGACCGAGCTAATGACCAATAACGCCGCCGCAGCACTGATGTTCCCCCTGGCTTGGGGAGCAGGAGCTGCAGCTGGCCTCGATCCCATTCCGTTCGTCATGGCGGTGGCTTTTGGAGCCAGCGCGTCTTTCCTGACCGCCCACGGATACACAACCAATTTGATCGTGCAAAACATCGGTGGTTATCAGAAAGAGGACTATTTGCGCTTTGGGGTACCCGTGTCGATCGCCTACTCTGTCACAGTATTAGTTGTGCTACCCAAGGTGTTTCCGTTTGTTTAAATCACGTATGCCCCCACTGGGGGCGATCGAAAGCCTCTAAAGGTTGACCACGTGTCTAAAATATTTCACGTGGCTGTACTTCAAGTCGGCGTCTTGCCCTGTTCCTCCCGTTTTACCGTCGGCACCCAGGGACTGGAGTTTGTACATGATGCGCACTCCCGCGAAGGGTTCGCAGACGTAGTCGTATGGCTGGCCCCAGGGATCACTGGGTATCTCTGACAGATAGCCGCCCTCGGGGAAATTCCGGGGTGGATTGCCAACCGTTGCCGGGGATACCAACGCGGCGAGACCCTGCTCGGTCCAGGGGAAGTATCGATTTTCCTTTTCATAGGCGAGTAAGGGTTGTTCGAGCACTTCAAAATCAGTCATCACCGACAGGATAGAGTCGAGCTGTTCGTCAAAATCAATGGATAATGCCTCGTTGAGGGCGCTTTTCGGGTCATCGCTGCAGAAGATTTGAACATCGAGTTTTGACGGTCGCATGTTGGCGACCGTGTCTACGACCACAAACGCCTTGTACTCGGGAAATCCTTGAAAATCCCGATCTAGGTACTCGCCACAGGTAACGTTACCCGGATAAGTGGCCATGTTACGAAAGCCAGAGCTTTTGTTCGGCATAGCCTCGGCCAGCGCTTCCTCATTTTTCTTGGCACCTGAAGCACAGCCAGCGGTAACAATTGCGGTGAGCACCGCGAGGGCAGTTAGCCGGTTGAATGAATGCATGACAAAACCTCAAGACTTGTGAAGCGGCAAAGATGGGGCTAAATAGCGGTTTATTCAAGTGTAATTCACCGGATTACATCGAAAAGGAAGGTTCAGTACAGCGAGACCCGTTCGAGCGGTCTTTTTTCGAGATCGGTTCGCGCGACTATTTTGTGCCCTGCGATAACCTGCCATTCTTCGGAAAATTGCTCGAGGATTGTGGTTTTTTTATCAATACCCCCCGCTGCACGAGCCACTTCCAGTTACTTCGAACTGTGATTTGGTAATCAAGTCACATCTTCATTGGGCGCCGCTTGATTTTGGTTTTCCGCTACCTTCCTTCGCGTCATCAGGGGGCGCTAGTCTTGCCCTGTGTCGCTAGGGAGGGGTGCTTGCAGATTGACTCCCCATCAAGCCTCCATTCTTTAAGCGACAGAGATCAAAACGAGACAAGGAGAAGTCCATGAAATCATGTGTTGTAAATGCTATTGCGATGCCTCTTTTGGTGGCGTCACTGTCGGCAGTGGGTGCCTCACCAGGTACCGAGGAGAAGTTCGGGTTTGATCAGGCCCGGATGTTGGATAATCATCATCAGCCACTGGATGTGGTGCAAATGGAGACATTGAGAGGGGGATTAGCGCCGCTGGGTATAGCACTGGGTATAGCGGGTCTCGATCTTGCACTGATGGGTTTCTACTGGGGTGTTTACGTGCCTTATTATGCCCCGCAAGAACCCGCTTATGACCTGCCCTAGTATCATGATGAACGAGGGGGTGCTCTGTGAAGAGCACCCTTTACATCGCTCACACCACCCATATCGAGGTCCATATCTCGGTTGGCTTGCGGGAGTGACTGTTTGTTTATCGCTAATCGCGGTCCTGACCGTTGCTTCTTACGGGGAGAAAGCTTGGGGCATTAACGACCTGGGGGACAGCGACCCAGAAGTATCAAATTTTCTGCAGCAAAAACCCCAGAGTTGTGGTTTGGCAGCGTTACGTTTTTGGCTGGCGATGCATGGGCGGGCGATATCGGAAGCGGAGCTTGAGCGGCATGTAAACGACCGCCATCAGATCACTCCTGCAAGAATAGTTGAGCAGGGTTACAGTTTGGCCGATCTCGTGCACGCAGCCAAAACCCTCGGTTTCGAAGGATCGGCCCGATGGTTGACCCAACCGTCCAGTGCCAGCTTGGAGTTTCCGTTCATTGTCCTTTTGGCGGGGCAGAAGCGACCCCACTATTTGGTCGTGATTGACCGCCGCTCGGTGTTTGACCCAGCAGCGGGGTATCGAGAAATGTCTCTTGAGACTCTGTTACGGGATTCATCCAGTAGTGTCGTCGCGCTATCGCTGAGTCAAAAACATCCCGCCGGTTAATGTACCGCTCAAATGCTTGCGCTACAGTAGCTCCTTGCGATGAAGCCCAAGTTCCTCCAGCAAAGAATGGTTATCCGCCGCATGTTGCGCATTGGTGACAACAGCGATACTGCTCGCCTCATTGTCGGTTAGATAAGTAGACGCAACGCGATGAAGATCATCCAGCGTTGTGCCTACAACGCCTGCTCTGAACTGTGCGCGATGCTCTCGAGTGCGGCCAAACAGCGTTTCGTGAAAATGTTTCTTCGCCTCGCCTGCGGGAGATCCTGGTTTGTCCATGCTGCCGATGATGCCGAGAATAGCCTCTTCAAGAGCAAGGGAGTCGTGCGCACTGTTCAGCATCCAGTGAATCGATTGATCGAAATCCTCCAGCGTGCCCTGAATTCGGGGGTCTCGATATGAAAAGAACCGGAAGGCTCCAATATTGCCGTCATGACTCGCGCCTCCACCGTAGGCGCCCCCCTGTTCCCTGATTGCTCGATGCAAGAAACCATTTCTCAGGAAGGCCGCGAGCACGGTAAGCGCGGGCGCGTCGGGGTGGCCGCTGGGCACGGTTGGGAAGGCCTTCGCACAGAAATTTACCTGCGTATTGGCAACCCAGTACTCTCGTCGTGACTCTCGAATTGTTTTTGTGGTGAAGCTATTCGAAGGGGTTGTCTGTGCTATCGACCCAAGTGCTTTAAGGGTCAAGTCGTGGGCAGACCCCAGGTTGTCTGGATCAGCGATAGCAGCTGCCTGAAACTCCCCACCGCCAATGAGCTTCGCGTGCAGCGTTTTTAACTCCTCGAGCACGGATTCGAGTTCCACGTCACTCTTTACCCGGTCGTCGAGCAAACGACAGCGCCGTATACCCTCAAGCCCTCCTTGCTGATGACTGCGAAGCGCCAGCGGACTCATGCCGGCGGTTGCAGCGGTCATCGCCAAGCTGTGTCCGCTACCTGTGATCGACTGATCCCGGCGGGCTCTGATCTGATTGATTAATTCCCTCACTCGCTTGCCCTCATCGAAGCGGGCCTGCAGGAGTGTGTCCTGCATAAGTGCCACTTGTTTCTCGGCTCGGTTTGCAAGCGCTTTCGATGAGAGTAAGAAGAATGCTGAGCAATTTTGCTCATCCAGCCGATCACTGCGCGTAAGGGTTGCCGCACTGATCGAGCCCACGGTGGCGGATTGTCGATCCTGGACCGCGAGATAGGTGTCTTTTGCAATGCCCACCTCTGTTAACAGTCCCGTCAGAAGGGGCAGTCGATCAGACTCATGTTCCGACAGGGCAGGGAGGGGCTTGACCCACTGCTGGTACACGATGCCATTGGTGCCCGTTGGGTAGCGCCAAACGGGGACTTGGGCATTGCCTGACTTGAAGCATTCTGGCTCCGGCAGATCCTTGGGTATGTCCTCAAGGGATACCCGCGGCAAAATATCAGGATCGTCTTCCTGCGCCTGACGCTGTTTCAGCTTGTCAGCGAGATTTATCACGTTTGCGCGATCTTCCGCGGTCATTTCGGCAGTCATTTTTTCGAGCCGGTCAATCTCACGCTGTTGAGCTTGCGCTGATAGTTCCCCATCCGGTTTAACCGTTAGCGTCACTCGATGAGTGTTCTCCAAAAGTAGCGATCTAATGAGCTGCGGGATATAGCTAGGGTCTTGGATTCGTTTGCGAATAGTGTCGAGCACCGCATCCAGATCCAATGCGGAAACGGGATCTCCACCATGAACGGCGGCGCCGAGGCTCCGCAGCATCAGATTGAGCCCATAGGGCATCCCATCACCCGTCAACTCCCGTTGGCTTAATTCAATCTGATGAAGAATGGCTTCCAGTCGTTCTGTCGTCACACCCTTGTCGGCAACGTCCTCAAGGACGCTGAGAACGGCTTGTTCGAACGGCTCGACATGCTCGGGGGCGCTCCCTTCAACCCCGCAACAAAAAATCATCTCACGCATCGACTCCTCGACACCACAGAGGGGCGAGGGGGAAGAGCCCAGATCCGTGGTCTCCAGAAACTGCATCAAGGGTGATGCACTATTTTCCATAAGCACCGCAGACAATACCTGTGCCTCAAGCATGGCTGTAAGATCAGCGCTTTCGCCCAGTTTCCAGCCCATGATGTGATGCGTCTTTCTTTCCAGACCCTCTGAAGAATCGACCGCGTACGGATGGGTGGCTCTTCTGGGTCTGACAAAGGGCGTCTCCAGTCCGACTTCTATCTTTTCGTCGGATTTTGAGAACCGATGCAAGACCAGATTCTGGAAATCCTGTTGGTGAGATTCAGCAGGTATGTTGCCAAAGGTGAGAAAAATAGCATTGCTTGGGTGATAGTGCCGGGCGTAAAAGTCTCGCAGCTCTTGATATGACAAATCCGGGATATTTTCTGGATCACCTCCGCTATTGAAGTGATAGGTGTTTGTCGGAAACAACTCAAAACATAGCCGGTCCCACAAGATAGAGGTGGTGGAAGACATCGCACCTTTCATCTCGTTAAAAACGACTCCTTTAAAGACTAATGCCTCCCCCTCACCATCTTGTTTTTTTTCAAACTCGACCCGGTGTCCCTCTTGCGCAAAATCAAGGGGATCGATCCGGGAGAAGAACACTGCGTCGAGGTAGACCGAGAGAAGGTTGGAGAAGTCCTTCTGGTTTTGAGTTGCAAACGGGTACGCGGTCCAGTCTGAGCTGGTAAAAGCATTCATAAAGGTGTTCAGGGATCTCCGCAGCATCATGAAGAAGGGGTCCCTAACTGGATAGCGCTCACTGCCACACAGCACCGTATGCTCCAAAATGTGTGCGACACCGGTGGAGTCCTCGGGCACTGTTCTCAATGCCACCATGAAAACATTCTCTGAGTTGTCGCTACTGAGATGTAAATGCACAGCGCCTGTCGCGGGATGCTCGTATTCTTCAACCGTCAAATTGAGCGCGGCGATGGGTGTGCTGCGTTTGAGCTCGAAATGTTTTTCTAGTGCTTGGGTGTTAGTGACTGATGACATAAATTGGTGTGGCCCGGTATGAGAGTGTAGTCGGAGGCGTATTGTAACGATTTGGAGACCCTAGTCTGTGGGTTCAAGGATAATTTGAAAGATTTTTGGCCACCGTTTGCCGGTAACCCAGATTTTCCCTGTCTCGGGATCTCTGGCTATACCGTTGAGTACATCGGTATCCCTTAGTCGATCCTCTGGACTAAGGAGATTGGACGCGTCGATCAGACCAACTACTTGCCCGGAGTCGGGATCGATGCGGGCGATAGTATCTGTCTGCCAGATGTTGGCCCAGAGCTCGCCCTCGACCCACTCCAGTTCATTGAGCCGCTTGAGCGGTTTGCCCTCTAGAGTGACGTCAATGATGGTGACAGTTGGCGTATTCCGGGCAGCCTTACTTTGTTGAAGGGCGTCTTGAGAATGGTCCTGTGACAGGCTCTTAGAAAGATCAAGCCGTATCAATCGCTGGGATCCATCGGATAGCCACAGGCTCTGGTCGTGGTGGGCGAGCCCCCAACCTTCGCCTTGATAGCCCATCGCCGCTTGTATTTCGAGTGACAGTGGATCAAGAACGAGTAAGCGCCCCTCGCGCCAGGTGAGCAGGTACAGTTTGTCGTCAATGCGGGTCAAACCCTCGGCGAAAAACTGGGGTGCCAGTGCCGCTTCACGCGCGCGCGTCATATTGGCCCAATCATAGACTCTCACAGCGGATTTCCCGTAGAGGCCCGAGCTAACATAGAGCTCTCCCTCACTGATTTCCAGGCCCTGAGTAAAGTTCTCCCGCGGAAAAGGTTTTACGTCTGTGACAATGGCGCGGTAACGGGGTACTGAGTCCGTCGGAATCTCGTCGCCCCGAGATGATTGAAGGCATACGATAGAGAGACTCACTCCCAGCAGCAGGAAGCGAAGAAGCGGGGGAGCAGGTTTCATCAGCCTCAGGATCAGAGCGGTGAGCGGAGCAGTAATAATATCGGGTGACAACTTCTTAGCGCCCAAACTCACAGGGGAGTGCCCCTGATTAAGCCACGAGCCAGAAAACGTGCGGGGGAAAGGGCTCTATGTAATTGCCGGCTAATTGGCGGAGATTCACCGCAAATATCGCTGGCCAGTATTTCGCCGGCTAGGGGTGCGGCTGTCAGACCACGGGAACCAAGACCGCCAATCATCCACAAATCAGGAATCAGTGGCGCGCGGCCCTCGATAACAGCAGTTTTTCGATGTCGCAATTGATCGTAATGCAGATTAAATGCGTTTTTGTCGGGCACAGGGCCAACAACGGGCAGGTAATCAGCAGTGGTACAACGCAGAGCAACGTGGCCCCGAAGTGTCTGCGCGTCACAGCTAATCGATAACGCCGGCAGCGCGTCCTTCAATCGTTCGAGATTCTCCTCGTGTTCAGCTCGGCGTTCGTCGCAACTGGCATCGTTAGGTCCGTAGCTCGCTCCGATGCAGTGAACGCCGTCGCGGGGAGGGGGTAAATAGCCTTCGTGACATACGGCAACCTTCGGCGTGTGCGACAGCACAGAGGTGGGCAGGTGAGTGGTCTGCCCTCTTATCGCTTGAAGGGGTAGCCAATCTGTAAACGTATGAGCAGCAATATCATAGGCACTGGCGAGTATCACGGTATCTGCTTTCAGTTCTCGGTTTTTACACTTTACCTGCCATCCACACTCACGCCGGGTTATGGAGATAACAGGGTGTTCCACAAGCAGCTCAATATTGGGATGCTGAAGCCGCTCGAGGCACACTGCTGCCGGATTGAGCCAGCAGGCATCTGGGAACCAGACGGCCCTCTGATCACAGGCAACGCCCAGTAGCTCACTGGCTGATTCTGAACTCAGGATACGAAATGGTAACGCTGGATCTGCAAACTGCGACAGATAATCGAGGGTTTCATGATCACTGGAAAGCTGTATGTAGCCACACTGAGATCCATCTATCCCCTCTTGAAGCCCTGCCATTCCCTCGCCGGAGTCGAGCAGGCGTTTATACAACGACGTGGCGTTCAGGTAGCTCGCAATAGCGAAGTCCGTCAGCGGAGAGAAGCGGCGAGAGGGACGGGTATAGGTGATGCCTTGCAGATTAGATGAACCTCCTGAGGCAACCTGCTTGCCATCAAGGACGACAACATGAAGTCCGCGATCCGCGAGAGCCCGGGCGGCAAAGGCACCAGCGAGACCCGCCCCTATGACAATCGCTTTACCAGGGTTTGGAGAGGGATCAGCGACGTCCCAAGGGCATATCGGTGATGGTTTCACCCTGGTCGTCGGCGACTTTTGGTCCGACGGTTCGAGTCGAGAGTTAGAGCTGGCAGGGGGTGTCTTGAAAAAGCCTTCCAGGCACTCTCGTTTTTGACCGAACCCCTCTCGTTTTTTTACTTCAAAGCCTGCCTCGGAAAGACCCCTTCGCACATGGCCAGCTGCGGTGAAGGTGGTGAAACGGGCTCCGGGTTTGCTCAGTTCGGCCATGTGCCGGAAAACTGTTTGACACCACAGGTCAGCATTTTTTGCAGGCGCAAATCCGTCCAGGTACCAATAGTTCACCCACTGGCGTCCGCGGGAAGACAGGTCCCCGAGGACGGCGAGGGCATCTTCCCACCAGAGATCTAGTGTGATGCCAAGATGATGCCACTGCAGCCGGTGACAGCCTCGCACCGGTCCGGGCCACACACTAATGAGCGTTTTGGCAGGAAATTTGAAGTCAGGCCAGTGTGCTGATGCTCTTGTTACGTCTGACGCGGACAACGGCTTCGCGTCTATTCCTACGTAATGCAATCTTGAGGTGCGTTTGAATGAGCTAGTGGCTTGCTTCTCTGAGAGCCAGTGATCTGCGGTCACCAGAAAATTAAGACCGGTGCCAAATCCCGTCTCAACGACGCAGGCATCCTCCTCTGGTGGATGCCGAGCATGTTGATCCAGCTGGCTGCCCTGTAGAAAGACATATCGACTCTCAGCCACACCATTGGCGCTCGAGTAATAAACGTCGTCGTATTCAACACTCCTTGGAACTCCCGTGTCCGACCAATCCACGATCGGACGTTCAGTGGGTTGCCATGGTTGGTTATGTCTCGAAATCACCTGGGGTCACTCTGTGGCCTGCGGGAACGAGCTTACCAGAATATTGGCCTTCTCCCGCGCACCCAGGGTGCGATAACAGGTACAATCCAGTTTTTCGATTTGGTCTGACTTATGAATAAAGAAAAGGTGCTGGATAGCAACCAGTTGGCCACTGTTGCGGCCAATTTGCTCAATCAGGGCATACTGGAAGCGGAGAGGACAAATGCAAAGCGAATTTTCCGTGAACTGGAGGCAAAGCGCCGAGTCAGCCTTACCACGCTGAAAATGGAGGATGGCGGTACGGTGAGGATGGATCTTTCGTTGGACGCCGCTGCCTTCAACGGCACACTCAACTTCTCGGCATGGCGTGATGGCGTCATGGCGCTGGTCGCTCAGCTTGCCGACGATCTGAGGGCCGAGAAGAGCTTACCCGTTTTCAAACCGATCGAAAGTGCTGACGCGCTGTCGACTGAAGAGGCGGGCCTCAATCTGATTGGCTGTGTCGGCGCCACCACCCACGATGGAACCGTCAACACTCTTATGCTGGGTATCAGACCTGATCCCGCGAAGCCGATCGTCACCCTTCGGTTGGTTTACGTCGATCCAACTCAGTTCGCGTCGGAATCCTCAAGTAGCTGAACTGCGGGCGGGGGCACGACGGTGACGGTTTCCTTTTTTGCAGGTGCCATGACCGAAGCCTCGCCTCTGGCAATCTCCTTGCCATCCTGATTTTTCACCGTGGTCGATAGCTTTAGCCAGGGTTTGCTTTCATGCTTTTCAACGACTTCCAGAAAAACAGTGACGGTATCCCCCAGCAACACAGGTGCCCTAAATTGAAGATTCTGTCCGAGATAAATAGTGCCGGGGCCGGGAAGTTCTAATGCTATGGCCGCCGAGACAAATGCACCCGTCAGCATACCGTGAGCAATACACTCCCCAAACTGGGTGGTTGCTGCGTATTCGGGATCTAAGTGCACAGGATTGTGATCGCCCGATACCGCGGCGAACAGCTCGACCTCTCTTTCGGTGACGAGGCGGCTATAGGTTGCGGTATCACCGACATTAATTTCGTCGATCGTGAGATTGGTGATTTGTGTGGCTGCTTGCATGGACTGCACCTTCTTTTATGGGCGCCCTGAGGCTGATGTGTCTTGGAATAGGGAAAAACTGTACGTCATCCCTTAGAATAGCAGGCTCTTGGGTGCCACTGCATCCACTTATGGCGCAATCAAGACGGGCGGCGGGGGATAGCGTAGCCCCGACTTATCATGTGGGGAATTCTTATGCTTCAAGCTGAACTCAATCAGGCGATTGCTCAGGCACTGAGCAACGTTGGTATAGAGATGAACATCGATACCGAACGCTTTCCCAATATCGTGGCCCTTTTCGAAGATGCTTTTGCCAGACATGGGCAGCTTACTGCCTGCACTAGCCTTGGACATGACCTTAGCTATCAGGATCTTGATCGCCTTACCCGTGACTTTGCTGCCTGGCTTCAACAGGGGTCAGGCTTGCAACGAGGTGACCGAGTCGCGGTTCAGATGCCCAATCTTATTCAGTACCTCGTGGTGGTTTTGGGCGTTTTGCGTGCAGGAATGGTTGTGGTTAATACCAACCCCCTCTACACCGAGCGCGAGGTCGAGCACCAGTTCAATGATGCGGATGTGAAGCTTCTGGTAGTGCAGGCGAACGTTGCCCGAAATGCGTCGCTGGTGCTGCCAAAAACCTCGGTGGAGCAGGTAATAGTCACCGAGCTCGCTGATCTTCACCCCGCACCCAAGCGTCACATCATTAATCTGGTTGCAAAATACGTTAAAAAGCTCGTACCTCCGTTTGATATCCCGGGCGCAATGAAATTACGAAAAGTGTTGAAGGCTGGACGAGCCCTTGAGTTCCAGCCTGTGCCAGCAGGTGCGGATGAGCTTGCCATGTTGCAGTACACCGGCGGGACGACCGGCGTGGCGAAAGGAGCCATGCTTTCTCACGGCAATCTGGTTGCGAACGTTATGCAGTGCGACGCTTTTTTTGCGTCCCACAAGCTAGCTGGCGCCGGTGATATTTTCATGCAGCCACTGCCGGTCTATCACATCTATGCTTTTACGGCCTCCATGTATAGCTTGTATGTTGGCGCTCAAACGGTATTTATCCCGAACCCAAGGGATCTTCCATCCCTGGTAAAGGCGTTCGAGCAATACAAGCCTCGACTGTTTTGCGGGCTCAACACGCTTTTTGTTGCACTCTGCAACGACGCTGCATTCAAACAACTGGACTTTTCCACCCTTAAAGTCACTCTCTCGGGGGGTATGGCCTTAACCGAGGCAGCAGCAGCCGAGTGGCAAGACATTACCGGCTGTGTGGTGTCGGAGGGCTACGGACTCACCGAGACATCCCCCGTGGCCACGAGTAATCCGGGAGGCGCGCAGCAAATAGGAACAATAGGCTTGCCAGTTCCCTGCACCGAGGTGCGGGTTATCAACGATCAGGGAGAACCACTTGGACTTGATGAAGCGGGCGAACTCTGCATAAAAGGGCCGCAGGTAATGCAGGGTTACTGGCGGCGACCAGAAGCTACTGCGGAGGTCATCTCCCCCGAGGGTTGGTTTGCCACAGGGGATGTTGCGGTAATTCAACCCGACGGCTACCTGCGTATCGTGGATCGCAAGAAGGACATGATCGTTGTCTCCGGCTTTAACGTATACCCCAACGAACTTGAGGATGTGTTGAGCAAACATCCGGCCGTGCTTGAGTGCGCAGCCGTAGGCGTTCGCGACGAAACCAGTGGTGAAATCGTGAAGATGTTTGTGGTGCCTCGTGATGCGTCTCTCACTGAGCAAGCGGTGAAAGACTATTGCCGCGAGCACCTGACTGCCTACAAGGTGCCGCGACTTGTTGAATTTCGTGAGGACCTTCCCAAAACCAATGTTGGCAAGATTCTGCGTAGAGAGTTACGCGACGCGTCCTGACTTAGTTATCCCGGTAAAGGATTTCTTACGTGTCTAAGGGAGAGGCTCCGCCAGCAGCTCATCGATCACCTGCACCTCGTCGTCTGCCTGAGAGGATCCACTTCCCTGCGGAGCTGCCTATTGCCGAGCGCCGGCAGGACATTGCCAGCGCAATTGCGAACCATCAGGTCGTCATTGTTGCCGGTGAGACAGGCTCAGGTAAAACCACCCAGCTGCCGAAAATATGTCTAGAACTGGGTCGTGGACTCGAGGCCCGAATAGGGCACACCCAACCCAGGCGTCTCGCCGCCAGAAATGTCGCGCAGCGCATTGCCGATGAGCTCAATAGCCCGCTGGGAGAGTTGGTGGGGTATCAGGTCCGATTTACCGACTCGGTCTCGGAGCAAACGGCGATCAAGCTAATGACTGACGGTATTTTGTTGAACGAGCTTCAGCGCGATAAGGATTTGCGCCAGTACGACACCCTCATCATCGATGAGGCGCATGAGCGCAGCCTGAATATCGACTTCATTTTGGGCTATTTGAGCCGCCTGTTACCGAGGCGACCCGACCTGAAGGTGATTGTGACCTCAGCCACCATCGATGTTGAACGCTTTTCAAGCCATTTCTCAGATGCTCCAATCATTGAGGTGTCGGGGCGTACTTATCCCGTTGAAGTCCATTATCTGGGTGGCGATGACGAACAGGAGGAGGCTGACTCGGAACAGATAGCGCGGTTGCTCGACGATATCGAACAGGAGGTATTTGGTCCCCGGGGGGATGTCCTTGTTTTTTTGCCCGGGGAGCGAGAAATTCGGGAGCTGTCGCGCAAGCTGAGAGGCAGTGACCAGAGGCAAGTGCTGCCTTTGTACGCTCGATTGAGTGCCGCCGAGCAGAATCGAGTATTCAATCCGTCGGGCTCTGGCTTGCGCATAATTCTCGCTACCAACGTGGCGGAGACCTCCTTAACCGTACCCGGCATTCGCTATGTCATAGACAGCGGAACCGCAAGAATCAGTCGTTACAACTATCGCTCACGCTTGCAGCGCCTTCCCATCGAAAAAATTTCTCAGGCCAGCGCCAATCAGCGCAAAGGTCGTTGCGGGCGTATTGCCGCCGGTGTTTGTTTTCGTCTGTACAGTGAGTCGGATTTTTTAGCGCGCCCTGAGTTCACCGATCCAGAAATTCTGAGAACCAATCTCGCGGCGGTCATCTTGCGAATGCTCGAGCTTCGCTTGGGCAAAGTCTCTGCATTTCCCTTCATCGACAAACCAGAGGCGTCGATGGTGCGTGAGGGATATAAGCTTCTCGAGGAGCTGGGTGCCGTCTCAAGTAAGGGCGGGCTCACCAGTCTCGGGCGAAAAATGGCAAGGCTACCGATTGACCCAAAGCTGGCGCGGATCATTCTCGAAGCAGCAAGCAACAATGCCCTGACGGAAACTCTCGTCATTGTCAGCGCGCTCTCTGTGCAGGATCCTCGAGAGCGGCCGTCGGAAAAACAGACTCAATCAGATCAGGCGCATGCGCGCTTTCACCATGAGTCTTCCGACTTTTTAAGCTGGATAAACTTGTGGCGGTACGTTGAGGAGCAGCGGCAAGCCCTCAGCCAAAATCAGTTTCGCAAACGTTGCAAACAGGAGTTCCTGTCCTATCTACGACTGCGAGAGTGGCGAGATATTCACGGCCAGTTAGTGGTGGCCAGCCGTCAGCTGGGTTTTACGGTGAGACCAAGCCTGCCAGACGAACATCATTACGAGGGCATTCATCGCGCCCTGCTGGCCGGATTTCTCGGACAAATCGCTCAGCAGGATGAGGGCAGGATATTTAACGCCGCGCGTAATCGAAAGCTGCAAATTTTCCCCGGGTCGCGATTATTTAAAAAACCGCCGAAATGGCTGGTTGCTGCTGAGATCGTGGAGACTACACAGGTGTTTGCAAGGCAGTGCGGGACTATCGATCCAGCGTGGTTACTCAAAACGAACCCCTATCTGTTAAAGCGCCATTATTACGAGCCCGCGTGGCAACAGCGCTCCGGACGCGTCATGGCGAAAGAGAGGGTTTCCCTGTTCGGCTTGGTGATTAGCGACGGCCGCCGCGTCCACTACGGCGATGTCGCGCCCGGAGAGTCCCGGCAACTGTTTATTCGCGAAGGCTTAATCACTGGTGATTACAAGTCGCCTCCCGATTTTCTAAAGGCCAACATGGCACAGATTCGGACCGTTCAGGATTTGGAATCCCGTGCCCGTCGGCAGGACTTGCTGGTGGATGAGGAGGCGCTGTTTGCGTTCTATGACGAGCGTATTCCGGCCTACTGCGTCAGCGCAGGCACCCTTGAAAAATGGCTTCGAGCCGAGCCCGATGCCGATAAGCATCTGCGTTTATCCAGAGCCCATATTTTGACCCGGGACCCGGGTAGTGAATTGCTTGAGCAGTTTCCTTCCCAGCTGTTTTTGGGGGATACGGTATATCGGTTGACCTACCGTTTCGAACCCGGTCGAGATCGGGATGGCGTCTCGGTCACTGTTCCTCTTGCACTACTAAATCGCGCGCCGCGCTATCGATTTGAGTGGCTGGTTCCGGGGTTACTACGAGAAAAGTGCATTGCGATGGTAAAGAGCCTGCCAAAGCAGCTCCGTAAGCAGCTGGTACCGGTGCCCGATGTGGTTGATGAAGTGTTGGCTGAGATGACGCCGGAGGATGTACCCCTCACGGAAGCACTTGGTAGCGCCTTGGCACTGTTGCGACGGGTTCGTGTTAGCCCGGCGGATTGGGCTGTAGAGAACCTGGATGATTATTACAGCATGAACATACGGGTGGTCGATGATCGGGGTCGGTTGCTGGCTGAGAGCCGCAACATGGCCGAGCTAATCGACCTTTTTCGACAAGATGGAAGCAGTGCGGCAGTGTCCTCTAGTTCTGATTTTCCCGCTCGTGACAGCATTGAACGCTGGGATTTTGATGCCTTGCCTGAGGAGTGGCAGTCCAAGGCCGCAGGCATGAAGGTGATCTCGTTCCCGGCGATTGTTGATCATGGAGAGCGCATCGGAGTCCAGCTGCTCGACTATCACGCGGAGGCAAAACTTGCCCACCGAGATGGTATAGCGGCGCTTGCCATGAAGCGAAGCGCGCAGACGATGAAGTCCTTGCGCAAGCAGTTGTTGTCTAGCAATGATGCAGCGCTGGCTCTGGCTGGCTGTGATTTATCTCGTCATGAGCTCGTTACCGAGATGTCCAAAGTGGCATTGCTCAGTTTGTGCGAGGGTGACTTGCCGAGATCCGCAGAAGAATTTGATGCGTTACTCAAGGCCTCCAAGGGGAGGTGGGTGCCGAAAGCTCAGGATCTGGAGCGTATCCTGCTGAATGCCTTGCAGTCACTTGCAGCAGCAAAAACTCATTTGCAGCGCTACGATGCTTCAGCATACGCTGACAGCAGAGCCGATATTGACCGACAGATTGCCGCTCTGGTTGGTCCTGGCAAATTGTCTGTTGCCCCTTGGATGTGGCTCGAACAATACCCCAGGTATGCCAAAGGCATTGTTTATCGAGTCGAGCGCTTGAGCGGGCAATATGCAAAGGATCAAAAAAACATGGGGTTTCTGGGTCCTGCGACCGAGCGGCTGGAGCAACAGCTGCTGGGGTATCCCGGTTTGCTGGTTCTGTCTGATGCCGCGTCCCAGTATCGATGGATGCTTGAGGAATTCAGAATCTCACTTTTTGCCCAGCAACTTGGGACAAAAATGCCGGTGTCGATAAAACGTCTTGATGAGCAGTGGTCGCGGGTTCAGTCTTGGGTGAGCGCTAACCCAAGATAACGACTTGCCCGTATAGTGGGTGTCGACACGCCGGGATTTATCAACATTTTCCCGACAAAGTATCATCGCCACTCGGGGTGTGCTCTGGTACGGTTACGGGTAGTCAGGTGAAACGAGACAAGCTTGATGGTGGCAGTAAATAGAGGATCAAGATGCGGTCGGTGGTAACAATTCTCTGCCTGCTTCTGGCGGGATTGTTCAGCACGGCGAGTAACGCCGAGGAAGATCCGTGGGAATCTTTTAATCGATCGATTTACAGCTTCAATAACACGGCTGACGCCTACTTGGTAAAACCCGTCGCGCAGGGCTATGCCTACATAATGCCCGAGGTCGGTCGCAAAGGGGTTAATAACTTTTTTAATAACCTGCTTGATGTTAACGGTGCTTTAAACGGGTTTTTACAGGGTCGTGTTGACCAGGGCCTCGAAAACGTAGGGCGCGTCATCATAAATTCGACGATTGGCATTTTTGGTCTCTTTGACGTTGCGACCAAATTGGGCGTACCGCAGTACCAAACCGACTTTGGTCATACCCTGTCAATTTGGGGAGTTCCCCAAGGTCCCTTTGTTATGTTGCCCTTTCTGGGACCTAGTACGATGCGCTCAGGCGTGGGTACGGCATTTGATGCCTATGCGTCACCCATGGGGCAAATGGGTAATTCAGACCCTGCCTGGGGGCTGCGAGTGTTCAACATAGTTGATTTGCGCGCGGGGCTACTGGGTGCTGATGAACTTCTCTCCGGCGATCAGTATATTTTTCTCCGCGACGCCTACCTTCAGCAACGTCGTCTACAAATTTCAGACGGAAAGGTCGTGGATGATTTCTCAGAATTTGATGACGGCTGGGAAGAGGACGACCTTTGATCAGGTCGCAGTGCAACGCAAGGTGATTGAAGGTCACACGCAGGAAGGCGCGATTCTGGTTGTTGATGACCGACAGACGCGCGCGGAGCGCTTGATCGGTGCGTTGGATGCACCTCAATTCGAATTTGATTATCTGTCAGAAGTTCCTAATATTGAGAGCGTTTTGGGTTCGGAAAGCCCCTATGACTGCGTGCTGTGCAACGCCGGCCTGTCCAACGTTTCCTGGGCCTCGGTTCGACGGGCGATGCGAAATTTCGACGTTCAGGTGCCCGTTATCGTGGTCGCCGAGGATCGAGACGTCGAGTCAATGACTACCGCTCTGGGGCTGGGCGCTGCCGATTTCTTTGTCAGACCCGAGGAGCGCCCCGGTCTTTTGAGACACGCTATTGGCCGCTGCGTTACCCACCACCGCCTTCAGCGTGAGCTCAAAGAAAGTAAGGAAAACCTGGAGCGCACGAATCAGGAGTTACGTCACTCTCTTCGGATGCTGCAGCAGGATCAGCAGGCGGGCAGACAGGTTCAAATGGCGCTTCTCCCCTCGGGCTCCTTACAGGTGAATGGGTATTGGTTTAGCCAGAAAATTTTTACGTCTTTGTACCTTAGTGGTGACTTTGCGGACTACTTTCAGGTCAGTGACGACCAAGTCATTTTTTTCCTCACCGATGTGTCGGGCCATGGAAGTTCCTCAGCCTTTGCTACGGTGCTGTTGAAGAATCTGTTCGCCCGCAAGCGGTCGGACTATCTCCGCCGACAGGATGAAACCGTGACGTCGCCCGTAAAGATGCTCGCGCTGGCGAATAGCGAGCTGCTGGAATTGGAGCTCAATAAGTACGCCACGATGGTAGTGGGCAATCTGAATTTCAAAACCGGCGAGCTGACCTACAGCGTCGCGGGGCATTTGCCTCAGCCGATCTTGTTGACCCACGATGGAATTCGCTACCTGGAAGGGGAAGGACCTCCGGTTGGTCTGGTGCCCGAAGCAATATACTCGGCGACAACTATCCAGACGCCCGATGAATTTATTATGGCGGTCTTGTCGGATGGCATTCTGGAACTTTTGGACGACAAAGATCTACTTGAGAAGGAGTCGGCGCTGTTGCGGCGATTGGCAGGCCCTATTGCCAAGCCTCGCGAGCTTTGGCAGCGGCTAGGTCTTGATCACGTGGACAGGGGTCATTTACCCGATGACGTGGCTGTACTTTTTATTTCTAAGGGTTTGTCATGACAGGATGTCGCATTAGTGCCGCAAAAAATGAGGGCGCCCACTTATTGCGCCTTGAAGGGGATGTTCGGCTGGTGATGTGTACGGCGCTGGACGATTATTTTGAGCGAGTCTTCAGCGACGAGGACTTCTTGTCGGTGTGGGTTGATGTCACCGGAGCCTCGGGCCTCGATAGCACCACCCTCGGTATGTTGGCGAAGTTGGCGATAAAAACCCATGAGAAATTCGGTTTCCGCCCAACCATTTTCAGTGCTAATCCGGGTATTGATCGCCTGTTACAGACCATGGGTTTTGATCAGTTGTTCGATGTTCGCAATGAAAATTGCGAGGGATACACTCACGATATTCCTGCTCATCCTTCAAGTGAAGCGCAGATTAAAGAGCGGGTTATTGAGGCGCACAAGACCCTGATGGCGATGAGCGAGGCCAACCATGAGGCCTTTCAGGATTTGGTCAGGACTCTTGAGGCGAGCTAGAGTTCACTGATCATTTTCTCGAGCGCGATCTGGTCTACAGTGAATTTTCGAATGCCCTCAGCGAGTTTTTCTGTCGCCATCTGGTCTTCATTCAGGTCCCATCGAAAAGCGCTCTCTTTTAAAGGGGCGGGCTGGGCAGCCTCAACCCCTATATCGTTGAGACGTCGCGGCAGCACTGCCTCATCGCTCTCCAGAGCATCCAACAAGTCAGGGCTGATAGTCAGGCGATCGCAGCCTGCAAGCGCTTCAATTTCGCCAACATTGCGGAAGCTGGCGCCCATCACCACAGTTTTATAACCATGGGCCTTGTAGTGCTGATAAATACGGGTCACCGATTGCACGCCTGGATCATGGTCTGGCGTCTCAACGACAAGGTCTGTATTGGCCTTGTACCAGTCCAAAATACGTCCAACGAAAGGCGAGATGAGGAAGGCACCTGCATCGGCACAGGCCTGAGCCTGGGAGAAACCAAACAACAGGGTTAGATTACAGTTAATACCCTCGCGCTCTAACAGCTCCGCGGCGCGAATTCCCTCCCAGGTGGCAGCGATTTTAATGAGCACGCGAGTTTTATCGATACCGCGCTGGTCGTAAAGATCTATCAGTCCTTTTGCCTTCGCAATCGTGGCGTCGGTATCAAAAGACAGCCTCGAATCGACCTCGGTGCTAATGCGTCCCGGGATTATGCTGACGATTTCAGCTCCGACGCTGACAGCGAACAGATCGCTGGCTTCATCCACTGAGTTTGTGGCGGATTTTGCCTCGCGAAGGGCGTCACTAAACCGGGGCAATTGGGCAGCCTTCAAGAGCAGTGAAGGATTGGTTGTTGCGTCTTGTGGCTTGAGCCGGATAATAGCGTCGATATCGCCGGTGTCAGCAACGACGTCTGTCATGGCTCTTAATTGATCTAGCTTATTCATGGCGCCCTTTATTCGGTTAGCGGTTTTCGAGTCCGGTTTGGTCACTCGCCAGCCGCGTTTAGTGGCGAGCAGTTGCAACAGCCTGATCGGAAATGGCGCAGAGTTCAACTGCTGCCAGCAGAGTCTTGGCAGTCGCTTCCTCTCGGTGAGCATTCTCGCTCAGTGCTCGTCGGAATTGGCGGCCCCCCGGTTGTCGAGAATAAAGCCCGAGCAGGTGTCGCGTTACGTGATGTAACTTTCCACCCCCAGCGAGGTGTCTTTCGATATAGGGAATCATCGCATTTACGGCCTCTGACCGGCTGCGAAGCGGGTCATCAGTCTTGAATAGTTTAGAGTCAACTCGACTCAGCAACCACGGGTTTTGATAAGCTGCTCGACCCAGCATGACGCCATCGAGATTATTGAGATGGTCCGTGCACTCTTCAAGAGAGGTGAGGCCGCCGTTGAGGACAATAGTGAGGGCTGGAAATTCTCGTTTTAGCCGTATCACCCAATCGTATTTCAGCGGCGGAATATCCCGATTCTCTTTGGGTGATAAGCCTTGTAACCAGGCATTGCGCGCGTGGACGATGAATACCGAGCAGCCTCCCGAGGCCACGGTTCCAACGAAATCCCGAAACCGACCGTAGTCCTCTTGATCATCGATACCGATACGCTGCTTGACAGTAACTGGTATCGAGCAGGCGTCTATCATTGCGGCAACACAATCTCGAACGCGTTCAGGCTCGAGCATCAGGCAGGCACCAAAACGACCGTTCTGGACGCGATCCGAAGGACAGCCGCAATTTAAATTGACCTCGTCATATCCCCAGTCCTCGGCGAGTCGAGCACACTGTGCAAGCTCTCTTGGTTCTGCACCACCCAATTGGAGGGCCACGGGGTGCTCCTCGTCGTTGAATTGGAGATGACTCGCCACATCCCCAAATAGCAAAGCCCCCGTGGTGACCATTTCCGTGTAGACCCGGCTGCGGCGACTCAGTGTGCGCCAGAAATAGCGGCAGTGACGGTCGGTCCAATCCATGCAGGGTGCGGTGCAAAACCGCCAGGGGGAGATCGGGTCAGCTATGCCGGGCGTATTGTTGACGTGAAAAGACATGGAAAACGGCTTAAGTTATGTTGGTGCTTGCTGAGGAGGCCGTACAATAACAGATCTGGGTCAACTCTTGCCCCGGGATAGGCAGGGGATTCGCAGAAATGGTCGGTGTGGTGGCGATAAAGGTAGCTAGGCGTGGTGTCTTGATGGCAGCGTGGTGCAGGTTATCTCTGCTCTGCCTTCTTGGCTTTTTCACGGTTGTCTCGCAGGCAGCTGATTCTGAATTAGAACAGCTTGAGCCCGCGCAAACCGAGCCAGAGCAGCTCGAGTCACAAGCTGTGCTTCCCGATCAGGCAGAAGAGGCTCGTACTTGGTTGGGCCGATATGTCGATCGCAAGGCCGAGGCTTTCGCCAACTCCGATCTGGTGTTTACCCGCTCCCGTTCCAATGCGCCTTTTTTACCCATTGCCTACGCGGGAGGCGCTGTCTATGACGACGCTACGGTACGAGATTTTGCGGAGCCGGGGAGCAGTCTGGATCTACAGCAGTCCAGTGCCAGCCTGGCCGCTGGCTTACCATTTCTCACGTCACCCACCGACGCGCTCGTTGTCGGTCTCTATGCGGGTCGTTCTCAGTTTTCTGCGGAGGGCGATAACTCTCTGGGGCTTGAAGACTTCAAGGTGACCAGCGCGGCCTTCGGGGTCGGTTATTTAAAGCAGCTCAATGAAGCTTGGCAGGGCTTGGCCTTCGTGCTGCCTTTCTATAACGATACTGATTTGCCGAATGGCAGCAGCTATTGGCAAACCATGGGGGGCGCATTCGCGCGCTATACCCACAATCCCGATTTGTGGTGGATGTTCGGTGCTTTTGGCAGCACGTCATCTTTTGAGAGTTATCTACTGCCTTACGTCGGCGTGTCTTGGACGATTAGTCCCGACTGGACCGTGAGCGGCATTCTCCCGTGGCCGCAGATAATTTGGTCCCCAAGCCGCGACTGGTTGGTGGGCATCGGCGGTCTGTACTCAGGGTCCGGTTGGGCGATCAGCGCCGATACAGGCGAGGTCGCGGTTGACCTGAACGCGTTTGACTTGGGCGTTGAATATCAGCGTCGGCTTTATGGCAGCTTATGGGGCAGTTTGAGTGTGGGGGTAGGGGGTCTGCGTAATCTCCAATTCTCAACCGGAGGGGAGACTGACGGACCGGAATTTGATGTCTCCAGCAGCCCCTACATCCGCTTCAATTTTACAATGCGTCCAGACGATCTGATGTGAGTTAACACAGTAGCCCGTCACGAGGCTACACTGTGGGCCCGGATAATCCGTATAGCATTGAGGCCAGTCTCCATGACTTCTTTCAACCTTCGTCGACGGGACACGCTTCGCGGTGTGACCGCGGCTTTGGGTACTGCATCTCTTCGCGGCTTTGCCGTCGAGGGCAATGCGAAAGCCTTCTTTACCCATGGCGTTGCCAGTGGCGACCCGCTTGATGACCGGGTCATTCTCTGGACCCGCGTCCTTCCTGAAAGCGGCTCCATGGAGAGATTACTAGGCCGCTGGCAACTTGCTGCGGATGCCAAATTTGAACGGATAGTCGCAGAAGGTGAAGCGGTCGCTGATCCCCAGCGGGACAACACCGTGAAAATAGATGTAGTTGGACTAGCACCTGATACGCAGTATTGGTACCGCTTTACTTTCAATGAGGTTGTCTCTCCGGTGGGCCGCACGCGCACCTTACCAAGCGGAGCTTGCGAGCAGTTTTCTATCGGCGTCTGCTCCTGCTCTAACTACCCTCAAGGCTTCTTCAATGCCTACCGTGATATGGCGGAGGCATCCATCGATTTGGTCATGCACCTTGGCGATTACATCTACGAGTACGCAAACGATCGGTACAGCAACCCGGTTGCGATAGAGGAATTAGGGCGAAGCATTCAGCCCGCCCACGAAATTCTATCATTAGAGGACTACCGCCAGCGCTACGCTCTCTACAGAACCGATCCGGATTTGCAGGCCGCCCACGCAGCACATCCATGGATTTGTGTGTGGGATGATCATGAGCTCGCCAATAATACGTGGCGGGAAGGCGCGGAAAATCACAATGAGGGCGAGGGTGATTTTCACTTGCGCATGGCAATCGCGCGACGGGTGTATCACGAATGGATGCCCATCAGAACGCCGGCCCAGACTGAACAGGGTCCTATCTATCGATCCTTTAAGGTCGGTAGTCTGGCCGACATTATTATGCTGGATACCCGGCTAACGGGGCGTGATGAGCAACTGGACTATCGGCGGGACTTGATCGGAGCTGAGCTCACGCCAGCGCAGTTTCGAGAGAGGCATCTCGATGATCCGACGCGAACCATGCTCGGCGCTGATCAGTACAGTTGGTTGAGCAATCAGCTTGCAGCGAGTAAGAGTAGGGGAGCTACCTGGCAGTTTGTGGGTCAGCAGGTGCTCATGGGTAAGCTGATCATGCCTGCTATCTCCCCAGAGGAGTTGGCTCAAGTTGAGCTGCCTGAGCGCAGCCGAGAGTATGTGGGCAGTATTGCCCGGCTATCCGCTTATCAATTGCCCATGAATCTCGATGCTTGGGACGGTTATCCGGCTTGTCGTGCTCGCGTGTTTGAGAGGCTTCTTGAAGACGCCAGTAATCCGGTTGTTGTCGCTGGAGACACCCACAACGGCTGGGCGTTTAATTTGCGCGATAAAGACGATGCACCCGTGGGCGTGGAAGTGGGCTGTCCGGGAATTTCGAGCCCCGGCATAGAAAACTACTTCCCGCTGCCCGCCGAGCAACTCAGAGCGGCTCTGTTGGCCAGCAGTGATGAGTTAGTCGCCTTGGAGTCAGAGCACAGGGGGTGGGCACTGATCACGCTGACCCCAGACGTTATGACGAGCCGCTGGCGCTTGGTGAGTACCGTGTTGAGCCGTGACTACGATGTGTTTGAGACAGAGCCTCTCACGTGTCGAGTGGGCCAGCGTCGGTTTGCTTGATGGTCCTCCAGATGAGAGTGTCAAATGCTCCCAGATGCTTGTTTAAAGAGCACGTCGGCGGCGACTATCGAAATTGACCGTCAATTGTGCATCAAAGGGACCAATAAAGGGTCTTTATTGATTGTGCCTATCAGAGGTGCTCGGAAAAGGTGCTGACAAAGAGCGCTCATAAAAGATGTTCATAAAAAGTGCCTAATAAGAGTGTTTGGGCCCTGGCGCCAACAGGAGTAGACGATGAATTTAAAGGATAAAGTTGCGGTAATTACCGGTTCGAGCTCGGGAGTGGGTGCGGCATTGGCAACCAAGCTGGCGAGTGAAGGCGCCAGTGTGGTTATCAACTACAACCAATCGGAAGAGGGGGCGATTCAGACCCGAGAGCGCATTGTGGCGAGCGGTGGTCGCGCCGTGATCGCTCAAGGGGATGTCAGTGAAGAGGCCGACTGCGAGCGAATTGCAGAGACTGCAATTGGCAGCTTTGGGCGGCTGGATATCCTCGTTAATAACGCAGGCTGCACGACGTTTGTCCCCCACGAAAACTTAAAAGACCTCACGTCTGCAATTTGGGAGCGAACGTTGCGGGTGAATTTGATGGGGGCGTTTTTTATGTCTCGCGCTGCGATGCCGCATTTACAAAAAGCGGGCGGCGGTGAGATTGTCATGACTTCTAGTATTGCCAGCCAAACGGCGAGCGGGAGCTCGATAGCCTATTGTGCCTCCAAGGCAGGAATGAACAGTCTCACCCGTTCTCTTGCCAAGGCGTTTGGTAAGGACAATATTCGCGTGAACGCGGTGTTGCCAGGACTGATTGATGGGGACTGGGCTTTTGACACCTGGGGTGATAGTGACGATGCGCGTTACGAGGCATTGAAAACCCAATTCGCCGACATGACACCTCTGGGTCATGTGGTCGAGCCTGCTGACGTGGCCGATGTGATTGTTTCGATTATCACCGGCTCCGACTTTGTCACCGGCCAACTTGTCACAATCGATGGGGGCTTTACCCTCTAGATTTGTCCCCTGCTGTGACTTTTAGTTTGCCTAGGTCGTTAGGTAGCAGAGGCGGTCGCTGCTCCCGGGATGCTGGCAAGTAAAGCCTGGGTGTAGGCTTGTTGAGGATTCTCGAAAACCGCTTGAGCCGTTCCTTGCTCGACCAATTTGCCCTGATACATCACCATGACGCGGTCAGCTATTTGCCGAATCACTGCCATGTCGTGAGAGACAAATAACATGGTCAAGCCGTGCTCCCTGCCCAGAGAGGCGAGCAGCTCCAGTATTTGCGCCTGGATGGTGACATCGAGGGCTGATACGGGCTCGTCCGCGACGATGAACTCGGGCTTGGTCGCCAGCGCTCTGCCAATAGCGATTCGCTGTCGCTGTCCGCCTGAAAACTCATGGGGGTATTTTCGGATGAATGCTCTGGCGAGACCCACGTCATCCATGAGGGTGGCGATTGTCGCGTCGAGATTTTTTCTGTCACAAATTTTGTGAAGTAGCAGGGGCTCGGCCAGCGTGTCGTAAACCGTCATGCGGGGGTTCAGCGAGGCAAAGGGATCCTGAAAAATCATTTGCATACGACGCCTGAATTCTTTCAGGGCGCTCCCCTCAAGAGCCGTGACATCGGTGCCGTCAAAGGTAACGGAGCCTCCCGTGATTGGCGCGAGCCTCAACAGGGATCGGCCGAGTGTTGATTTACCACTGCCACTTTCTCCCACGAGTCCCAAGACCTCGCCGCGATTGATCTCAAGAGATACATCATCAACAGCCTTTACAGGATCTTTGGCGTTGCTCGGATAGAACCATGTCTTAAGGCCGCTTACCTTGATAAGGGGATCGGGATCAACACGAGCGGCTTCACGTTGACCGGAGGGAATCGCTGCCAGCAACTTTTGGGTGTAGGGATGTTGGGCGTGGTTGAAAATCGCGTCAGGCGATCCTTGCTCCACCATCACGCCTTGTTCCATCACAATGATTTGGTTTGCGATGTCGGCAACAACCGCCAGATCATGTGAGATGAAAAGCACGCCGATATCGCGATTTTTCTGCAAATCCGCAATGAGCCTCAGTATTTGTGCCTGAATCGTCACGTCCAGAGCGGTCGTGGGTTCATCAGCAATCAATAGTTTGGGTTCGTTAATAAGTGCCATTGCGATCATTACTCGCTGGCGCATTCCACCTGAGAACTCGTGCGGATAGCTATCGAATGTATCAGCGGGGCTTCGGATACCGACTTCATCGAGTAGCTCGATAGCGCGTTCTTTGGCCTCTTTCTTTGATAGTCCCTTATGAAGCTGCAGGGGCTCGATCAGCTGTTGGCCGATGGTCATGAAGGGATTCAGACAGGTCATAGGGTCCTGAAAGATCATCGCGATATCACGACCGCGGATGGCCCGCAGTTCGCGCTCGCTAAGCGCAAGCAAGTCAGCGCCTTCAAAGAGAGCGGTGCCACTATCGATGCGACCAGGAGGTGAGGGTACGAGCCCAAGCATGGCGTAGCAGGACACCGACTTTCCCGATCCAGACTCCCCAATGATTGCGGTAATTTCACGAGGCTTGACCGTAAAGCTGACGTCTTTCACCGCCTGATGACTGCCGTTTCGGGTGTGGAAACTGACCGACAAATTATCAACTCGAAGTAAGCTCATGATTAGTCCTTTGACCCTCTGACATCGAGTGCATCCCGCAAACCGTCACCCAGAAAGTTCAGTGAGAACAGGGTGATGGTCAGGGCTAATCCCGGGAAAATTAGGAGCCAGGGGTATTCCTCCATCGTCTCAGCGCCATAGCTGATGAGGAGGCCCCAAGAGGTTTGCGGAGGCTGAATACCCAACCCGAGAAAGCTCAGGAAAGCTTCCAGCAGCATCACCGAGGGGATGGTCAGGGTGGTGTACACAATAATAGGTCCCAAAGCGTTGGGTACGACATGCCGCCTGATAATGGTGACCGGTGACAGGCCGAGCGAGACCGCCGCCTCGACAAATTCCTGTTGTCGGAGGGACTGCACCTGAGAGCGCATAATTCTCGCCATGGTGAGCCATTCGACGGCGCCGATTGCCAAAAACAGCAGCAAGACGTTGCGACCAAACACGACCATTAGCAAAACGATAAAAATCATGAAGGGCAGGGCGTAGAGAATATCGACCAATCGCATCATGACCGCATCGACTCTTCCGCCAACATAGCCCGCTACTGCGCCCCAGCTCACCCCGATGATCAAGGCAACTCCAGTGGCGATAAAGCCAACGGCGAGGCTAACCCGGCCTCCGTACATAATCTGGGTGAGAACATCTCGACCAAAGATATCGGTGCCAAGCCAATGGGCTGCCGAGGGAGGGCTCGCGCCCAGGTCTAAATTTTGCGCCTCATAACTATAGGGCGCGATCCAGGGCGTCAGCAGCGCAACAACGATGAAGGTAAGGAGGATGGCACCACCGCCCACTGCCATTTTGTTTTTGCTGAGTCGAATCCAGGCGTCGTGCCAGAGACTTGAACCCTGTTCTGCGTCGGTCAGCGCTATAGAAACATCAGTAGTCACTGGCTTCCCCCCTTGAACTGGGCTCGCAAACGGGGGTTTAGCCAGGCGGCAGTGATGTCGCTAACCAAATTGAAAAATACGATGAGTGTGGACAAGAAGACCGTGGTGCCAAGGATCATGGTGTAGTCGCGGTTGAAGGCAGCCTGAACATAAAAGCGGCCAAGTCCCGGTATCTGAAAAATGGTCTCAACGACAAAAGAGCCTGCGAGTAAGCCTGCAAAGGCAGGGCCGAGAAAGGCTATGACAGGGATCAATCCGCCGCGAAGTGCATGCCTCGTGACCACCTGCCACTCGGGCAGTCCTTTTGCGCGGGCGGTACGAATGTAATCCTGTGACAAGATTTCGAGCATGCCGGCGCGAGACAGCCTTGCAATGTAGGCGGCATAGGCTGAGCCAAGGGTGATGGATGGCAGAATCTTATCACCCGGTATATCGCCCCAACCGGTGATTGGCAGCCAGTCGAGCCAGATGCCAAAGACCAGCACGAGCAAAGGTCCAAGCAGGAACGAGGGCATACAGATGCCAATCATCGCCAGACTCATGGGAACGTAGTCCTGTGCTGTGTTGGGCCTTAGAGAGGCGAACACGCCAGCGCTGACACCGATGCACAGGGCAATAAGCAGGGCATAAAGCCCCAGCTCTGCAGTCACCGGTAACCCGGAAAACAGAATTTCATTGACGCTGCGACCCGGGTATTTGAAGGAGGGGCCGAGGTCTCCCTGAGCGAGATCGCTGAGGTAGGCAAAATATTGCTCATGCAACGGCAAATCGAGCTTGTACTGAGCCTCCAAAGCTTTCTTCACCTCTGGGATAACCACTTTTTCCTGGTCGAAGGGGCCGCCTGGGGCTGAGCGAACCAAGAAAAACGTGGCGGTGATTACGACAAAAATGACGGGAAGAGCCTGAAGAATCCGGATCAACATGAAGCGCAGCATTACTGTGTACTCCCCTGCAGCTGTCTTCCCGGAACCAGTTGGACATATTTCAAATTCAGCGAGTCCATAAGGTTCGAATACAGCCCTTCCACGCTGGGATGGATGAGGTGCTTGCTGGTGTAGGTATAGATGGGAATGATCGGCATCTCTTCCATAAGGCGCGTTTCTGCCTCGGCAAATAATTCATAGCGCGCTTCCCGGGTCTCGGCTTTTGGCGCTCGGTACAAGATCAAGTCGTCATAGACGGGGTCGCTATAGTGTGTGTTGTTGTTGCCCCCATCGGTAATAAAAAGATCCAAAAAGTTGTTGGCATCAACGTAGTCACCAATCCAGCCTCGTCGAGCGATCTGAAAATCGATCTGTGTCACTGAATCCAGATAAACCTTCCATTCCTGATTGGAAAGGGTTACATCAATATTGAGCTCTTTTTTCCACATCTGCTGAATAGCGACGGCAATTTTGCGATGAGCTTCTTGGGTGTTGTAGAGGATTTCGAGCCCAGGCCACCCATCGCCGTTGGGGTATCCGGCCTCGGCAAGCAGTTTTCTCGCTTGTTCGGGATCATAGTCAAAAAGTTTGGGTGGAAAATAACCTAGCGTGTCCGGGGGCGTTATTGAGTAGGCCGGTACAGCGGTTTCCTGCAACACCGTTCTGACCAGTGTTTCCCGATCCACTGCCATGGACAGGGCTTTACGGACCCGCGCGTCATCGACGGGGGGGCGCTTGGTGTTTATCAGGTAGTAATAAGTGCCCAAATAGGGTGCCTGAACATAGGGGGTATCGGGCATGCTTCGGTAAGCTGGAATTTTGTCGAGAGGCACGACCTGTGTGTAATGCAGCTGCTCCACACGGAACATGCGCTCCTCGCTGACCACGTTTTCGGTGGGGTAAAAAATGACCGAATTGAGAGACACCTTATCTCTGTCCCAGTAGTGCTCGCTTTTCTCGACGACAATACGGCGATTCAATGACCACTCGGACAGGGTAAACGCACCATTGCTGACGATGTTGCCAACCCGCGTCCACGGGGTATAGCGGTCGGTCATTTCACCAAACTGCATTAGCGTCTCTGGATGCACGGCAAAGGTGCTGTAGTGATCCATCAGCTGGACAAAGTAGGGGGTGGGTGCGTTTAGAGTCACCTCGAGGGTCGTATCATCGATCGCTTTAACACCTACTTCATTGAAGTCGGTAATCTCGCCTTTGAGATAGGCCTCTGCATTGACCACCGGGAAAAGCATGTATGAGTACTCGTTGCCGGTGCCCGGGTGTAGCGCACGGTTCCAGCTCCACACATAATCGCTGGCTGTCACCTGTTCTCCATTAGACCATTTGGCGTCGGGATTCAGGAAAAATGTAATGACACGGCCGCCATCGCTGAATTCCCAGCGCTCCGCGACACCGGGTTCGGGCTCCACGGTCTGGGGATTTTTAA
This sequence comes from uncultured Halieaceae bacterium, assembly GCA_913056165.1. GTDB lineage: Bacteria > Pseudomonadota > Gammaproteobacteria > Pseudomonadales > Halieaceae > Luminiphilus. Next base: position 37,242 of record CAJXMD010000020.1, read on the forward strand.
CCGCAAGCCCCTCGAACAAGGCCCTGATGATGTGGTTTTCGGGAACCCCTGTCACCACATGGGGATCGAGACCTTGGGGCTCGGCACCATTGCCATAGTGCAATACCCCATCCCGATTGCCTTGTACCACGTTGCTTTCTCCACGGCCGCAGGCGGTGATCAGCAGGATGAGAGAGGTAAACAGGAGGGAGCGCAGTCGGCATTCCAAAAATGTGTGTAGCACGCTGGGTCAGTCCGTTGATAACCAACGCACATCGTACCTAATTTCCACGCACATGGAGAGCGGTTTTGGTGAAATTGCCGCCAGGTGACATGCTGCAATTTTTTCCTCGGGGTCTGTCTTGAAGATAGGGCTGGTTTACCAATGGGGCTCTATTAATACCAAAGCCCAAGATAGTGTTACGGCCGGAAGACCGGCTTTGATAGACTAGCGATCTCTTGCTGTTAGTCCGGAGTATGAAACCAATGAGCGTGCGCACCCGCGTCGCCCCGTCACCCACCGGGGACCCTCATGTTGGAACAGCGTATATGGCGTTGTTCAATCGTTGTTTTGCCCGCGCGCACGGCGGACAGTTTGTACTGCGGATAGAAGATACCGATCGGGTCCGGAGCACGCCCGAAGCAGAGCAAGCTATTCTGGATTCTCTCACTTGGCTTGGGCTCTCGTGGGATGAAGGCCCCGATATCGGCGGTCCTCATGGCCCCTATCGCCAAAGCGAGCGCGGAGACACTTACGCCGGATATGCATGGCAACTGGTGGAGGCGGGAAATGCGTTTGTTTGTTATCGCACGGCGGAAGAACTCGATGCACTGCGGCAGGCACGTCGCGAGGCAGGCAAGAGCACCGCGCTGAAACCCTCGGAACTCAAGCTGCTAGATGATGAGCAGGCACGGCGAAAAGAGCGCGGCGATCCTTTTGTCATTCGGATGATGGTCCCCGAGCAAGAGGGCGTCTGCGTTGTTGAGGACATGCTGCGAGGTCCAATCGAACTCGATTGGGGCATGGTGGATGCTCAGATCCTCCTTAAATCGGATGGTATGCCCACCTACCATCTGGCGAACGTGGTCGATGACCACTTGATGGAAATTACCCATGTCATCCGGGGAGAGGAGTGGATCAATTCTGCGCCGAAACATCAGTTGCTCTACGATTACTTCGGCTGGGAGATGCCGACCCTTTGTCATCTACCGCTTTTAAGGAATCCAGATAAGTCAAAGCTCTCTAAGCGAAAGAACCCGACGAGCATCCTGTATTACCAGCGCATGGGATATTTGCCCGAGGCGCTTTTGAATTATTTGGGTCGTATGGGATGGTCGATGCCTGATGAGCGCGAGAAGTTTACACTCGCCGAGATGGAGTCGGCGTTTGATATTCAGCGCGTATCGCTGGGGGGCCCCATCTTTGATACTGAAAAACTCAAATGGTTAAACGGGCTGTGGATTCGCGAGGATCACGATGTCGAAGCGTTGGCGACACGCTTACGTGAGTGGGCGCTCAATAAAGAAACCCTGATGAAAATTCTGCCCCATGCTCAGGGTCGTATGGAGGTGTTGTCTGATTTCATTCCGCTGTCGGCTTATCTGTTGTCAGGTGAGGTAGCCATCAGTGAAGTGTCTTTTGCTTCTGAGTCTCAGGAAGAGACTGTGCGGCGTTTGCAGTTTGTGTTGTGGCGTTTGGAAGCGCAGCAGGATTGGGATCGAGGCGCGCTGTTTGAGTGCCTAAAATCCCTTGCGGCTAGCATGACGTTAAAACCCAAGGAGTTGTTTGCGCCTTTGTTTATTGCCATCGCAGGGAGCAACGCGGCGTACTCAATGCCTGACTCGATGGCAATTCTTGGTCCGGATATCACGCGCGCGCGTCTTCGGCACGCTATCGACATATTGGGGGGTGTGTCTAAGAAGGCCGCGAAGCGCCTGGAGAAGGAATATGCCGCCCTAGGCTGACGACTATTTTTTTCGCGTTGCCATCAGTGCGATTCCTGCCCAGAGCGTAAGCAGGGTTTCGAAGGCCAGCGCACCCCAGGTATAGGAAGTAAAGCTCGAGCTCATATCGATACCCAGAGTGCTGTTGGCCACCTGAAAACTAGAGT
>CAJXMD010000021.1 GCA_913056165.1 uncultured Halieaceae bacterium
TGTACCGAGATCGTTGTCATCTTCGCCGTTAAGCGCCATCAGCGCAGAACCGCAGATGATTGGCGTGTCGTCGCCAGGGAACTCGTAAGTGTCGAGAAGCTCACGAAGCTCCATCTCAACAAGCTCTTTCATCTCTTCGAATTCTTCGGTGTCAACGCCACCACAGTCTTCTGCAAGAAGGTCAGCTTTGTTGAGGAAGACTACGATGTATGGAACACCTACCTGACGTGAAAGCAGGATGTGCTCGCGCGTCTGAGGCATAGGGCCGTCAGTCGCACCACATACAAGGATAGCGCCGTCCATCTGCGCAGCACCTGTAATCATGTTCTTAACGTAGTCCGCGTGTCCGGGGCAATCTACGTGTGCGTAGTGACGGTCGTTTGACTCGTACTCTACGTGTGAGGTTGCGATCGTGATACCACGCTCACGCTCTTCAGGTGCGTTGTCGATACCGTCAAACGCAACTGCCTCACCACCAAATACTTCAGAGCACACACGTGTCAACGCTGCAGTCAGTGTTGTCTTACCGTGGTCAACGTGCCCAATTGTTCCCACGTTTACGTGGGGTTTACTACGCTCAAATGCTTCTTTAGCCATTGCGACCCTCTCCTGGTCAATTTCGCATTACTTCCCGACGCCAACGCGCCTTACTCAATTAAGCACACCTACCGCTGTGTACCTCACTCAGTATAGGCCGTGGCCTCTACTGCTTTGACCGCCGGAGCGGTCGAACAAACACCTCAGGGCGCCTGCTCAAATTGGAGCTCATAACCGGATTTGAACCGGTGACCTCTTCCTTACCAAGGAAGTGCTCTACCGACTGAGCTATATGAGCAAAACTGCTGCCCTGTTTGGAGCGGGTAGCGGGGATCGAACCCGCATCATCAGCTTGGAAGGCTGAGGTTCTACCATTGAACTATACCCGCGGTAACTGCTTACCTACCCCGGGACCCACACCAGCCATCGGAAGTTCAATGACCCCCGCCGGCGTTATCCTTGGTGGAGGGGGGTGGATTCGAACCACCGAAGCTCGCGCGTCAGATTTACAGTCTGATCCCTTTGGCCACTCGGGAACCCCTCCAAGAGGGCGCACATTCTCGTGACGTCGACAGCCGATGTCAACCGGTTTGTCCCGTATTTATGCGCGCTCCGGGGCAATCGGGGACTTCTGCACAAAAAAAACCGAGGTCCTCGGGGCCTCGGCTTGATTTTTGGGGCTTTTGGCCCTCTTCGGGACTCGTGAGGCTACCAGCGCAGCCCGCCATCCACCTCGAAAACACGCCCTGAAATGTAGTCATTTTCAAAGATCGTGATCGCCATTTGGGCAATTTCCGCCGGATCCCCGAGCCTTTTGAGGGGAATACCCGCTGACATCTTCTCCAATGCCTCGGGTTTCATGCTCATCACCATTTCAGTGGCCATGAATCCAGGGGCGATCGCCCCTGTGCGGATATTGTAGCGAGCCAGCTCCTTAGCCCAGGACACGGTCATCGCTGCAACGCCTGCTTTGGTTGCCGAATAATTGGTTTGACCCATATTCCCAGCCTTTGAAATGCTGGAGATATTGACGATGACCCCCTCTGATCCGGTTTTGATCATATGGGTAGCCGCCTCACGACCGCAGAGAAATGAACCCGTCAGGTTGACGTCAATAACCAGCTGCCACTGGGCCAGGCTCATCCGGTCGACGATTTCCCCATCCTTGACCTTGAGCATCAGCCCGTCGCGGGTGATCCCCGCGTTGTTGATCAGACCGTTGAGCTGTCCAAATCGGGACACAATCGCCTCAAAGGCGCCCGTGACCTCCTCTTCTGCCGCCACGTTGGTCCGATGGGTCATCACCTCAACACCAGTCGATGCCAGCGATTCCGCGGCGGACGCCAGAGATTCCTCATTCACATCAAGCAGCGCCAGCTTGGCGCCTTTTTCTGCCAGACCCTTGGCCATCGCGAGGCCAAGGCCCTGTGCGCCGCCGGTCACGACGACGACTTTATCCCGTAATTCCATGTTCACTTCCTCACCGCATCAGTTTCAACGCGGCGGGAGTTTATCGGAATTTATTGGCTCATGCTTGAATTGAGGCCGTTAGACGAACTATCGGTTCCCCCGCGGGCCGTCTCGAACTTCCTCACGCTTACATTCACGCTTGTCTTTACCCACTCGGCCCTCGTCCTGACGGCAGTCCCTGCGGTCCTGACGCTCGTCTGAGCGACCCCGCTCGTCTCGCCGATCCTGACGGTCATCTCGATCAGCCAGGGCCAAGCCGCCTCCGAGGGCCAGCACTAAGGTTACGATAAGGGTGATTGTTTGCTTCATGAGAGAGGCTCCTTTTTCCTGTTACTTACCTAAATCGTTAAATACTGGCACCAACACTGGCTAGTGCTTGCAGTAGCTACACGATGAACGGAATCTGCGATCGCGCCCAGCCGCCTTGTGCATCAAATAGCGTCACGTTACCCGCCCTGCTTTAAATGTGACCCTGCCTGATCTAGAGTCCGAAAGTCAAAGGCCCATCGAAAACTTTTTCGGTGCTGCTAACAAGTTTTCAGATATTAATTTGAAGGCGTTGATCAATCGCCGCAGGAGATAACTCGATGTTGCACCTCAGCCAAATTACTCGATGTCAAACCAAACAGCCGATCTCATTGCTTATTGCCATGACCGCGATGCTGCTGGTGGCGGGCTGTGCCGACAAGCCCGGGAGCGAAGGCTGGTGCAGCGCTCTGAGCGAGAGAGACAAATCCTCATGGACAGGCGAGGAAGCCAAGACCTACGCACGTCACTGTATTTTGGAGAGCACCACCGTGGGCAGTGACGCCTGGTGCAAGAATCTGGAAGAGACGCCCAAGGGGGACTGGACCACCCAAGAGGTTGCCGACTACGCCCAGTACTGTACCGTCAAAAAAGTGACCGGCGAGTGACCCGAGGTCTACGACGACAGGCAATTTAAGGGCTGAAGTAACACCAGCCCCCCCCCACAAACCGGGTCCACCGGCACAGGGACCCGATCCCTACCCCTGTCAGCGGCCACATCTGAGCCCGCCCTTTTAGGCAGCAGCTTCAGCGCAACGCTGAGACGCCCACAACGCCGGAACTTGTGCTCCAATCAAAGTTTGCTAATGTGCTTTGGTGCCTGAGTACCAATGGATCGCAAGAGAGGGCAACCATGATCGATAACATCATGGCCATCATGCAGGACGACCTCGTCATGATGGCCCTTCCGCTTTTTTTCCTCGCACTGCTGATCGAGTGGCTGTGGGCCAGAAAGCAGCTACGCCCCATCTATGAGCACGCCGATTTTATGACGTCGATGGGCGTCATGGTGCTCACGGTGTTCGTCGATCTGATTCCGAAAATTCTGCTACTTGCCCTGATGTTCGTTTGTTATGACGTCTCACCTTTTAAAGGGATGGTCGACCGAACCCTGCCCTGGTGGGTTTTGCTATTTTTCCTGGACGATCTCACTTACTACCTGTTTCACCGGGGGAACCACGAGGTCCGTCTGATGTGGGCGGGCCATGTCTCTCACCACAATTCCCAGTACTACAACCTGGGCACGGCTCTGCGCCAAGGTGTCGGTGAGCGCGTTGCAAAATACCTGTTCTGGTGTCCGCTGGCGCTGCTGGGGTTTGATCCCGTCATGATCGTCACCATGCTGAGCATCAGCCTCATCTATCAATATTGGCTGCACACCGAAGCGGTTGATCGCATGCCACGCTGGTTCGAATTTATTTTCAACACCCCCTCTCATCATCGGGTCCACCACGGGTCCAATGTTCGCTATCTAGACCGAAACCATGGGGCCACCCTGATCATCTGGGATCGACTTTTCGGTACTTTTAGTGAGGAGCTGGAAGCTGAGCCCGTTCGCTACGGCCTCACCAAGAACATTGAGACCCACAAGGTCATGCGTGTCGCCTTTGATGAATACAAAAACATCGCCCACGACATGAAGCGCGCCTCGCGATGGCGAGACAAACTTGGCTACCTCTTCAAGGCGCCCGGTTGGTCCCATGACGGTGAAGACAAGCGATCCAACACATTACGAAAAAATCTCGCGTTGAATCCCTAGCGGTCTGATAGAGACTCTTCAAGCTAGCCTCCATAGCTATGCCTTCGTTTATCTGCTGTGGCACCGGGGCGTCCTAAGTCAGCTCCAAACTGTATTTCTGAAAAGTCGTGTCAGCCTTATAACCCAATTTCAGGTAGAGGCTTTTGGCTGTTTGGTTGGTGTGTGCGGTCTCAAGGTCCAGACGGGCAGCGCCGTCTTTTAGGGCGAAATCTGCCGCAGCGTTCATCAAGGCAGTCGCGACACCATGCTTCCGCGCAGCGGGAAGCACAAACAGGTCGTACAGCACGTAGTAAGGCACCAGGTCCACGGAGCACAGCGCGGGGTACAACTGAGTGAAGCCTATCGCGGGATTCGACCCGGGTTTCTCCTGAGAAGCCTGCTGATTTTCCTCCCCAGCTGAAACGGCCTGCATCTCTGCCATAAAAATCACCGACCGGTGCTGATCAAGGTTCTCGGTGAGCCACGCCGCTGCTGCGGCTCTGTCCGATGGGCATTGATAAAATTGACGGTAGCCATCAAACAGGGGCACCAACGCGGGAACATCCTGCAAGACGGCTTGCCGGCAGGTAAATTGTGTCTGGTCGCCGAGGACATCGGACATGGTTATTTTTCCCCCGGGGCTCAAAACCCAACAACACTCTGTTTAGAGGATGATGCCTCGCTCCCCTTATCAGGTCCACTTCCACCAGGTCCACTCCTACCAGGTCCACTTCGCCAAATAACGGGCGCCGCGCAAGCCAGAGCCTATTCGCAATAAGCTACAACCTATGTAAGACCCCGTAGCCGCGGAAGCTGGCCCATATTGATTGTCAAAAACCAACACCCATCAAAGCCAGCACTTATCAAAAGCCGGCATAGGGGCCAGCTGAGGATCAATTACCTACAAATGAGGTTTACTGTTGCCCTGCCAATACGTTGAAAAGCATTGCACCCTCAGCGCTGTTCTATTGCTCACGATGCAACCGCGATCAAGACCCGACGTAAACCGGCAAAAGTTGCTACCACTATGGAGATCACAGCAATGAAGACAACCCAAGTCCTTGGAACCCTGATTTTTTCTGCTGCGCTTGCGCTGACCTCAACCGCCCATGCCAAAGGCGCCGGCGATGAGCTGATGGCTGCGATGAAGGCCTGCAAGGCTGACAGCAAGGCCATGAAGGCTGCCGAGAGCATGATCAAGAAACACGGCGGGTCACCAAGCGATGATCAGGTCGATGACTTCATCGATACTCTGGATGATGACCTGATTGATTGCATCGATGACAACCTCGACTGATCGGAAACGCGCTTAGTTCTGGTCTGGCTAATTAGCCAGAGCTGGCAAATCCCGGTATAGCTCGAGGGCTTCGGGGTTTGCCAGCGCATCCGTATTTTTCACCTCGATCCCGTGAATCACATTACGCACGGCTAGCTCCACGATCTTGCCGCTCAAAGTCCTCGGGATATCTGCAACTGGAAGGATAATCGCAGGCACGTGGCGGTTGGTGGTGTTGCGCCTAATCGTTTCGCGGATCTGCTCTGCCAGCTCCGGGGTCAGCGTTAGTCCTTCTCGTAGCACCACAAACAGAACCACTCGCACATCATCCTGCCACTCCTGGCCGATAACGATGCTCTCGACCACAGCATCAATCTTCTCGACCTGCCGATAAATCTCCGCGGTGCCTATTCGCACTCCCCCGGGATTTAGCACCGCGTCCGAGCGACCATGAATAATCACGCCACCCTCTGCCGTGATTTCCCCGTAATCCCCGTGGCACCACACATTGTCAAAACGATCGAAATAGGCCTGGTGGTACTTCGTCCCGGCCGAGTCACCCCAAAAACCAATTGGCATGCTCGGGAACGGTTTGGTGCACACCAACTCGCCCTTGCCGCGCTCCAGAGACTCGCCATCATCACCCCAGAACTCAACCGCCATGCCCAAGCCCTTGCACTGGATTTGGCCGGCGTAAACGGGAAGCGTGGGACAGCCTCCCACAAAACACGAAATAATATCGGTGCCCCCGGCGATGGATGACAGGCAGACATCTGCCTTGAACTCGCGGTAGACGTAGTCAAAGCTTTCATGGGCCAGCGGCGACCCCGTCGAAAGGATTGTCCGCAGACTCCCCAGATCGTGACTCACTCGCGGTTTACTATCGGCTTTTTCCAGGGCGCTGATAAATTTGGCACTGGTGCCAAAGACCGTGATCTTCTCTCTGTCGATGGCGTCGAGAAGCAACCGGCCCTGATAAGCAAAAGGCGATCCATCATAAAGAACAAGGGTTGCGCCGCTTGCCAGCCCAGACACCAGCCAGTTCCACATCATCCAGCCACAGGTCGTGAAGTAAAAGAAGACATCGTCCCTTCCCAGATCGCAATGGAGCTGGTGCTCTTTCAGATGCTGGAGCAAGGTGCCCCCGGCTCCGTGGACAATGCACTTGGGGACACCGGTAGTCCCCGAGGAATACATAATGTAGAGCGGGTGATCGAAGGGTAGCTGTTCAAACTCGAGTGTCGTGGTGTCGCTGTGCCTACCAATATAATCCGCGAATAACGCGGCGCGAGGCAGAGAGCCAAGAGAGGGTTGAGGCTCTAGTAGCGGCACCACCACAACCTGCTCCAGGCTAGGCAGGCTATTAATTAGCGATTCAACGCGCGGTAGCACTTGATGCTGCTTCTGGTTGTACAGGTAGCCATCGGTAACGAAGAGCACTTTTGGCGCCGCCTGACCGAAACGGTCCATCACTCCCTGAAAGCCAAAGTCAGGAGAGCAGGAGGTCCAGATGGCGCCAAGACTTGCAGTCGCCAGCATGGCGATCACGGTCTCTGGGATATTTGGCATCAGACCGGCCACCCGGTCACCCACCCCTACCCCCTGCTGTCTCAACGCAGCGGCGAGTTTTGCCACCTGGAGATGCAGGTCCGCAAAGCTGATCTCCCGTCGGGACCCATCCTCCAACAAGCCAATCAGGGCGACCCCTTGATCCCGCCGTTGCAACAGATTCTCGGCAAAATTCAACCGCGCATCCGGGAACCAAACAGCCCCCGGCATCCTGTCTCCATGAAGGACGACCGTGTCGCTGGTAGCGCTTGCTGTTACACCACAAAATCGCCACACCATTGGCCAAAACTGCTCGGGGTTCTCTATCGACCAGCGATAGAGACTCGGGTAATCGGGTATGTTTATTCCGTGAGTCGCCTCGACCTGTTCACGGAAACGATTAATCGCCGCACCCGATGCGCGCGGCGCCGACGGAGTCCACAAAGGCAATAAAGGTTCACTCACTGACTTACTCACATGCTCGCTCTCACTCGGGCGGGCGCTTCACCCCTTCCCGCGAGGTCCACTACTTTTCTTTTTTACAGACCGCTTCTCTTCTCTCGGACTCGCCTGACACATTTCGCCATAATTCATGGGCAGATGACAGGTTTCATCCCCGGGGTGATCAGATTTTTTAGGCCTAATGACAGGAGTCAATCCATGGAGACTCCAATGAACCTGCATTTGAACCCCAAATCAGACCCATCCCCATTTCGATTCAACCCTTTTGTCCAGCTCGGGACGGGGCTGGCGCTAATACTGATTCACCCCTGGGCCGCTTCGGAACCCGCTTCCTCGCGCCTGTTTACGACAGCTTCCGGGTCGTCCTACGTGGTGTTCCAAAGTGACAACACCCCGGATAACTACCTGTCGATTCATTTTGATCCCGCTACTGAGTGCAGCGCTACCTCCACGGTCCTCGACTATTACTTTGGCGACGCCTCCGATGATACGGACAATAGCTGGGCGTCTATTGACGGCTCCGTCGTGGCTTCCGCCGTCAGAATAGGCTCAGACGTCGGCCCAGTCGATAAAGTCAGCGCAACCCTTCAGTTTGATTACGAAACACTGCCCGAGGGCGACATTGGGCTTATCTCCGTCAGTTTTCCCGCGTCATCAGAAACCATTGAACACCTTCGCACCGGAGACACCACCGAGCTTTACTACACGGGTGCCGACGGTGAATGGGTAGGAAGGATTTCTTATCCTGTGGCGAACGGCCGCTCGGATCTCACCGAGGCTATTCGCTACTGTTATTCCAAACAGGGACCCCACCAACTCGCTGTTGAGTTGGAGTTTTAGATCGGCCTAAGACCGGTTTTCGCGCCCACTTCCGTGCACCGATCCTGCTCGAGTCCGTAGTTGATTGTGGGTGTCGAGATTTGAGAGCGCAGACAGGCGATCTTTCTTCTCTTCCTCAGAGCCTGCCTGGCCCAAAGACGGGCTCTCGGAGGTTGATTCCGACTCGGGCCTAAACTGGAGCAATACAAAAATCAACGCACCATAAACAATAATGATTTTGCCGATGAGTGCGTAAATAACAGTGTCCGGATAGGTCTCCTCCAGATATGCCGCGACATCCTGATACAAAATAGAGCTCGCCCAGGCAAACAGCAGCACCGCAACCATGCGAAAAAGTTTTACCCGGTACTTGCTCGCCAAATGGAGCAAGGCCGAGTACTTGATGATACGGAACAGTGACATCTCAAATACCCGGCTCAGATACCAATGTTGATGCCGAGCAACAGCGCCGCCACGCCGAATCCCTTCCAGCCGATGCCGGACCAGATATCCCGCTCCTTTTCGGCGACCAGATATTCCAGCTCTTCCTCACTATAGCTATCTTCCGTACGCCCGGCGTGGATCATGTCCTTGCGAACACCCGCTATGGCACGATCGCGCAAGCGCTGCCTTAAAAATTTGGGTACCGGGCTTTTGCTCTGCTTGCCTTGCTCCATTGGCTTTTTCCCATCCGTAACTCCCAGAACAGGCGTCAGTATAGGCCTACGAACAGGAATAGCGAAGGCGTTAAACCGCTGGGAAAAGCCTCCCAACCCAAGGATTTTTATAGCGAAGTGGGCTTCAGTTGACAGAACTCCACTAGGGGCACTGCTCACAGGAGAGCCGCAGCTGCGGGTTGGGCGCATTAACAAGTGGCAGCCCCTTGGTGGTACTTTTAGGGTGTGCTGAACGACCCAGAAGAGGCTAAACGTCGTGAGAGTAGTGGTGGCCGGTGGAACGGGCCTGGTTGGAAAAGCCGCGCTGATCGCAGCAGCGAAGCAAAACATACACACCATCGCCGTCGGCAGGCGTCCGAGCGGCCACGGGACCGAAGAGATCGTCGCTGACTTTGATGCACTGCCGTCGCTGCCCCAAGCAGATGTGGCACTTTGTGCCCTCGGAACCACGATTAAACGAGCGGGCTCCAAGGCGGCCTTCAAAGCCGTGGACTACAGCGCCGTGATGGCCTTTGCCGCCGCCGCGCAACAGTCGGGCGTGAACCATTTCATTGTCGTTACCGCTGTCGGAAGTAATCCTGACTCATCGGTTTTCTATTCCTCGGTAAAGGGAGCCGTTGAGCGTGATCTTGAGGCGATGGGATTTGCCCGGCTGGATATCGTCCAACCCGGGCTGCTGCTTGGTCCACGCACCGAGAAAAGGCCGGTTGAGGAGTTCCTGCAAACGGTGTCTCCAGTGATGGATATTTTCATGCGCGGCCCATGGAAACGTTACGGAAGCGTAAAGGCTGAGGAGCTGGGCGAGGTCCTGATAACGCTGACCCACCAACAAACACCGGGGGTTTTCAGGCATACCAAAGCAGACTGGACGCGCCATCATTGACTTAATCATCTGTGGCTAGCTCCTAACGCCCCTAATCTCGGGCTACCTCTTCACAGAGTGATGGGGTTGTACTACCGTGAGGCTACATGTCGAGGAGAATCCCCATGGGTACCGTCGAGTTAATTGCAGGCGCTGTTGTGATTGTTTCACTGTGGTTATTTATACGGGCTTTTCGAAAAGGGGTACGCTACTGGCACGACTCGTCGCCACACCGGCATGATGAAGATTGAGGTGAAAAATCCCTGCCGCCCAAGCCAGCAACTGACCTGATGCCATGATCTCAGGTCAACGACTGACAAGCATTTTCGCCATTCTGTTTCTTGCGGGCTGCGCCCAGACGCCGGACAAAGACAGTGAATCCGACATTGCCCAGCTGGGCCTGACCGAACCCCCCTACTTCCCCGAATGCGTCCTTCGGGAAGAAGGCACCTTTCACCAACGCAGGTTGGATAGAACGAGCTATTTTAACGTCGAGACCCGACCCTCAGAACCTCTCGACGACAGCTGCCGGGAAACCGAGCCCTAGACCTGTCGTCATCTCGTCTGTCACCCCCGTAAAAACCCGAGGATCCGCCACTTTTTGGATAAGATGGCGCTCTGTCGTTGTTTTTTGTCGGCATAGGAGCAGACAGTCATACAGTCTGCTTGCCACTGTATTCTCCCATTCGGCACTGAATAAAAAAGGAGAGCCCGATGATAAAAACGTTACTTACCGGTATTGCCGTTGCACTGATGTTTGTGATCCCTCAGGGATTCGCAGAAGAACAGGACGACGGTCCGGAAATGCTTGGCTTTTACCATTTTTACGCCCCTGACCCCGCCGCCGTCGTGGCCGCGATGGATAAATTCTGGGCCTCGGATTGCGGCAAGGAGTACCCCGCGGAAGTGGCGCTGTCAGCAGAAGTGTTCAATGGTGGCTACCCCTCGAGCCATTTTGTGCTCAACACCTTCCCCAATGCGGCTGCGCAAGAGAAAGCTGCCTCTATCTTGATGGGCTGCCCTGACGGTCGCACATTTCTTAAGGACCTTCAGGCTGCTGGCGTGAAGCCGACGACTCAGTACTTGGGCTTCCACGCGGCAGAGGGAGGTAACTGGCGCGAGGACACGGCGTTCGCCAAATTCGACATTGTGGTTGAAGGCCAAAATCAAGGCCTTTACGTCGCAGCGTGGAAGAAAATGATGGCGGGCGTGCTCGAGGATATCGACGTCAGCTCTTATGGCATCGGCGCTGTGGTCTTTGGCAACGACAAGTTCAGTCACTGGGTTTATGTGGGCGCCAAGAACTCTACGGAGCTCGCCGCTACCCAACAAGCGCTGCTGACTCATCCAGACTTTCAAACATTTCTGAAAGAAGCAGGTGGCCTGCGCACCAACGTCAACACCACACTGGTGCAGATCCTGAAGGGTTACTCCCACGACTAAACACAGCGAAAGCTAATCACTCAACAGACACAGAGGAAAAACAATGAAACAGTTGCTCATCGCTTTACTCATTGGCTGGTCCGGATTCGCTCTGGCAGAGGATGCCCCCGAAACCAACTGGTCAAAGTTTCAGGCCAACTTTTATTTTAAATGCACCGTAGCTCCCGACTGTATTAAGGCGTACAGCGAGCTGATGTCGGCCCCCGAGATTGCGGAAAATAAATTCGAAGCCGCACTCTACGGCCTCGCCCACAATGGCTGGGATGACGCCACCCACGTGATGCGTTTCTACTTCAAAGATGCCAATGAGTACATGAAGGCAGGACAGGTCTTTTCTGCTTCTCCTGCCATGCAGAAATTCTTGGCCGCTGGACGGGAGGCAGGCAACGAAGCTCAGTATCAGACCCTGACTACCCATACCATCATGGAAGGCAACCCAATGGGAACCAAGGCGAGCCTTCGCTGGAGTATCAAGGTCACCGACCCTGCGACCTTTGTCCCTGCCTGGACGAAGATGGCTGCGGAGCTGGCAGACAAGCCGTGGGGTGGCAATGCCTACGGTCTCCAGACTTATTACCTTGGGAACACCGGCACCATCACCCACGAGATTTGGGTTGCGTTCGATTCCCCGGCTGCGGCACTGGTATTTTTGGAAGAGTTCCCCAAAACCGCGGAGTGGCAGGCGTATAACGAGGAAGTGAACGACTCAGTGAGCCTTGTTCGCTCTTACATGGAGCTGACGGCAATCAGCCTCAACGAGGACTAAGTTCTTAAACCCCGTGATGGGTGTACCGGGATATAAATAGCACGCGATAAATCCCAGTCACCCAGCGATAATCACAGAGCGGCCTACGGGCCGCTTTTTTATTTAGACTACCGTTTATGCTCGGCTCCCTGACCCAACTCGACTGGACGATTATCTGCGCGTACCTCGCGGGCATCATGGGCTTCGCGATCTGGCTCTCCCGCGGGCAGAACAGTCGCGAAGACTACTATGTGGGTGCTCGCCGTGTCGGCCCCTGGCCAGTAGCCCTGTCAATCATGGCGACCCAATGCTCTACCAATTCCATCCTGGGGGCGCCCGCTTTCGTGGCCTTTGCGGCAGGTGGCGGCCTGGTATGGCTGCAGTACGAGCTCGCGCTGCCGCTGGCAATGATCTTTCTGATCCTGTTCGTCATGCCCTTGTTCAGACATCTGAAGCTGGTCTCTATTTATGAATATCTCGAGCTTCGGTTTGATCTACGCACACGGCTGGCTCTCAGCGGGCTTTTTCTGTTTATCCGAGCCTTCGCAACAGCGGTCACGGTTTATAGCATTGCTCTGGTGATTGACCTGATCACCGGCGTTGGCTTTTTTTGGTCGGTCATGCTCCTCGGAACTTTTACGGTGGTCTATGACATCTTTGGAGGCATTCGGGGAGTGATCTACAGCGATGAACAGAGGTTTAAATGACTACTTTTCTAGGAATTGCAAAAGCGGAGCCCCATCTCAAAACAGTTATGAAATGGAGGCACCGCAAAACCAGCAAAAAGAGACTCAGAAATTAAAGGTAACCTCTGCGCCAAGCATTCTTGGTGGGCGCCAAGATTGAATGTGGATGCCAAAGGATGCGAGCTCGAATGCGAAATTTTGCGCGTCCTCATCGAATATATTCTTCCCGAAGAGTGCTAACTCCCAACTATCATCCCTTGCGGCGTACGCCAAACGCGCATCAACTATCGTGTAGGAACTGAGTAAAGTCGCTGGGGCGTTCGACACAGAAGAGAAAGACTCATCGGTGTAGTCGAAACTGACTTGAGCAGAAAATTCACCTCCGCTATTTAACTGCCAACCTTTTCTCAGCAAACCATTGAACGTAAAGTCTGGCGCTTTCGGCATATCCCGATCGACTGTCTGCCCACCTGGAATCACCACGTTTTCAACAGTGGCGTCAAATAGGAATGCTGCACCTAGCAGCAAGTCCCAGCCATTGTTAAAACTGGCGGCAAACTCTAGCTCACCACCACTAACCGTGGCGTCTCTGTTTCTGATAAATGCTGCTAGACCCTGAAAATCGAATGCCTGATAATCACTGTAATCGTAGTAGAAAACGCTCCCGTTTAAGCGGGCCCGACCACCAAATAAGTTGGACTGCTTAAACCCAGCTTCAAAACTGGTCAACACTTCGGGATCAAACCTTCGGTCCTCACTACCTATCGGGAATCCATTTAAGTTTGCTACATATCCCCCCGCTTTGTTCCCCCTAGATATGCTAGCAAACCAAAGCGAGTCATCATTTAGACTGTAGTCCAAGCCGAGTCTGCCCGACCAATCTGAATCCTCCTGGGTGTCTGAGAACTGATCTACAAGGTTGGGCGGGATTGCAATCAAGTCTACGATTGCCGGCCCTCCACCACCGTAATAGACATCAGAGTCGACGCTCTTCTCATCCTCGGTCCAACGTAATCCGACGGTCGCCGACAAATTATCGCTCAACGAAAACTCCAAGCTTCCGAAGAGGGCATATGACTTGGTGTCTTGGTCCATCACATCAGCAACCGTAAAGTCGAATCCCTCTTCCGCGGAAGACTGAAAACCAGAAAACGCGGTTTGAGTAATGTCTAGATAAAATAATCCAGCCTGCCAGAACACAGTTTCTGTCTCTCCGCTTACGCGAAGCTCTTGGGAGAATTGCTCAAGGTCCTGCCCAAATGGGAATTGACAGTAGTCGATTACACTACCGTCGCAGTCTTCATTGTAGTTGAAGCTAAAGTCTTGATAGTTCGTGATCGAGGTAAGCGAAATGCCGTCGCCGAGCAGCCAATTCACATCCACAGTGACGGTAGTGAAATCGCGCTCCAAAAAGCCCACATCATTAAAGGAGCTATCGTTAGGCCGGCTCTCGCTACCATCTTGGCCGAAGAAGTCGCAACCAGGACACGCCCCGTTTACAGCATCAGGATCATTTTCTGGTGTGAGTACATACCCCAAGCCGGTAACCGGATCATTGGCTCCAGCTGTGTAAGTGTATGTACCTTGATTCGAAAGCGAAAAATCCCCGTGACCAACGGAAAGACCCAGTGTGAGGTCTTCACTGAGATCAACGTCTAGCTGTCCCCTAACGGCGAAAGACCCATCGATTTCAAATGAATCTTGAAAATCAGGCGCGTTGTTTATCCAATAACCATCGCTTTGCTCATAAAAACCCGATAATCGACCCCTCACGCCATCAGCCAGAGCACCACTGATCGCACCCTCGCTACGGAAACCTGTCCCATTCTGATCTCGTATTTGCTGCGTGAAATAGGCCTCAAACTCCTCGGTCGGCTCCGCGCTGAGATAGTGCAACAAACCTCCGGTGGCGTTGCGACCGAACAAAGTGCCTTGTGGTCCTTTCAACACCTCCACTCGCTCGACATCAAAAAGTGTGAAGCCAGTAGCGGCGATGCTGCTTATATAAGTGTTATCGACATAGACAGCGACCGGAGGCTCCTGTTGTGTTCCAAAGTCATTTTGAGACACCCCACGAATAACCGGTATCTTCGTTACGGAACCAGAGGCACCACCATCAAAGTTTAGCCCGGGAGTCTGCGCAGCAATGTCAAAAGCATCGGTAAAGCCCAAGGATCTTAATTGGTCTCCACTAAATGCGGTTATTGAGATACCCACGTCTTGGATGTTCTGCTCACGCTTTTTGGCAGTTACGGTAACTTCCTCAAGCACTTGGGCCGCGGTTGATGCTGACCCTGTTGCTATGGCCATCGCTGCTACGATGCGAATCAACCGAGGGGTCGTTGAAAAACTGAACTTTGGACACGCCGTAGAGGCGTTCGGAACTGTACTCATTGTTTGCCCTCCCAGTGAGGCGGTGCTGATATCGATGTAAACCACCGGTTTTATTTGCAAATCTTCAACGTAGACAACCCAAAAAGAAAACTCGCGGCCATTGCATTACTGACTGGTCACCAACACCCTATTTCTCGGTGACATTCTCAAACCGCTTAAAAGGTCATTACGCACTGCTTAATGCTGATCGAAAATGCTGAGTTTATTTATTCAAATGAATAATAAATAATCATCTTTAGGGCGTCCACCATTTTGTTGATTTTTTTCTGAAATTTTGCGCTGTTGATGCTATTACCACCACTCTCTCTTACAGAGGTTTTATGAAATCTCTACATTTATTTGTGTTTTTGAGTAATTTTATGCTCTTTCGTCAACTACTGGGAATAAGCTCGTTAGAGAAACCAACAGGGAATCGATTCCATATGACTGGCGTGATAGTCTCATCGTCTAACTTCAATTGGACCAAAATAAAGATGTCCAAGCTAAGCAGCCATCAGAGCGTGGACCACATGACCGCGCGGAGCCCAGGCCGGCCAAAAAGAAAATCCGGGCTGAAAGAAAAAATCCTAGACGAAGCAGAACTCACATTTGCAGAATTCGGATTTGCAGGAACGACAACGCGTGAAATAGCAGGTCGGGCTGGTGTCAATCAAAACCTGGTCCGATATTATTTCGAGTCCAAACAAGCCCTGTTCGATGAGGTGATTCGCCGGAGAGGCCAAATCCTTTCTGGTGAACGCCATGTAGCATTAGACCGACTTATCGCGTCCAAAGACGGGTACTCGCTCGAAGATCTCATTCGAACCTACCTCCAACCCTCGTGGAACATGAAGCACAGTGGGCCTGGTGGTGCAGCCTTTATCCGGCTGCAGGCTCGAATCCATGCGGAACCCGATGAGCACTCATTAAAGCTGCGCCGTGAGATTTATGACGCTGCTGTAAAACGGTACATCGAGGCGGTTGGTCCAATTCTTCCCGAGCTTTCTCGAGAGACAATAAGCGTGCGCTGGACGTTTTTGGTCGGAACATACCTGTTTATGTTGAACGACTTAGGCCGAATTGAAGATATCTCCGACGGATTGGTATCCAACATAACTGAAGAAGAACTGCTCGACAGTCTAGTAATCTTCTTGTCGCAAGGCTTTAAGGCACCCGCGACTCTCTAGACGAGAAAGAACGCATGATAAGCGACTCTTTCGTTCAGATGCACCTTCATTGTCGGGCTGTAACGCGTAACCTCGCCCACTAATCCTAGACTCTTCAGTAGGAAGTACATGACACCTTTCGAAATGTACATTTGCGCGGCGGACTCCAAGTCTTCGAATCAGAAGACACAGTCCGGCTTCGATATGCTCTCAAACCAATCGAGCATGACCGCTGCTATTTCGTCGCTATTCGACTCGGACATCATCATGTGTCCGTTGCCAAAGACCCCGCGTTCCCAGAGACGAATATGCTCGACGTCCTTACCTAATTCTCTCAGGAAGGTCACGGCCTTACTATTCGCATCCCGCATCCAGGAAGCCTCTCCGGTGACAATCGCGATCGGGCATGCATAGGGATCATTTTTTCCTTCAAACTCTGCGGGCGCCAAACCGTTCGCGAATCGCCCCAACGAATGCTCGTAATCGGGATACCCTAGAGGCTCAACGGCCAGTATCGCCGCGATCATATCGCCTCCGATAGCCGACATAGCCCAGGCACAGGGTCCGCCTGCAGAATGGCAAACGAGCGCGGTGCGACCCGTAAAGGTCAGCAGCTGTGACGAAATTGCTTCCATGTGGCGCTGTGACACAACCAAGTCGGAGGCCATCGGCCCCTGACTGGCCATGAAGCGATGGCTAGCGTCCTCATTTCTAGGCCATTGGGTATGCTTAACGGCCTCGGGCCATAACGCGCCTTTGGAAGGCGTTACGAAATATGGCAGTAACTTTTCATAGCTAGGCGACGGGGTGACATCACCCAAAACTTCTTCGTTCCAAAAACTACGCCCGTGCCCAGGCCGGTCAAGCACAAAAACTGGGTAACCCGCTGCGAGAAAGACGTGAACCCACCCTTTCCGGCCATCAGACGTCGTAACAAACTCAGCGCCCTGCCCACCACCACCATGTATAAACGTAATTGATGTCTGTTTCGGGTTAGGTGGTATATACCACTGCAAGAAGGCAGATATGCCGGGAAGCGTACCCCGAGGAGTGCTGTACGGCTCCGTTGTCAGAAAGGTGCCGCCAAAATCCTTAACGAACATAATCGAAGGCCGCTTAGACCTTGGTTTCCATCTGCTCTGTGAAACTAAAAGCCTCTCGCATTAACGCAGGATCGTTGGCCACGGTCTTGGCCCAATGGATCCAGTCCTCTTTGGCTTGTCCTGGTTTGGAGTAATACATCAGACGCAGGTTATCGCTAGCCCGTGGTGACGTGTGCTCAATAAAAACACGTCGACGATCCCGCTCATAAAATTCAAGCGCTTCATCTGCAGCACCATCGTGCAGAACCCTGCTGAGAAGCTCTACCAAAGCAAAGGCATCGAACATAGCGCCAGTTAGTCCCAAACCACCGGTCGGGTTAGTCACATGTGCAGAGTCTCCTACCAGCAAAACCCGCCCCTCCCGCATACGATCTGTCACCCTTTGATGCATTTGATATGGAGCATACGACTCTAGCTCGAAATCGCTTGTAGGAAGATGATTCTCCATTATCGCGGCTATGCGATCGGGCAGATGCTCCACCGGCAAGGCAGGGTCCTCCATAAAGGTAACCCGCCAGAAATCTGGATCGGCAAGCTTACAGATGACCGCACCATGCTCATGATCAATCTGCATTGCAATATTCCTAAAGTCATAAGGGTCGAGATCAACCGTCATATTCATCGCAACATAGCGATGAGGCCATGTGAAGCCGAAGAAGTTAAACCCCAAAACGCTCTTACGCACGAAACTACCCGCCCCGTCAGCGCCAACCAAGTAGGCTGCTTCAATTCTTTCCAATCCAGCGTCTGTCTCCACCTCAGCAACGATCTCCGTATCTGATTGCGAACAAGAGACAAGTTTCGTTGAGTAGCGAATGTCGACATTTGAGTGCGCGGAAAGATGTTTCTCGAGTACCTGAGAAAGCTGTCCTTGATGTAGATGAAGCGCATATGGAATCTCCGCATGCCCATCAAAGCATGACAAATCCCAACGAATAAGCTCCCCGGTAGAAAAGATGCGCCATGCAAAATCCTGCCTGAGTACCCCTAGGTCGACGCAGTCCTCAAAAATGCCATACCGCTTCAAGTGAGGCAGCACGGGATAGTGATAGGCGACGGCACGAGGGGCATCATTAAAGGTAGAACCTGCCTCGATGACTGTCACATTCGCCCCCGCCTGAGCCAATCCTAGTGCAGTAAGCAGCCCAGACGGCCCTCCGCCCACAATTACAACATCGGTATTCATAGCTGTAGTTTTCCTCTTCGCTAGTGTTGTCTGCCCGTGCGGTAGGATCCCCCGGAACTCAGGGCTCTTCTATAGCTGCTCCAACCAAGATAAAACGCTGTCGCAGTCGACGACGTTCGCATACTTCTGATTAATGTCGTAAAGACTTGCTTCATGTGGCGCTACTGCTCGATCTCCAACGCAGTCACTTGGCACTAGCACGCTTAGTCCACACTGTACGGCATCCACTGCAGTGGCGCGCACACAACCGGACGTGGTAGCTCCGCATACAACAACTGTATCCACCGCTGCGCTGGTCAATAGACTCATCAGATTAGTGCCAAAAAAAGCTGATGCCCCGTGCTTAACAACGATTGGGTCGGTTGGCTCAATTCCCGTCCTGGCATCGATTTCAGTCAGGCGCGTTCCCACCAGAAGGTCCTTCATCCCGCTAGCTTTCTTCAACCAGGTAAGGTGGTCTCGCTCCCATGGCTGATACGCGATGGTCGTATAAATGACGGGGATAGTTTTAGCTCGCGCGATATCTGTCAGTGTTCTGGTGCGCAGGATTTGCTCGCTCATATCTGCAGCCGTCGGATAGGTCGTGTCCGTAAATCCGTAGCTGAAGTCAACCACTAGAATCGCAGGGGACTTCCCAAGTGGGAGGGCATTACCAAAACCAGCTTCCTTGTAGGTGACTTCTTGAGCGTGCATAGAGCTAACCTTGCGCAAATTGCAACCGCCGCTGTGAGTGCTAAATCAAATCGCGATGGACGATTCTGCCATCCAAGATTACTGGTTCATCGTCCAGTAGTAGCGAGCATGCTCGCAGCGGAATGTCTAGATGGCATGCGGTATCGTTACTTCCACCGAGCTCGTTGTTGGGGCCAGTGGAAAAGAGTACGTTGCCAATAAAACTGCGAGGCTCCATCCCCATGCCTCCAGGAAAAAGACCCGGCGACATGGCATGCCATTTAGCGTCCGGGTTCATCCCCCAGCCGATATGGCTCATGGCGCGTCCGCGCTCATCGTTGAACGAGGCCATGTAAGAATTGATCAGGTCTGACTCCAAGCCGCCGCTGATGTCGGTAACGAGCCCGCGATCGATTTTGTACGTGACCGGACTTCTAACGTAGGTGTTCTGCGGCAACAAAACATCACCGGGAGCGACAACTATGGTGCCATCTACCCCATCGTCAGAAGCTCCGGTAAATACGAATCCAGAAGGCCAGTGATCCCAACGGCCAGGCTCATCAGTGCAGGCATACTCTGAAATCGTGGGGTAGGCATTGAGCTGATACACAACATCGGTCCCGTGGCGAGAGGTAACATGCATCACTTTAGCTGAACTGAGAATGGCAGCTGCAGCCTCTACCTTTTCGCGCAATTCTATACTTGGCGGCATCCTTGCTAAAAGCTCAGGCGGTTCAACAACAGTAAGGATTCGCGTACCTGCCGCTTGGATCGCCATTTGCTCTGGGGAAAACAAAAGAAAGACGCAGTCGATGAGCATGTCAAACGCCTTAAGACTCTCTACAACCTCCGGCATGCTCGCCAATGCAGTTTGCCCTACCGCCCAAACCCCAGTCGGAGGCGGGGCGGGTAGCCGTAAATGAACCATACTGGCACCGAGAACACGGCTAGCGGCCATAAAGGCATTCGCGTAGTCGAGACGGTCGTCTCCCTGCGTGAGCACAACAAGCTGCTCGTCACTTTGAACACCCGACATGCGAAGTTGGTGGACGCAGATTTCTGTAAAGCTACCTAAATCCATTTCAGGCTACTCCTTGTTCTGTACGAGATGGAACTGACAGCTCTCCACTGCACTAAGGAAGCCCTCTAGGTTATCCCAGGGAATCATATGCCCCGCTTTCTCGACAACTTTCACGTTAATAGTGGGGTTTAAGGACAGGATCTCCTCAATATCTGTTGTTTCAATCACGGGGGCATCAGCAGCGACCATCAAGCACATGGATGCAGTAATGTCTGGGAGGTCTTTATGGATATCATCAGTATGAAATCCGTCATATGCCGTTCTGATTGCCTCTAAGTCACATGTGTGTAACCACTCGGCTCGGCATGCAAGTTGGGAATCAGACCAACTGGGGCAATAGTCTTTCATCTCCTCCGCAGAGCAGCCCCGTTCGGCAAGTCGAATAGAGTCCTCATACCAACTCCACGGCGAGGGATAAGGCCTCCGACCTGGACCACTTACCGGCGGATCTACCAAAATAAGATCGCCAATAGCGTAGGGAGCTTGCACAGATGCTCGGATGGCGACTCGGGCACCCATGGAATGCCCCAACACCCTAGGCCTGGATAAGCCAAGCGCCATTACCACCTCGATCACATCCGCTGCGAGCACATCAAGCGAGTAGTCTAGGTCACCTCCTTGCGATAGCCCTCGACCTCTAACATCCAAGACATAAACATCGAACCAATCGGACAGTGGATCAGCAATGAAATCCCAGCTTATTGCAGGGGATGTGATGCCAGGAATCACAATTAATGGGGGGCCATTACCTTCAAAGCGAAGAAGGTGTTGACGGATTCCGTTAGCCTGTAGATTGAATCCAATCATATCGAGGTTGGCCTACTGTTCACGAAAAAACCAGTCATGATGAAATGCTAGAAATTTCCGGACAGCAGAGCACCGCCACCCGGCACACTGGTCTCCAAGCCCAATGCTTTGAGCATGCTCCAGGTGGTGGCTATCGCCGCTGTCACAACCGGCTTGCCGATTCGTGCTTCCACAAGCGAAACAGCAGGCAGAGAAGGCATTTGTACGCAAGCGGACAGAACTATTGCATCCACGTCTTCCAGACTGTCGAGGCTACTGGCTATGGCAGGAAGCTTCATTGGATCATGGGCGGCCACTTCCAGATTGTTAGAAATCTCGAGCGCCCTAGATTCAACGACCTGAATGCCTTCACCTTGAATGTAGTCGACCACCAACTGAGTTAGCGGCTTCATGTATGGCGCTATTAACGCAATTCTTTTGGCACCAACAGCATGGATAGCATCTACCAGCGCTCCAGCGGAGGTAACGATTGGTGTGGGGCACCCATTGTCAAGAGTGCGCTGGTGTAAGCGCTGCTGGGAGGAACGGTGATAACCCCGTCCCATTGACATAATCGCGACCAAGCAGGCGTAGCCCATCACATCGACTGCAGCATCAGATAGCTCTAACGCACATCGATCGCTATCTGCATCCATCGCCGCCAGCTCTTCCGCAGTGACCATCTTCATGCGCATTCGCGACGAATGGAACGTAAAACGCTCGGGTGCTATCGACTCTCGCGCCCGCAAAAGTGCAGGTATCTCGGTCTCCATCGTGACGTTAGAACTGGGGACAATCTGGCCAATCCGAAAGCGCTTCAATCTGTTAACTCTAGCCGGTGAAAAAAATCCAATGCCTCTGCTGAGGCCACCTTAGTGTGCTCAGCGAGACAGTTAATGTTCAATTGGTAATTGTGATTGTGAATAATTATTTCTGTCAACATTAAATTTGCAGTTGTAACTGTTTTTTTCTAAAAGTAGAGGGCCTGATAACCAATTTGAATCTGGTTTCAGATTTGAAGCTGTACTGTGTTTTAATTATTCGATATGCTAATTTCTTTGATGTGTACGGTTAGCGCAATGTTTATTTCTTTTGACTACGAAGGGCGAAATAGCAATGTCGACTGACAGAGTCGTGGACGTGGTGGTTCTTGGAGCGGGATTTGCTGGTATAGCGGCGGCTCGTGGCATCAAAAACGCTGGCTATAAAGTGATCACTCTGGAAGCCCGCGACCGCATCGGGGGAAGAGCCTGGACCTCGGAGCTGAGCGGCACAAAAATTGAATACGGCGCCACATGGATTCACTGGTTTCAACCATTTGTTTGGCAAGAGTTTTTGCGATCAGGACTTTCTCTGCATGAGGATCCATGGTTCCCACCTATCACACTGCACGAGCACGGCAAGGCCCGACCACTCGACTTCGACCATTTTAGAGAGCGATTGAGTATTGGTTGGAACGCGTTCGCAAAGACGTCATCTGACGGCCACTTGCTGGAGCGTCCATATCAACTTGAGGAACTCGAAGCGGCAGAAGAGCTAGACTCGCTCAGCGTACAGGACGTGATAGACCAACTGGATATCGACGATGAGACAAAGCTGCTTCTATCGTCAGAGATTGCCGTACAAATGAACGCGCATCCAAAAGACGTTAGTTATCTCTCCCAGTTGCGTTGGTGGTCTGCATCTGGCTGGGATGTCGCTCTGATGATTGACTGTCTTGCTAGATACAAAATCGAGTCAGGTATGAGTGACCTCGCTAGCGCTATGGCCAGTAACGCCGATTTGGATATCCGACTGCAACATGTTGTGAGCGAGGTTCTACAATCCCCTAATTCAGTAGAGATAAGCACCACTGAAGGCAAGAAGATTCGGGCGCGCCGAGTCATCTGCGCGCTACCTTTTAACTGTCTTAAAGATTTGAGTTTTACCCCCCCGCTAGCTGCTGAAAAGCACGCTCTCTCGCAGGAGGAACACGCCGCCAAAGGTATGAAGCTATTGTTCAAAACTGTTGGAGAGCCCGAGGGTCACGCAGTGATTGCCGGACCGGGCGAGAAGCCCATCAACCTGCTTAACCCCATCCGGGTCGAGGGAATAGAGCGACTGTATGTTGGATTTGGTACAGACGGCACTGCGTTTGATCCCAACAATCTAGAGGAAGTGAACCGCGTTCTCGCCGACTTACATCCTGAGTTAGAGGCAACTGATGCTGCTGGGCACGACTGGCATAACGACGAGTTTTCCAGGGGCACATGGCATATGCCAAAGCCTACTCAGAATATACGAACTCTCCAGGCCTTCGACGCGCCGGAACACAGAGTACACTTTGCGGGAGACTACCTGGGTCGTGGTTGGGCCGGTTTCGTTGATGGTGCCATAGAGTCAGGTATTCGCACAGCAGACGAGGTCATTGAAGCACTTCGCAAAGATAAACAAACATAGATTGCTAGGGAAAATGAAGGTGAATCGAACGCTCGGGTCGTCCCCTACATTAACGCTGACGCTTGCAGCACTTCTTTATGCATTCTCAATCGTGTTGATTGATATAGCTCCGTTCTTCATTGGGATCTACGTAGACTTTCACGGACTGTCGTTGCCACAGGCAGGTTTTGTTCAGACCATCGACCAAGCTGGTGGGGTAATCGGCGCGATTTTCGGTTTCTTCCTAATGCCCCGTACCTCATGGAGGCAAATCTTAGTTGTCGCATCGCTGATTGCAACCATCGCAAATGCGGCAACGGCAATAGCCGACAACTATACATTTCTATTGGCCGTAAGATTCGCCTCCGGTTTCGGTGTCGTTTTGATAACGACTGTTACTGCATGTGTCCTCGCTCAGTCCTTGGCACCTGATCGAATTTTTGGTGCTGGACTCGCCCTCGCAATGGCTTTATCCGCCGTGGCAGTTTGGCTCTTGGATTGGTTGCGGGAAAGCTTTGGATTCGCTGCGAGCCTTGGATCAGGAGCGATTTGGCTTGGCGCCGGAATTCTTGTGGCTTTGCTTCTTCCAAAATCACTATCTGGCCCAACAACAGGAGTAGGCTTGGATAACAGTGGACTTGACAGCAAGAGTCAGCAGCGCACTCCTGCACCTGGCCTAATCGCAATAATCGCGCTCGGTTTGTTCGGCGTCAGCGTAAATGTGATTTATGGCTTTGTAGAAAGAATTGGCATTGCCAATGGGCTGGAAGCATCGGGAGTAGCTAATGCTCTGGCCCTAGGATACGTGTTTTCCGCGGTAGGCAGCCTTGTCCCGACGTTATTCGGCGCAATGGGTGGTCGCATTAAGTGGATCATAGTCACAACGCTATTGTTCATCGGATCACTATATGCCTTGTTTTCTGCCGATACGGTGGCGCTGTACACGATCGCGTTTGCGATCTACGCATCTGTTTGGAATATGGGGCTTGCATACTATATGGCACTCATCGCCGAAAATGATCCCGAGCATAAGTACACACGAGCGATGTACATCGTCAATGTCGCAGCCCAATCAGCAGGCCCCGGCATAGCAGCTCTAGCGCTCACTGGGGCCCCGCTTAGTGTGATTTTTTTGATTGCTCCCGCTCCTGCACTCCTTGCGTTGATACTTGTTGTATTACGAAGAATTGGAGTGGAAGGGCATAACGAGCCCGGTGGCGTCTGAACACAAATATCACTCAAAAAGGAGATAACCATGCCACGGATTGAACACTTCCATATGGTTCCTCAAATTGAGGAGCAATACTGTTTTTCTATCGCTGTACGATCTGGCGATTACGTCCATATTGGAGGCTTAACCGCATCGGATGACCAAGGCAATGAGCTGCACCCCGAAAACGCCGGACTACAAATGCGGAGCATCTATTCCCAACTCTCAAAGGTGCTGAATCACTTCGGAGGCTCGCCACAAGACGTGGTTAGCGAGGTCATCTACTATACCGTGCCTATGAATGAATATAACGAACAACTGTTTCCATACCGCCAAGCTTTTTATAAAGGCTGCGAAGCACCCTCCGTTGCAGGTATGCAAGTATTAGGGTTTACCAGTGAAGCCATTAAGGTGGAGTTAACAGCAGTAGCGTACCTGCCCGTTTAATCAAAAACACCATCGTGCCGCTAACGACCCACTTAAGTCAGCCGCGACGGGGCGAAACATCCAGTCCTCACGCTGGCAAGTCATTTTGGTTAGCGGATTATGGCGCATATAACGCAAGTGCCTCATTACGTGGTGCGAAAACTTGTGATGTTTTGGTTGTGGGGGGCGGCATAGCAGGTCTCTCCACCGCTTGGCATCTGGCAAAGGACAGTAGCACCAGAGTAATACTGATCGAGTCAGAAATAATCGGCTTTGGTGCAAGTGGTAGAGCTGCAGGCTGGATCATGCCTCAATTTGGTATGGATCAGCTCAAGATTCGAGCTCGGTACGGCTTTGAACGATCTCAAGCGGCTCTCACTTACGGCTTAGAGGCTGTCTCCTATACCGGCCAAATTATTTCAGATCATGGAATAAAGTCTGACTACCGACGTCCCGGACTGATGAGGGTAGCCTTTGATGATAGTTGGATCAACGATCTCGCGGCGCTTTATAAGAACTATGATGACCTTGGTCTCAAAGGTCTCCATTGGTCTGAGGGGCAAGAGCTTCACCAGCAATACAACGGAAACACAAATTTTAAAGCGGCCATTGTTGATCCGAACCTTGGCTTACTGAATCCCTGTAAACAAGTGCGAGGTCTGAAAGCACTTGCGGAAAGCGTGGGAGTGTCCATATTTGAAAATAGCCCCGCAGTTCATATTGACCACAGCGGAGGTCACATCAGCGTGGCGACACCAGCGGGTTGCGTGGCAACCGAGAAGATTGTGCTTGCAACCAACGCATTTACGCACTTACTTCAGGGTCCTCTTGGCGCAGAGCTGAAGCGGGTTCAGGCGCCTGTTCGCGCCTTGGCAGCAGTTACAGAGCCACTCTCGCAGAATCAATGGCAGTCAATTGGATGGAACAGGGGCAATGCCATAGAGAGCTCGCTAGACCTGTTCCACTACCTATCACCAACAGCCGACGGGCGTATTCTCTTTTTCTTTATCTACTTTGGCGGTCATCCGAAACACGGCTCTATGGATGGAATACACAATTACCGGGGATCACAAGTTTCTCTGGATCACGTCAAACGGATCTTCCCTGCGCTGGCTGGCATCCGCTTGGCCGAACACTGGGGTGGACACATGTCGGCCACAAGAGATCTCGTGCCACATTTAACTCATATCGGCGATGAAAGAGTGATTTACATCGGTGGTTGCTGGGGACACGGATTAGCCTTGAGTCATCTCCATGGAAAGACCGCTGCACACTTACTACTCGGGAAACAGAGCAGTCTCACCGATTTCTGGTTTATTAATAGAAAGCCAGTGAAATGGCCAAGATATCCCATCGACGCTATTGGCAAGCAACTCGCTTGGGCGCATCTACGGCGACAAACGAGCGCCAGACTAAAGAAAACTATATTTGATAGTAGATCAGCAATGGAGGCTCAGAAGACCCATGCATAAACTCTCAAACCGAGATCCGTTGGATCGTAGACTATTTTTGAAAACGGGTGCCGCTACGGCGGCTGGTCTGGCATTGACAAGCTGCGCCGACGAAAACCCAGATCGTAATGTACGAGACAAAGATAATGGCTACCATGTGGTCATTGTAGGGGCAGGATTTGCCGGGGCAACAGCCGCCAGAGAGTTAGCGGCTAAAGGATGGCGAGTCATCGTACTGGAGGCTCGACCGCGAGTTGGTGGTAGAGTTTTTACGAGTCAGTTTCTCGGCAGACAAATCGAACTTGGCGGCTCATCGGTCCATTGGGTACAACCCCATGTATTTGCTGAGATGCAGCGTTATGGCTTTGGATTTGCCGAAGTACCACTTTACGACCTCGATGCCTCCTACATTATGCTGGGAGACGGCACTGTAAAAAACATTGCGCCTAGTACTTTTGACGAAAAATATACTTCGGCATTCAACAAATTTTGCGCCGATTCAAGATCTCTGTTTCCAAAACCCTATGATCCGTTTTTCAATGAAACACTACACAAACTTGAATCTATCTCGGCGGAGGAGCATCTCCTATCGCTGGACCTCGACGAGCTTCAGATTGCTTCACTTAGGGCTGAACTAACACTTTATGCCGGCGCGCCAATTTCCGAGTTCAGTTATACGAGCTTTGTGAAACTTTTCGCGCTAGCGTCTTGGGACACCTTCACCTTTACCGACTCGGAAAAACATTGGCATATTGATTCTGGAGGAACCAGCGCATTGGTTCAGGCGATCTTGGATGACAGCCGTGCAACCGTTCGACTTGGAGCAGTGGTACAAGAAGTTACCGATCATGGTGACTCCGTTTCAATCAAACTAAGCGATGGGGAACTGGTAACGGCCAGCACGGCCATATTCACTCTGCCAACAAAGGTGTACCCGGACATCAACTTTAAATCTGGCTTATCAAAAGAAAAGCAGGCTTTTATAGACAATGCCGAAATGTCAGACGGCGCCAATATCTACATGCGCACTACTAACAACTTGGGGAACACGTTCTGCTTCTGCGATGACCCAAATCCATTCAACGCAGTGCAAACTGAGGAGTTTAGCGACGAGACAGGCACCATACTTAAAGCCACTTTAGGTAGGCAGTCCCTTATAGACTTAAACAGCTTTGATGCCGTCGCAGCAGAGCTTAGGAAAATCCATCCTAATGCGGAGCTTACCGACGTCGCTCCATATAATTGGGTAACGGATCCCTACTCTAAGCAAGCGTGGCCCTCCTATAGAGTCGGTTGGTTCAGCAAGTACAAGGATATGGCGAAACCGGAGGGTCAACTGTTTTTTGCAGGTGCAGCTACCGCCGACGGATGGCATGAGTACATTGACGGCGCAGTGGAAAGTGGCATACGCGCTGCCAGAGAAGCTCATCTTCGCATGGAGAAGAGCTATGCTGGCTAGATCAAAGCGCCTGGCTAAGGTCTCGGTATGCGCGGTGATCGTTGCTTTTTTACAGAACGCGTGTAGCCGAGAAACAGACAATGCAATAACGTCAATTAACTCAACCAGCGACACCAATACCGCCGCCGAAATTTCCAATGAAGACCGAAAAGATCTACCTTCCGATCCGCATATAATTGAGCGAGGGCGTCGTCTGTTCTCAAGCTGCGGCGTATGTCACAGCGTCAACACCAGTCTTCCCTCATCTGCAGGCCCACACTTGCAGGGCGTCCTTGGAAGAACTGTGGGTTCCGTGCAAGGCTTCCCGTACACAAGTGTATTAATGCAGCAAAATGGGGTGTGGTCAGTGGCGCGGCTTGACCAATTTATCAAGAATCCGAGAGAAATCTACCCCGGCACTAGTATGGCGTTTGGTGGTATCGCGGACGAGAGCGACCGGCGGGCAATCATCGCTTACTTGGCTTCACTTGATACCGACTAGGAATCTTCTAGCCGAATCTCTCGAGATATTGGCAATCGCCTAATCCTCGGCCCACCGGCATCTACGATAGCGTTCACCAAAGCTGCTATTGTGATGGGGACGGCATCTTCACCAACTCCAAGGGGAGTGCTATCAGAGGGAATCATGGCGACTTCAACTCGCGGCATCTTTTTCATTCTTAAAACGGGATAGTCGTGAAAGTTGCTCTGTTCTACGCTGCCATTTTTTACACTTATCTCACTATAAAGAGCAGTAGATAAAGCAAATGCGACTCCACCCTCGAGCTGCGCTTTGACAATATCGGGGTTAATAACCGTACCGGCGTCGATGGCAATGAATACTCTGTTGACAGTCAGTGAGCGCTTTTTATCCAAGACGATATCAACCATAGCTGCTTTGGTCGAAGACCCAAAGCCCGGATAATAATCAGAGTCTGAAGCGCAGATTCCCCGGCCAACACCTGGCGGCTTTTCGTTTGACCAGCCCCCTTTTTCGACACAGTAATCCAGTACTCTCCGTGTACGCAGTGCTCGATCAACAGCAAGATCGTATTCATCAACATCCTCAGGTATCCGACTTGGATCAAGGTGAGCTCGGAAAAATCCGATTGCATCGGCGCCGATAGCAAGGCGAATCTCATCAAGAAAACTGAAGTTCATCCACAGGTGCTGTGCAAATCCGACGCCACGCACCCAA
Source organism: uncultured Halieaceae bacterium (assembly GCA_913056165.1). Classification (GTDB taxonomy): domain Bacteria; phylum Pseudomonadota; class Gammaproteobacteria; order Pseudomonadales; family Halieaceae; genus Luminiphilus. The sequence goes on from CAJXMD010000021.1 coordinate 29,078, forward strand.
CCAAATGGGACTGGCACTGACATGTGCCGCTCATATTCAAAGTGAGTATTAGGCACTACAAAAGGTAGGCGTGTAGCACCATAGGATTGATCCGGAGCAAATGAGCTGGCGACGCGACATCGCCAGCCGTCCACCGTGCCGTCAGAGCCTACCGCCGCATCGAATTTGGCTACAGTCAGCGGAGAGTAATAACTATGCTTCATCGACTCTTCACGCGTGGCCAAAAGCTTTATCGGAATGCCTCTGTGTTGACTGGCAATCTGAATAGCTTGGTAAACGATGTCGTTGTGCAGTCTACGTCCAAAGCCGCCGCCCGCTGCCATGAGATGTAAAGTGACATCATTTGGATCTACTCCGGTCGTCTCGAAGGCGATCCGCCAAGCGTCATCAGGAAACTGACTGTTGGTCCAAAGCTGCACGCCGTTATCGTCAACGAGGGCCGTACAGTTCATTGGCTCCAGTGGCGCCGCTTCGACATAAGGATAGCTGTAAAGCGCGGAGAGCTTTTGATCTGCCCGACTCATTGCCCTCTCAAAGTTACCCTGCCCTCCTGACTTCGGCAGCACACTGTTAACACGTTGAGCGAACTCTACGAACATTTTCTCACTCGACAGGGCTCGATGCTTACTACTCGACCAAGTGATGTCGAGACCTTCCAACACGGTCTTAGCCTGCCACCAAGTATCAGCTACTACCGCTATCGCATCATCGCAACGTACCTCTGCTGCCCATAGATCCGGATCCTCACCCTCTGGAACCGGCGAGTTGAAACCAATTGTTTTGCCACTTACCCTAACAACAGATGGGTTTCCGGAAAGCTTTCTTATGCCTTCCATTTCTACTTTTAATAGCTTTGCACCGTACACAGGGCTCTGCGAGATCGCCGCAAACCTCATGCCTGGAACATCGACATCTATCCCGAATCGCTTTTCGCCCGCAGTCATCGCCTTCAGTTCAAGTGCCGGTACCGAGGAGCCAATCAAACGCCGCTGGGCGACAGGCTTGTACTCGACAGGCAATTGCTCTGATAGCTGAAGTTCAGCGGCCGATGCCGCAACTTTCGAGAACGGTATTCGCCGACCTGTTTTTGCATGCACGACATGCCCCTGATCGGCATGTAGGTGCTCAGGAGCAACCTTTAGTTGGAGCGCTGCCGCTGATATCAGCTTTTTTTTAATGGTCGCTGCAGCGAGTCTGACAGGCTCATACAAATAGTGCGCCGACGAGCTTCCAAGTGTAGTCGTCCATATGTAAGGGTTCTGCCGTTCTGCGTTTACTCGAGGATCATAAGCTTTGGTTGACACTCTGGCCCAATCAAGGTCCATCTCTTCTGCAATAATCTGGGCCAGCGTGGTGTTTATCCCCTGACCGATATCCGTTTGTGGTATCCGTATCACCGCCGAATTATCAGGCTTAATCTCCACCCACGAGAGTAGGTCAACAGCTTCATTGCTGGAGATAGCAGTCGCGTCTCTACTGCCAAATACGGGCAAAATTATCGCAAAACGCGTTCCTGTCGCGATAATGGCAGACCCACTCAATAAGCGACGTCGAGAGATCCGCACGTTTATTCCACGCTCATATCTTTCGCTGCAGCCTGAACCGCTTCAACGATACGGTTGTATGTTCCACAGCGGCAAAGGTTCGTAATTTCCTCCCGAACTTGGGCCTCGCTTGGGGACTTTACTGAACCAAGCAGAGCGGCGGCGGCCATGATCATTCCAGACTGGCAGTATCCACACTGTGGCACCCTAGAATTGATCCAATGTCGTTGCAGAGGGTGCTCGCCGCTATTGTCGATCCCCTCAATGGTTGTGACTTTCTTTCCCGAGACAGAAATCAAAGGTGTTATGCAACTCCTTACTGCCACCCCATCGACATGGACGGTGCACGCGCCACATAACCCAGCACCACAACCAAATTTCGTGCCCTTGAGCCCTAACTCGTCTCTTAGTATCCAGAGTAGTGGTGTGGCGCCATCTGCCTCGACGCTTTTACTCTCACCGTTTATCTCACACTCTACCATTCATAAACCCAAGCTTGGAATTGGAGCAATCACTCCCTATGCCCACATTATTTATTCATATGAATAATTATTGCAAGCGATTCTGATTCATTTTTAGGGGGCCCCGGCTAGGCATCTAAGTAAGACTTCATCCAATCAAAAAACGCTTGATTTGTGACCGATAGTGTTTTGTTTTTTGGCTTGGCAAGCATCAGTTGCACTTTCGTGGCAGGCACAAGCGGCAATAACCGCAAGTCGGTCTCACGCTCTCGCATCAACTCTAAACCCAGAGTTGCACCTCCTCCATCCCGTACCATTTGAAGTAGTAGCGGCAAGAAATTTGCCTGCAGCCTTAGATCCGGCTCCGCTCCTGCGAGGTTGCATTCATGCATAAATGCATCTCGAATGTAATAACCCGACTCGTAAATGAACATCGGCAGGCGGTGGACGTCGGTGTATCGAACATATGATCGATGAGCAAACTTATGTTTTTCGTTAACTGCCAAGCAAAGCCTCTGCTGGATTAAAGGCACCACCTCTAACTCCGAGTGATTCTCTGGCAATTCGCCCACGATAACGCCCAGGTCAATCATCCTACCTCGCAAATTCTGCTCTATGTCTTTAGTTCCATACTGCGAGATAGAAGCTGTTAACTGTGGGTGCTCTGTCATAAACATTCCGAGCAAACCGGGCAGAAAGTACGTTGCGAGTATAGAAGGACAAGCCAATGATAGTTGGCCAACCAACATTCCGCGCAAACCATTCAACTCCTCCTGCAACACTTCGACTTCTCGCAAAACGTGTGTCGCATGCTGAAGAAGGTGTTCTCCTTCATGAGTTAGCTGCCTACGGTTTACAGCTGGATCAAAAAGCGAGACGCCCAATTCCTCCTCGAGCTTCATAATAGCGATGCTAACCGCTGGCTGAGCCATGTGAAGCACCCTAGCGGCCGCGCTGAAGCCGCCCTGCTCGACGACTGTCACAAACACTTTGAGACGCTTTAAATCCATATCTTTTATATATCCTTTCAATATTTTTAATATATTTTTAATATGGTACAGCCGATGCTAATTTGTCGCTACTCCTCTAACCGAGACTACGCGATGAACGCAGTTGCAAAACCAAGAACAGGCTGGAGACATATGGATTGGAGAGATCCTTTCCTTGTCGAAAAGCAACTTACTGACGAACAGCGCATGGTGCGTGATACAGCCGCCCAATATGCGCAAGAAAGACTGCAGCCAAGGGTTCAGGCCTCATATCGCCGCGAGGAAACCGACCCGGATATCTTCCGCGAGATGGGCGAACTTGGTCTGTTGGGTTCTACGATTGAAGGCTACGGCTGCCCGGGTGTCGATTACACAAGCTATGGACTCGTGGCGCGAGAAATCGAACGCGTGGATTCAGGCTACCGCTCGATGCTCAGTGTTCAGTCATCGCTGGTTATGTACCCCATCTATGCGTACGGCACAGAACCCCAGCGAGAGAAATATCTGCCACGGCTTGCAACAGGAGAGTGGATCGGCTGCTTTGGCCTCACGGAACCCGATCATGGCTCCGATCCCGGCAGTATGGTGACCCGGGCAGAGACTGTGGATGGCGGTTACCGCATCAGTGGCGCAAAGATGTGGATTAGCAATAGCCCTATCGCCGACGTATTCGTGGTCTGGGCAAAGACTGACGATGGCAAGATTCGCGGCTTCATTCTCGAGAAGGGTATGGAGGGGCTCAGTGCACCGAAGATTGAAGGGAAACTGGCACTACGCGCATCCGTCACCGGCGAGATCGTCATGGATGAAGTCTTCGTCAGTGAGGATCAACTCATGCCCGGCGTAGAGGGGCTAAAGGGCCCCTTCGGGTGCCTGAACAACGCCCGCTACGGCATCGCTTGGGGCGCACTCGGCGCCGCTGAGACCTGTTGGCACGCGGCCCGCGACTACACGATGGAACGTAAACAGTTCGGTCGGCCCCTCGCGGCTAACCAGCTAATACAACTTAAGCTGGCCGACATGCAGACCGAGATCTCTCTGGGGCTTCAAGGTTGTCTCCGAGCTGGACAACTTATGGATAGCGACAGCATCGCGCCCGAACTCATATCCCTGATCAAGCGCAATTCCTGTGGCAAGGCACTGCAGGTGGCTCGGCAGGCACGCGATATGCTGGGTGGCAACGGCATTTCCGATGAGTACCCTGTTATGCGCCATATGATGAACCTGGAAGTCGTAAACACTTACGAGGGCACCCACGACATCCACGCGCTGATACTTGGCCGCACGCAAACAGACATACCCGCGTTTTAGGAGCAATTGAAATGGGAGCATTAGACGGTATCACCGTCCTGGACCTATCGCGGATACTTGCCGGGCCCTGGGCAAGCCAGCTGTTGGCAGACCTGGGAGCCAACGTCATCAAAATTGAAAATCCAGCCCACGGTGATGATACCCGTCAATGGGGACCTCCATGGACCGGACCCGAGGGTGGTGAATCCGCCTACTACCTATGCGCCAATCGAGGCAAGCGCTCTATCGCAATCGATTTGAAGAGTGATCAGGGCAGAGCTGCGTTAATTAATCTTGCCCGCAAGGCAGATGTGGTTTTGGAGAATTTCAAGGCCGGGACCACGGGCAAACTGGGTATCGATTACGAGACACTCTCGGCGGCCAATCCCCGTCTGGTCTACTGCTCTATCACGGGCTTCGGTCAGACGGGTCCGTACCGAGACCTGCCAGGATACGACTTTCTGGTCCAAGCCATGGGTGGCCTCATGAGCGTTACTGGTGAACGCGATGACGAACCCGGTGCAGGACCGCAGAAAGTCGGGGTCGCACTGTCCGACATCCTTACAGGACTCTATGCGAGTAACGGAATACTAGCCGCATTACATGAGCGAGAGCGCTCGGGCAAAGGCCAGTACATCGACATAGCTCTACTTGACGTTACTGCGGCATGCCTGGCGAACCAGGCTACGAACTACCTTGTGGGAGGGGTGATACCCGGCCGACTGGGAAACGCTCATCCCAACATCGTCCCTTATCAGAGCTTCGCCACCGCCGATGGCCACTTTATCCTCGCCGTTGGAAACGATCAGCAGTTCTCACGTTTGTGCGAAATCGTCAGCAAACCAGAGTTAGCAAGCGACTCCAGGTTCGTGACCAACGCCCAAAGAGTGAGGAACCGCGAAACACTGACGGAAATTCTCTCAGGCTGTTTTAAAACTCAAAAATCCGCTATCTGGCTATCGCTATGTCAGGCGAACAACGTACCCGCGGGTCCAATCAATAGCATTGACGCCGTCTTCTCGAATAAACAGATTAGAGCACGCGAGATGGTCATTGAGATGGAACACGTTGAAGCGGGGACAATCAAACTTGTCGGGAATCCGATTAAGTTGTCGCGCACCCCAGTAAAATATGAGCTGCCCCCGCCCATGCTTGGTGAGCACACAAAGACAATACTCAATGAGTGAGCCGCGGTGTTGTTGCAATCGTCGTGAGCAACTGACGGACCCGAGAAGGCTGGCAAGCATCTCGATGCGCATGGCTGATCGACCAAACCGGCTTCGAGTTATTGATTTACTCCCAAGATAATTTAGACCATAGTCATCGTGTGTCCACACGAGTCTTGGTGCGGCCAATCGGCCTTGACGTGGTAAAGGTCGGCCACTCTGCCCCTGAGCTTTATGGCACTGCCACCAAAAACTGACCCAAATCGAAAACTACTTTAACCACCCCAAAATCCTCAACGGCGCCTACCCGGTCCGATTGGAGCAGTTGCCTTAGCCAGAGAAAAATTTTCTATCCACTGGAGTCACCTAAAGCAGCGCGGCGTTTGGTTTCGCCCCCAGGGGCAGCGGGTAGCCCCTCCGTGCAACCATGTGCGCGCCGCAACCAAGCAGGCGTGCAGATAATCGAAAAAGGGTCGTTTTTAACCCGCCATTAACCCGTGTCACGGGTCTTCCCAGCGCACAAAAAAGGACCAACGCCGTAAGCTGTTGATCCTCTTTGAGTTATATGGCGCGCCTGGCACGATTCGAACGTGCGACCGCCTGATTCGTAGTCAGGTACTCTATCCAGCTGAGCTACAGGCGCGAAGGGGCGCATGATACCCCAGTACCGGGGTATTTCAAGTCTGCGAACCCAAATCAAGTATCTCTGAAAAGCCCTGCACTAGCCGTTTGATGGCCTGTTTCTGGGGTTTTCACAAAACATCGGTCCTCATTGGGACAACCCACCCGATAGCTTGTAATTTTTGACACAATGCAGAGACAAGACAGGAGAACCCCATGCCACAGCTTTCTCTCGCCGATATAGAAACCCTCTGTTACGACGCTCTCACCCAAGCCGGTGCCAGTGAGGAGCAGGCGCGTATCGTTGCAGGGGAAATAGCCGATGCGGAAGCGGAGGGTATTCGCAACGTTGGCTTGGGGTACATGCATCTGTATTTGAAACATCTTCACTGCGGCAAAGTGAAGGCGCACGCACAGCCAAAGATCGTCAAGACCTCGGCCGCCGCAACCGTAATAGATGCAGATTACGGCTTCTGTCATCACGCCTACATGATTGGCGAGCAGCGTTTAATTGAGACTGCGCGGGAGCAGGGCGTGGGCCTGATGTCGATTCATCATTCGTCCTCTGCAGGCGTCCTGGGTTGGTTCGTGCGACGCTTGGCCCGGGAGGGATTGGTGTCTTTAATGTTTGCCAATAGCTCGAAAGCTGTAGCAGCCCACGGAGGTAAGGTGCCTTTCTTCGGCACAAATCCTTTTGCTTTCGGTGCGCCCCGAGCCACAGAAGAGCCTTTAGTGGTTGATATGGCCACCGCGTCCACCGCGCGCGTTAATCTTGTGCGGGCCGCCGCCGAGGGTAGGGAGATCGAACCGGGTCACGCCATCGATGCAGAGGGTAATCCAACGACTGATCCTGCCGCAGGGTTAAAGGGTGCGCAGCTGCCGGTGGGCGGCCCCAAAGGATTTGGGTTGGGATTGATGGTCGATATTCTTGGGGGGGTTCTCACCGGCAGCCACTGCTCTTACGAAGCTTCCATGTTTGCAACTACCGAGGGCGGGCCGCCCAATGTGGGGCAGACCATCATTGCCATGGATCCTGCTTTTTACAGTGAAGGATTTGTCGAGCACCTTGAGACCATGGTGGCCGCGATGACGGAAGGCAACGAGGTGCGCGTTCCCGGAGAGCGTCGGGCCGCATTACGAGCCCAACATGGGGTCGAAGGAATTGAGGTACCTCAAAGTTTGATTGATCAAATCAATGAGCTTGCCAAAGGGCTGTAAAGATTAGTCCGATTTCTATCAAACACTAAGCGAGAATGTTGTGGAACTAGACTACGCCCGAATCGATCCCGAGTTATCACCGTTACTGGACGTCTTCCCGCCTCTTGAGGTTTCTCTAGAGGGCTTGGCTGAAGTGCGGGAGGTGATTGCGCAGAGTCGTGACGTGGTGAAACCCGATGGCTTGATCGAGGACATCCGGACCTTGAAAACGGATGAGGCCGAGGTACCGCTTTATGTGTATCGCAGAAGCCACCGCGCTAATCAGCCTGCCCTTCTCTGGATTCATGGCGGTGGTTATGTCATGGGGTCGCCCGAGGATCAGCGGGCGATTGATTTTGCCGTTG